>JAADFK010000039.1 GCA_013152925.1 Acidobacteriota bacterium | reverse complement strand
ACCCGGAGGTCGGCGATGGCCCCGGCCCGCGCGGACGGGCCGTGGCCACACTCTCGGCCGGCGGTACCGGCGTGACGATCCGCTGCTCCACGGGAGTCGGCGTCGCCACGGCCGCCAGGAGCGGCCCTTCCTCCGCCGGGCCCCGGCCGGCGACCGCCGCCCCGTAACCGAGGACGAAGGCCGCCACCATGGCGCCTCCCAGCAAGAGCAGGAGCACCGTCAGCTGCCGGGCCGTCAGCTCGATCTGGTAGTAGGTCCGCGCCATGGGCCCGGCCTAGTCCTTGAACAGCCTCTCGAACATCTTCAAGGGCACCGGGAAGACGATCGTCGAGGTATTCTCGGTGGAGATCTCGGTCAAGGTCTGGAGGTAACGCAACTGCACCGATACGGGCTGCTTCTGCATGACCTCGGCGGCCTCGGCCAGCTTCTTGGAGGCCTCGAGCTCACCGGCAGCGTGGATGATCTTGGCCCGCTTCTCACGCTCGGCCTCGGCCTGCCGGGCCATGGAGCGCTGCATGTCCGCGGGAAGGTCCACGTGCTTGATCTCCACCATGGTCACCTTGACGCCCCACGGGTCGGAGTGCTGGTCGATGATGCTCTGCAGCTTGATGTTGAGCTTCTCCCGGTGGGAGAGAAGCTCGTCGAGCTCCACCTCACCGAGGACCGAACGCAAGGTCGTCTGGGCCAGCTGGGAGGTGGCGTAGATGAAGTTCTCCACCTCGATGATCGCCCGGGTCGGGTCCATGACCCGGAAGTAGACGACGGCGTTGACCTTGACCGAGACGTTGTCCCGCGTGATGACGTCCTGGGGCGGGATGTCGTGCACGACCACCCGCAGGCTGACGCGCACCATGCGGTCGATGGGCCACAGCACAAAGATCAGGCCGGGCCCCTTGGCCTCCGGAAGCACCCTCCCCAGGCGGAAGATTACACCCCGTTCGTACTCCTTGAGGATGTTGATCCACTTGCTCAAAACGAAAACGACGATGACGACGACAAATATCAGACCTGAGCTGAACGGAATCATGAAGACCTCGCTCCTTCCTCCACCACCCGCACGCGCAGGCGGCGGTCTTCGACGGCAACCACCTCGACGGCCGAACCGGTTTCGGCCGCCGTTCCATCCTCCGTGACGGCGTCCCAGTATTCGCCGTGGACCAGGACCTTGCCGACGGGATTACACGTCAAGCGCACCTCGCCGAGCTCCCCGATCATCCCTTCCTTCCCGGTCACCGGCCGGCGCTTGTGGGCGGCCAGGACCCTCGAGAGCAGGAAGATGGTCAGGAAGGCAACGACCACCGCCGTCGGTAGGATCAGCCCCAGGCTGACCCGCATGGCGGGGATCGGTGAATTGAAGAGCATGAGTGAGCCGAGAATGAACGATGCCAGCCCCCCGGCCGTCAGCAGGCCATAACTGGTCACCTTGACCTCCAGGACGAAGAGGATGAGCCCCACGACGATCAACGCGGCGCCCGCCAGGTTGACCGGAAGCACCGAGAGGGAGTAGAGCGCCAGGAGGATGGCGATGACGCCCACCACGCCAGGCAGGATGCCCCCCGGATGGGAGAGCTCCATGTAGATGCCGAGCATGCCCAGCGCCATCAGCAGATAGGCGACGTTGGGGTTCGCCAGCACCGAGAGGAATCGCTCCGCCGCCGTCGGCTCGATCTCGACCACGGTTACGGGCGCGAGCTTGAGCGTTGTCTTGGAGCCGTCGAAGCGGTCGACCTCACGCCCGTCGAGCTTCGTGATGAGGTCGTCGAAGCTCGGCGACACGAGATCGACCAGGCCGTTCTTCAGGGCCTCGCCGGCGCTGAATGACAGACTCTCGGTGACGGCCTTCTCCGCCAGCTTCGGGTCCCGGTGGCGGGGCTGGACCAGCGCCCGCACCATGGCGGCGGCATCGTTGGTCGCCTTCTTCCGGACGTCCTCGGGGAGGTTCTCGCCCTTGCCCCCGACGGGGTGGGCCGCCCCGGTGTTGGTGCCCGGCGCCATGGCGGCCACATCGGCCGCCATCAGGATGAAGAAGCCGGCCGAGGCCGCCTGGGCGCCTGAAGGCGCCACATAGACGACGACGGGAACCTTGGATGAGGTGATGGCCGTCGTGATCGCTCGGGCCGAGCTGACGAGACCGCCGGGCGTGTCGAGCTCCATGACCACCAGGTCCGCACCGGAGGAGGCCGCCTGATCGAGGGCGCGCTCAACGTACTTCTGGGAGGCCGGCTGCACCGTATCGGCGAAGCGGAAGCGCACCACCGTCCCGGCCATGGCCGGCGTCGCCAGCATGACGGCAAGGATCCCGGAAACGATCAACGGTCGGATGCGGCGCATCATCTGTTCCACCCCTCATCATAGGCAGGTCCGCCCGTAGCGGCAAGTCGTACCGGCATTTCTCCGCCCGTGCCAGACTCTACGCACCGGCGGCCGTTTCATTCCCCGGGGGCCGGCGCCATCTCCATTGACAGGTGATATCCGTTGAGGCACAGTTGGGCCGCAATCCGGGGGCCGCCGGTCCCCACACGGGGAGGCAGACTCGATGGGCATGGAATTCGATTTCTCGAAGCTGGACCCGATGGACATCCTGGACATGGCCGTGTACGCCGAGGAAGAGGCTCGCTCCCACTACGAGACGCTGGCCTCCTGGGCCGCCGGTGACTCCAACGAGGAGGTCGTCGCCTTCCTGGAGCGCATGGCCGAGCTGGAGGCGGCACACCGGGACACCGTGGCCAAGCTGCGCCGGCGGAGGTTCGGCGACACGCCGGCCAACTTCACGGAGAACCTCGCCTGGGACATCGAGACACCCGACTACGACAAGGTCCCCGACACGATGACCGTCCGGCAGGCCCTCGAGCTCGCCAGGGACTCCGAGGTCAAGGCCTACGAGTACTACACCCAGGCCAAGGAGTACTTCAGCGACGACGAGTCGCTGGAGGTCCTGGAGACCCTACGGAAGGCCGAGCTCAACCACAAGCGCATGATCGAGGAGGAGCTGGCCAAGCTCGGGTAGCGGATCCCGTGGAATCGCAGATCTGCGCGGCCATCGGACAGCTGGTCAAGATTGGGACGGCGCCGGCGGGAGGCTGCCTCGAGATTGAGGACATGGCGGCCAAGGCCGGAGGTGCAGGACTCTCCGGCACCATCCACATCGAGGCAACCGCACGGGCCGACGAGGGGTCCTGGTTGAGGACATCTCCAACCCGGACAACCCGAGAACCATCGGCCACGTGGAAACGGCGGCAAAGGCTACGGCGATTGCCGTCAGTGGAGACCTGGCGTTCGTGGGCGAATCGGACACCCTGTTTCAGATCGTCCATGTGAGCGACCCCGGCACGCCGGAAGTGCTGGGCTCGCTGGAGGCCTCCGACACGATCCTTGACATCGCTGTGGACGGCGGGTCGGTGTATCTGTTGACTGATGGATTGCATGACGGCAACACGCTCTCGATCGTGGACATCACGAACCCTTCGGCACCGGTCATCGTGGGAACCTACCACGCATCCGACACGCCGTATTCGGTAGCTGTTTCAGGAGGTGTGGCCTACCTGGGAGTCGGCCATGGCATCGAGACCGTGGACGTCTCCAACGCCACGAGCCCGCAGCTTCTCGGCTATCTCAGCGTGGGAGGGCACGTGGTGGATATCGCCCTCTCCGGGGCCTACGCCTACCTGGCAACCATGTACGCAGGCTTCGTGATCGTGGACGTTTCGGATCCCGGTCAGCCCCGAAAGCTCGGATGGTGCACAACTGCCTGGAACACGGTGGGCGTCGAGGTGGCCGGAGCGGCTGCCTACCTCATCGATCAGGAGGAAGGCCTGAGCGTTCTCGATGTGAGCGACCCCATGGCCCCGAAGCTGCTCGACGTGTATCCCGTCCACCGGCCGCCCACCGGAGCCTTTACAACAGGACTGGTTTTCAGGCATCGACATGGAACTGGGATTTCGGGGACGGCACCACCTCCACTGAGGAAAACCCGGTACACACCTACGCTCATCCCGGGACGTACCGTGTCACGCTGAAGGTGACCAACCACGAGGGCCAGGACGAGACACACCGGATCGTCCGCCTGACCCAACCCCCCAGAGTCCGCAGGGCGCGCCGCATCGTACCCGGCTCGTAACCCGGATTATTCGTCAAACATCGTCGCGAAGGGCGGAAGGCGTTGTGGATGGCGGTGCTCTCGCACGATTCGCGAGCGCAGGCGTGCTGGTGGCACGTCGAGCGAGCGAATCGAGAAAGCGCCGCCAGACGCTGTGCATTCCGCCCTGTAGCAGATGGATGGTGAATCATCCGGGTTAACACCCGCACCGGACTCGCCACGGCCGTCATGCTGACCATATGGGCGGAGCGTGCCATTCATGTACTTCTCCCGACGTCGTTCCGCCCCACCCCGGCGCCCAGGAGAGAAGTGCGTGGGCGGCACATCCCGCCCAGCGGTCCCTTCGCCCACCGCTCCAGGGTAGCGATCCTCCACGGCGATGCCCGCGAAGCGGGCGAGCTCCCTTCGCGCCCAGCAGCAGCCGCCACGAACACCCCGAGGAGCAGGTCACGCCCGGCGGCACGTGCCAGTCTTCGCGTTTCCCACGCCATCGACAAGCTTCACCCACCGGGGGAAATGCGAAGGCTGGCACTGCACGGCGACACCGCCAGCAGCAGCAGCCGGCCCTCGAAGGAGGCGTCCCGCACCGCACTCCGGCGGGGCCCCTTCGCGCTCCGCCGGCCAACGCGCCCCTCCCCGCCGGAGGAGGACGGCGTTTGCTTGCGGACTCTCCCGGTCCGCAAGCAAACGGACGCCGGAGATGGGCGAAAGGGAACTCCGTGACGCCCAGGAGAAGACATTCTCCTGGGCGCCTATTCCACAGAATTACTCAATGGCATCCCTGGCAACTATCCTCCCCCCCTCGCTCCGCGCCACCAGCTTCGCCACAGGTTCCCTACGATGCGGTCTCGTAGATCACTGGGCGATACCGGGGCTCGGGAATCGGGCGGTGCTCCGCCCGCGCCGCCTCCAGCCAGAGCTCCTTGGCGATTTGAACCTGTTCCAGCGCCTCTTCCGGCGTCTCCCCGAACGCAGAACAGTGGGTCAGATCAGGGATATCGGCGATCCACCCCTCATCCTCTTCGCTGAAGAACAGGTTGATGTGATAGTCCTTCATTCCCCACCTCTCATCCGCAATCCGTACCTCTCAATCACCTTGAGAAGCTGCCGGACCTGATATGCCTTGGCCATCCCTTTCACTTCCTGCAGGTTGACCAGTTCCGGAACCGCTGAATGTTTGTAGACATGATGGCTCCCCCGCTGTCGTGCACACTCGAAACCGAATGCCTCGGCAAGCCCCGTGCATTCCCGAAACGTCAGAGAACCGGGATTCCGAGCAGCCCGCAACATCACCTTCTTCCAACGATTCGACACACCAAGTCTAGACTACCATGCGCCCCCTCTATCTCACCCGCCCTCGGCAGGCTGCATCACAGTTTCCCGCTCGTCAAGGCTGCCGATCGGTGCCGATCGGTGCTCCTTGGCTCCGGCGTTCGCTCCCGGCGGGCGTGACGTTGGGGTGGTGAAGACGGTGTCGGCGGCGCCCGCCGGAATGCGTCGCGGAACGCCTCCTTCCATGGCATACGAATGCTCCGGCCGCCCTTCCCGTGGAGTGCCACTCACGCACTTCTCTCCTTGGCGTGAAGGGATCGTCGGCGCGCTCGAGAGAAGTACGTGGGTGGCACGTCCCGCCCGGCGATCCCTTCGCGCCCAGCAGCAGCCGCCACGAACACCCCGAGGAGAAGATCCCGCCCGGCGGGGTCCCTTCGCGCTCCGCCGGCCAACGCGCCCCTCCCCGCCGGAGGAGGACGGCGTTTGCTTGCGGACTCCCCCGGTCCGCAAGCAAACGGACGCCGGAGCCAAGGAGCACCTGCCCCCCTTCGCGCAAGAGCCTGCGTTAGGTGCCAGGCACCGTGTTATGGTGTTGTGACCCCCTGGACCGCGAGACACTCTCGGCATTCGCTCCCCGGGTCATCGCTCGCCTACCCTTCCCGCTCCCGGCAACCCAGGATGATCGAGTGTCAGGCACCGCGAAGGCACCGTGGTACGGCCCCCCACCTCGGCGGGCGGGACGCCCGCCGCTACAACGGAGGAGTTCCCCAGGGCGTGCGGGGTGGGGTTCTGCGAAGCGTCGGGATGGGCTGCTCCTGAGCGTTTCGGGAACACCTTCTCCTTGGCGCCCGAAAGAGCGATTCTCCGTGGCGCCGGGTTGCGAGGAAGGATTCTCCTTGGCGCCTGGGGGAGCGGTGCTCCTTGCGTTGGGGGGAGCGATTCTGCTTGGCGCCGGCGGCACCACACACGGAGCCGCGTCCTACCAGTACTTCTCCAGGTGGATCTGGCCCGGCGCCTTCTTGGAGTGCTCCTTGAAGCCCAGGCCGGCCAGCATGGAGAGGGCGTCCTCGATCATGGCCGGGTTGCCGCAGAGGAAGACGTGGGTGTTGTCCGGCGCCGGCTCGAAGCCCCAGTGCTCCGCGATGACGCCTTCCTTCCAGAGATCCTGCACGAACCCCGAGTGCCCGGACCACTTGAGGGGCTCGGACTCCGGGTCGTCGATCACCGGGAAGTAGTCGAAGTTGGGGAAGAGCCGCTGGAGGGTCTGGAGCTCCGACCGGTAGCCCAGATCCCAGGAATGACGGGCGCCGTGGAGCACCGCCACTCGGCGCTCGCTCTCCCGGAGCAAGAAGCTCCGCAGCATGCTCATGTAGGGCGCCAGCCCCGTTCCCGTCGCCATTAACACGATGCTGGCCTCGCCGGGTACCTCGTCCAGGGTGAAGACCCCCGTGAACTTCGACCCCAGCCACAGGGGATCCCCGGGGTTGAGGCTCCAGAGCCGCGGCGTCAGGGCACCGGAACGGACCAGCGTGATGTAGAACTCCAGGTAGTCCCGCTCGTGGGGCGGCGAGGCGATGGAGTAGGCCCTCCGGATCAGCTTGTCCGGGTCGGCGGGCTTCGGCTCCTCGTCGGCCAGGGGATGGCGCTTCGCCGAGCCCGGCAGGCCCAGCACGGTGAACTGCCCCGGCTTGAACTCCTGCACCTCCCAGCCCGTCGGAACGACCCGCAAGATCATCAGCTCCGGAGTAATCTCGATCCGTTGCAACACCTGGGCGTTTGGTTTCCACTGGGCCATGGATTCCTCCCCGGCACGCCGGCCGCGCCTCGCCCCCCAAGTATACTGTGCCCCCGTCGTTCCTTGTTCCCTCGTTCCTGAGACGGCGCCTTCCCAAGACCGTCGCGCCGTTGGACCCGGTCCCTTCAGCCCCGGTCCCCAGGCCGGCCGGCCGTATCGCGAAGGGCCCTCCAGATCTCCCGAACCCGCTCCGCCGTTCGGGGCCCGGCCCCCGGGCCGTAGAGCTCCAGCTCGGCGATCCGGGCCAGCTCCGCCAGCTCCGGGCCCAGGCCGGGCCAGAGGCGGGCAGCCTCCCGGGCCATGAACCGGGGCGTCGCCGACGCGCCGACCACAACACCCGAACGTTCCAGCCGCCGCGCGAGCCGGGCCAGAATCCTGGAGAGCTCGCGGGAACGGCCGTCGCCCCTGCGGCGCCGGCGCCACCGGGGGCGGATCGCGAGGATCCACAGGAGGAGGCCCAGGGTCGCCAGGCCGGCCACCGCCGCCCAGCGCTCGAGCGCCCTGAGGGCGGCCAGCAACGCCGAGACGGCCGCGGACATCAGGTCCAGTTGGTCCTGCAAGCCGAAGGTCAGGACGTACCGGTCCCACAGGACCTGTATCTTGTCGGCGGTCCAGCGAACCCGGGACAGCAACCCGGCCCTCACAACCGCGGGCACATCCTCCGCCGGCGTCGGATCGAAGGTCCGCCAGCCGCGGCCCTTGCCAAGCCATACCTCCACCCAGGTGTGGGCGTTGGACTGGCGCACGTGAGCCACTCGCCCCGCCGGCCCCAGGTCGCCGCCGCTGAAGCCACCGACCATGCGGGCCGGGATGCCCACGGAGCGGAGCATCATGACCATCCCGCCGGCGAAGAGCTCGCAGTGACCCCTCCGGTCGACGAAGAGAAAATCGGCCACCGGGTCGTTGGAGAAATGACGGGGAATCTCGAGGGTATAGCGGTAGTTGGAGCGGAGATAGGACTCCACGGCACGGGCAACTTCCTCGGTCCCCCGGGCCCCCGACGTTACCGTCCTGGTCAGCGCCTCCAGGGCCGCTCCCGAGCGCGGCACGAAGAGATCGACCTTCTCCGGCGGCCCGAACCTGCGGGAGGAGCCCGGCCGCAACCACAGGGTGTAGCTGACGGGCCGGCGGTTGTAGCGGGGCACCACCAGCCCGCCGGCCATGTCCATCGACACGGACAGCGGGCTCCGGACGGCAACGGTTCCCGGCGGGATGAACAGGTAGCCCTGTGGCCGGAGGAGCTCCACGTCCATTTGGACGGTCCCTTCGAGCGTTCCCGATCCGCCATCGATCCGCACGATCTCCCCGGCGCCTCCCAGTGGTCGCGCGCCGGTCCGGCGCGGGATCCAGGTTCCCGTTCGCAGCAGGTTGAACGCGGTCGCGCGGAGGCGAAGCCAGCTGCCGTGCAGCTGTCCGGGAGAACGCAGGGAGACGACCATCGCCACCTGTCCGGACCGCCGGATCTCGCCGATCCCCGAAAGGTCCACCGAGGTGTGAAAACCCGTCACGCCGGCCGAGCCCCTCCCGGCGGCCAGAACCGGCGACCGGAGCCGGGGCATGGCGAAGAACACCGGCACCGCCAGGATCAGCACGACCAGGCCGGCGAACGCCGCGTGGCGCCAGCGCGGGATCCCCCGGAGCGACGGCAGCATGTCGTCCGGCGACATCACGAGCAGGAAGGCCCGCATGCCGCCCCACCACAGGGCCATCATGGAGCCTGCCAGGTAGAGCAACAGTGTCACGTGGGTCGACGAGGCGACGGCCAGGATCCATACGAGGCCGTTGGGAATCAGGGCAGCCGTGAAGCTGCGCCGGTCTCCGACGGTCAGCACGCGGAGCGCCGCCAGCAGCACCAGCAATTGACCCAGGGGGCGAAGCGGCCCGACCCGCCACCCACCCGCGACCAGGACCGTCACCACGAAGACCACGGCCAGGACGTTCATCACCCGGTTCGAGAGCTCCAGCTGGCGGTGCCGGAGGAAAGCCCCGACGGCCGCCACGGCCGCCACGATCCAGAACGGCGGCAGGACGATGCCGGTGAACGGGAGCGGCACCAGGCCGAGGAGAAGCCCCATGGCCGCAAGACGGCGCAGCGCACGCTCCCGTGTCATTGGGGCTCCCCCCGTACGGAGAGCACGATCGACGCGACACGCCGGTGCGGGGCGGGCGGCGGCGCGTCGGCCGGCAACGGCTCCACCTCGGCCAATGGACGCATCAGGGGATCCAGGGATTCCATGCCGGTCAGAGGGCCGATCACCCGCCGGCCGACGACCACGCCGACCGGCAGCCCGTTCTCCAGCCGCGCCACGACCATGGACGCCGCCTCGCTGATCAGCGCTTCCAGGCGGTCCCGCGACCTTCCGCCGGCACCTTCGGGCAGCCGGGGATCGACCACGACGAAGAGGGGGTCAGGCGCCATGGCCTCCCGGTCCACTGCGATCAACCGTCCTTGGCGGGCCGACTGCTTCCAGTGGATTTGCCGCCGTTCATCGCCGTCCCGGTAGTCGCGCAGCTCGCGCACCTCGCCTTCGCGACCCCGCTCTCCGGCCCGGTCCTCCCCCGGGCTCCCTCCGGGCGCCCCCAGGAGCTCCTGCCGGCCACCGGACAGGGCCGGGTACACCAGCATGCGCCGCGCCGGGGTCAGCTCCTTGGTCTTGACGAAGAAGCCCAGCGGCAGCACCACCTCGAGCCGCCACGGCCCGATCTCCCGCCAGCCGCGCCGCGGCGCCCGCAACCAGGCCACCCGCCGCGCGGTGGCGCCCGCCGCCAGGAGCGGCTCGAAGAGCACCCGCCGGTTTTCACCGTCATGAACCGCCAGGCCGTAGGCCGGAAAAAGTCGCGACCCGTTGGTGAGGGTCACATCCAAGGGCTCGGTACGCCCCGCGAAGAGCCGGCGGGGCAGGACGACCTCGCCGCCGGCCCCGCCCAGCACCTGGCGGGACCAGGTTCCCGACACGATGAACGATCCCGTCGCCAGGCCGAAGAGCAGCACCAGCGCGTTGTTTCCCGTGTTGACGGCAGCCAGCCCCAGCAGGAGCATCCCCACGAGGTAAACCGCCCCCCAGCGCGTCAGCCGCAGGCCGAAGCGCGGAAACTCACCGAACCACTTCATCGCTCACCGGGAACAGCCCCGCCCATGGCCGGCCACCGCTCCGCGGCGATCCGTGCACGCTCCATCTCAGCGGGGGACCGGGACGCGGCCGACGATCCCACGGATCACCGCGCGCTCGCGCCGGTTCCGTTCCCAGCCGCTGCCCAGCACCGGCCCAGCCAGCAGCACCCTGTGGGCCAGCACGGGCTCGGCCATGTCCTGGAGATCGTCGGGCGTCACGAAGGTCCGGCCGCGAACCAGGGCCAGGGCCTGGACCATGCGGTACCAGGCGATGGCGCCGCGCGTCGAGACGCCCAGGGCCAGGGCCTCGTCGCCGCGGGTCTCCTCCACGATCTCCATCAGGTAGTCCACCAGGGCCGGCGCCACCTTCACCTGCCGCACCATTCCCTGGAGCTCCAGCACGTCGGCCGAGCTCAGCACCGGCCGCAGGTTCTCCAGCTCCGGCTCCGCGCCCCCGGAGACGATGAGGCCACGCTCCTCATCCGGGGCCGGGTAGCCCATGGAGAGCCGTACCAGGAAGCGGTCCAGCTGTGACTCCGGCAGCGAGTAGGTGCCGGTGGACTCCACGGGATTCTGGGTGGCGATCACGAGAAAGGGTGCCGGCAGGGTGTACCGATCCCGCTCCACCGTGACCGACTGCTCACTCATGGCTTCCAGCAGGGCCGACTGGGTGCGCGGCGTCGCCCGGTTGATCTCGTCAGCCAGGACGATGTTGGCGAACAGTGGGCCCGGAATGAACTCGAAGCGCTCCTTCTGCTGACGGTAGACCGAGATCCCGATGATGTCCGACGGCAGCGTGTCCGAGGTGAACTGGATCCGGTGGAACTCCAGGGCCAGGGACCGGGCCAGCGCCTGGGCGAGGGTGGTCTTGCCCACTCCCGGCACGTCCTCCAGCAGCACGTGGCCTCGCGCCAGCAGGGCGGCCACCAGGGCGTCGACGATCTCCGCCTTGCCACGGATGACCTCGACCACGGAATCGTGGAGGCGGCGGAGCTGCTCGCTGCCCGGGCTCATGCGGCCCTTCCCGCCAGGCGTTTCCCGTGGGAAGGCCCGAGGTACGGATCGGCCCGGTGGAACCACATCCCCGTCGTCATCAACCGAGTATACGGGTGCCGGAGCTCCTTCGTTACCTCTCCCCGTCGCACCCACGCCGTCACGCTCGACGATCACCAGGCGTTCGAGACGGAAGCGCGGCCCGCCCGGGCCTCGCCCCCCCCAACACGTCACACGCAGCCGTCTCTCCCCGGCCCTGCGCCTCCAGGCCGGTGACCGGCGGGCCGGCCGCTCTTTGGGAGCCACCTGGTGCCACTGCGATCGCTCCACCTGTTCGATCCCACATTCCTTGCGCTGAAGCGCGAGACCTCCATCCTCGTGACGAGCAGGTGCGCGTGGAGAAACCCCGTGCCTACTTCGTGACCTTCTCGGTGCAGCTCAAGCCGATGCTGGTGGCGCCGTCCTCCTCGGAGACGCTGACCTGGACCGACCGGCCGCCCTTCTCGTCGTTCCCGATGATGAACCCCGCCTTGCCCCCATCGCCGGACTGCGTGGTGATGCTGGTGGAGAATCCCCCGGCCTTGAGCTTGGACTCGTAGAACTGGAGCACCGTGTCCACCGGGTCCTTGGTCTTCAGAGAGAGGGTCACCATCTTCTCGCCCCCGTTGGCCATGGAGAAGTGACCCTCCGTCGAGGCGCCGGGGTAGACGGGCGCCCATTCCGGAAGGTCCTTGGCGGCTCCCTCGCCCGACTGGAAGACCTTCTTGCCCGACTCGTCCGTGACGGTGAGGCTGCCGGCTTCTCCCCCCTTGCCGCTGGCCGTGATGTGGACCTCCTTGCCGCTCTTTTCGTCCCGGATGGAGATCTTGCCCTTTTCGATGTCGTCCATGTTCAGCGTGATCACCTCGCCCGTCTTCGTGTTGCGGACGGTGACCGTGCCCTCGCCGCTGTCGACCTTGACCATCTCCAGGTCCGGGTTCGCGGCCACGTACATCCTGGCCGCCACCTCTGCAGGGTTCTTCTCCATCATGTCCACGCTGATCCCCGCCTGCTTGAGCTTGTGCCGCGCGAAGAGGCCCAGCCCAACCATGCCGATCAACACCACCAGGACAAGCACCCCGCAGCCGATCCCGATCCAGGCGAGCGGACTCAAACCCTTCTTTCCCGGCGGTTGTTGCGGTGCCGGTTGCTGATACTGCGGCGCCCCAACTGCCGGTTGCTGTGGCGGCGGCGGCGGCGGAGCCGCCGGGCTTCCCGGAGTCTGTACATCGTCCGTCATGACACCATCCCTTCTTGCCCTGGGCCCGAAGCCCGTTTCAAACGCTGGAACATCACGAGAATAACACAGGGTGCAGGGGCAGGGGGGCCGTCAGCATCGGCATCAGAGGGCAGCGTCAGTCCTCGGCGTCAGATGTCAGCGGTCAGCGTCCCTCCCGGAGCGTCTGGGGATGAGCCGGCGACGGGCGTGTTCTCCTCCGGCCGTTCGTGGGTGCGAAACGTTGCCGGCAGGCCGCTCAGGATCTGCGATCGCGCCCCGACCGACGCGCTTCCCCGCTGGCGGCGATGCTGCGGGCCGCGGACTGGGCGGTCAGGATACAGCTCCCCAGGAAGGTCCCCTCCAGGGCGCCCCGGCCGTGGCTGCCGCCGCCGCCGAAACCGGCCGCCTCGCCCACGGCGAAGAGGCCCGGAACCGGGCGGCCCTCCGCGTTCAGCACCCGGGACTCCAGGTCCGTGACGATACCGCCCAGGCTCTTGCGCGCCAGGATGAACTCGCGGATGGCCATCAGCGGCCCGGCCTTGGGGTCGAGAATCGGCTGGAAGCGGCAGGTCCGCGCCCGGTCTCCACGCCACTGCCGGCAGTGGGCGATCCGCCGCAGCTGCTCGTCGTTGTGCAGCTTCGGCCCCCTCAGGATGTTCTGGTCGTAGCGCCGGATCTCGGCCTCCAGCACGGTGGCATCCACCAGATCCTCGCCCGTCAGGGCGTTCATGCGCTCCGCCAGCTCCTCCACCGTGTCCGCGACGACGAAGTCCTCACAGCTCTCCACCAGGTGCCGGACGAGCTTCGGATTGCCCAGCAGCACGTCCTTGAGAAAGGCCAGGATCCGCTTCTCCCGGATGGAGGGGTTGAGCTCGGAGCCGGAGACGGCCAGCTCCTTGACGGCGATCTTCCAGTTGAGCACCTGCCAGGAGTACTGCCGCGGCGACCGGCAGATTCGTTCGACCAGGTGGCGCGTGTCGTAGGCAGTGATCAGGGGCATGGGCCCGAAGCGCCGGCCCTCGGCGTCCATCCACAGCGCCGACTTGGGAGGCACCAGCGAGATGCCGTGCCGCTCCCGGTCGGGCCGCGGGTGGTGGACTCCGGCGGCGTAGTGCCACTGGAGGTCCAGGTGGGTGAGCACGCCCCCGACGTGCCGCACGACCTCCTGCAAGGCCCCGTCACCGTAGCGGTGCGCGCCGTTGAGGATCACCGGCGGCGGCTCGCCCCACGGCCGGTACCAGTGGGCGTGGAGCTTCTCCAGGGAGCCGCAGAGTCCGCCGGAGGCGACGATCACCGCCTCGCCCCGCGCTTCGAAGGCCTCGCCGCCGTCCCCGGTCACGCCCGAGCAGGAGACGATGCGGCCGGCCTCGGTTTCGAGGCCCTCCACGCGGTGACTGAAGAGGAGCTTGAGGCGCTCCCGCGAGGGGTGTTCCAGCAGCCGGCCCTTGAGCGCCTCCATCAAAGCGTACCCCGTGCCCCAGACCATGTGGAAGCGTGGCACCGAGTTCCCGGGGCGGAAGAGCCCCCGCTCCACCCAGTGGACCATGGGAAAGAAGCCGACACCCCGGCGCTTGAGCCAGCCGTGGATGTCCTCGAGGCTGCGTTCCACGTAGGCTTCGGCCCAACGCCTCGGCCACTCGTCTCCGGGCTCGAACTGCGCCACGGAGCTCCAGTCGGCTAGGGCCAGGTGCGGGTCGTCGCGGATCCCCAGGCGTTTCTGCTCGGGCGTCCCCACCATCAGCACGCCGCCAAAGGATTCCCTCGCCAGACCCCCGAAGCGTTCCTCCGTGTCACGGTCCAGTAGCAGGACGCTGCGTCCCCGGTCCAGGAGCTCGAGGGCCGTGACGATCCCGGCGATACCCCCACCGGCGATGACGACCTCGGCGCTGTACCTCCGTGCAGCCATTACCATCCCTCCCGCCCATCCAGTGTACCCGGCCAAGGGACCCCGGAAGGCGTCTCCGTATCCTCCGGCACTCCACCAACCCTCGCGGCCGCCGGAGCTCGTCGTGGGCAGGAGCTCGCTCCGCTTCGCGGTGCTGCGCACCCCTCCGGCCGGGATGGCAGGGAGTCGCGCGTGCTCTGCCCGCCTGGCCGGGATGACAGCGGCGGCACGGCTGTCACCGCTGTCATTCCCTGTACACGCGCTGGGAGCGGAGGTCGCGGACGCGGTCGCGGAGGCGGGCGGCCTCCTCGAACTCCAGGCGCTTGGCGGCCTCGCGCATGCGGCGCTCCATCTCGGCGATCAGCTTGTGGAGGGAGGCGGCGTCCTCGGGGAGCTCGCCCTCGCCCGGCTCGCCGATCAGGGCCGGCCGCCCCCCTGGACCGGTGTAGTCCAGGTTGGCCATGGCCAGCAAGGGGCTGGCCACGTCCTTGACGATGCTGCGGGGCTCGATGCCGTGCTCGGCGTTCCAGGCGGCCTGGACGGCGCGCCGGCGGCGGGTCTCGGCCAGGGCGCGCTCCATGGAGCCGGTGATCCGGTCGGCGTAGAGGATGGCGCGGCCCTCCACGTGGCGGGCGGCCCGGCCGGTGGTCTGGATCAGGGAGGTCTCGGAGCGCAGGAAGCCCTCCTGGTCGGCGTCGAGAATGGCGATCAGGGAGACCTCGGGCAGGTCCAGGCCCTCGCGGAGCAGGTTGATGCCCACGAGCACGTCGAACTCCCCGCGGCGCAGGTCGGCCAGGATGGCGCTGCGCTCCAGGGTGTCGATCTCCGAGTGGAGGTAGCGCACGCGGATCCCCACGTCAGCCATGTAGGCCGTCAGGTCCTCGGCCATGCGCTTGGTCAGCGTGGTGACGAGCACGCGCTCGCCCCGCTCGACGGTGGTCCGCACCTCGGCCAGGAGGTCGTCCACCTGACCCTGCGCCGGGCGCACCTCCACCTCGGGATCCAGCAGGCCCGTGGGACGGATCAGCTGCTCCACCACGTCGCCCTCCGAGAGCTCCAGCTCCCACGGGCCCGGTGTCGCCGAGACGAAGACCACCTGATTGAGCCGCTCGACGAACTCGTCGAAGGTCAGGGGCCGGTTATCCAGGGCCGAGGGCAGCCGGAAGCCGTGCTCCACCAGGGTCTCCTTGCGCGAGCGGTCGCCCCGGAACATGCCACGGACCTGGGGAACGCTGACGTGGGACTCGTCGATGATCATCAGGAAGTCCTTGGGGAAGTAGTCCAGGAGCGTCGGCGGCGGCTCGCCGGGTGCGCGGCCCGTCAGGTGCCGGGAGTAGTTCTCGATCCCCTGGCAGTAGCCCAGCTCGGTCAGCATCTCGAGGTCGAACTGGGTCCGCTGCGCCAGGCGTTGGGCCTCCAGCAGCTTGCCCCCTTCCTTGAAGAAGGCCAGGCGTTCGTCCAGCTCGTCGCGGATCCCCTCCACGGCGGCCAGCAGCCGTTCCCGCGGCGTCACGTAGTGGGTTCGCGGGTAGAGGGGCAGCCGGTCCAGCGCCTCGAGCACGGCGCCGCGCACCGGATCGATCCGGGCGATGGACTCCACATCGTCCCCCCAGAAGGAAACCCGGACCGCAGCGTCGTCGTAGGGAGGCCAGACCTCGAGGACATCACCCCGCACCCGGAAGGACCCCGGCGCCAGGTCGAGACTGGTCCGGGCGTACTGCATCTTGGCCAGCTGCCGCAGCACCTCCTCCAGCGGCAGGCTCGCCCCCACCTCGAAGAGCTGCATCATCCCGAAGTAGGCCTCGGGGGAGCCCAGCCCGTAGATGCAGCTGACGGAGGCGACGATGATGACGTCGCGCCGCTCGAAGAGGGAGCGGGTGGCCGAGAGCCGCAGACGGTCGATCTCCTCGTTGATGTCCGTCTCCTTCTCGATGTAGGTATCCGTGGTTGGCACGTAGGCCTCGGGCTGGTAGTAGTCGTAGTAGGAGACGAAGTACTCCACCGCGTTGTCGGGGAAGAACGCGGCGAACTCCTGGTAGAGCTGGGCGGCCAGGGTCTTGTTGTGGGAGAGGATCAGTGTCGGCCGGTTCGTCTGCTCGATGACCTTCGCCATGGTGTAGGTCTTGCCGGAGCCGGTGACACCGAGCAGCGTCTGCCAGGCGATCCCGGACTCCACGCCCTGCACCAGGCGCTCGATGGCGGCGGCCTGGTCGCCGGCCGGCTCGAAAGGGGCCACCAGGCGGAAGGGCCGGCTCACGGTGCCGGTCCTCCGGCGGCGGGCGCGCGCTCCTTGCCGCGTCCGGCCAGGAAGGCGTTCAACCCGGCCACCTCCTCCGTGCTCACCCGGCCGTCCTCCAGGGCCTTGCCGGCCTGCTGAAGGAACGCACCGTTCCGGGGCGCGGCGCCCGCCTCGCCGCTCCGCGCGCAGAGCTGCTCCATCCGCTCACGGAGCAGCTCGCGTGCCGCCGCAGGAACCGCCGGGTCCATCCGCTCCTCGATCCGGTCCGCCGCCCGGCGCACGGCCCACTGCACGCCCCGGTCGAAGAAGAGGAAGCTGCCCAGGATCAACGCCGCCAGGACGATGATGACGGCTCCGCAGCCGATTCCCGCCCAGCGCGAGCGGCCGGCGTCCTCCCGCGGCCGTGGGGGGCGGGTGGGCAGGATGACCGGGGGCGTGGCGCTCATCCCTCCTCCAGGTAGGTATAGCCGTTGAGGCCCTCCTGGTAGAACCGTACCAGCTGCCGCCCCTCGTGGAGCGCCAGCCGCCCCTCCCGCATGGCCCGTTCCACATCGCGGCGGAAGCTCGCCAGGAGAGCGTCCGGATCGAACTGCACGTATCGCAGCACCTCGCGAACGGTGTCGCCCTCGATCAGCTCCTCGATGGTCCAGCGCCCCTCCTCGTCCGTGCCGATGTGCAGGGCGTGGGTGTCGCCGAAGAGGTTGTGGAGGTCCCCGAGGATCTCCTGGTACGCCCCTACCAGGAAGGCGCCGAGGTAGTAGGGCTCGCCCGGGCGGAGGGCGTGGACCGGCAAGGTCGGTTGCAGGCCCTCGCCGGTGACGAAGCGCGTGACCTTGCCCTCGGAGTCGCAGGTCATGTCGGCCAGGATGGCCCTCCGGCCGGGCCGTTCGTCCAGGCGGTGGATGGGCATGATGGGGAAGAGCTGGCCGATGGCCCAGCTGTCCGGCAGGGACTGGAAGATGGAGAAGTTGCCGAAGTAGATGTCGGAGAGCAGCGCCTCGAGGCCGGACAGCTCCGCGGGAGGATCCTCGTCCGGCCCCAGCTGCCGCAGCGCCTCGCGGCCGATGGTCCAGAACACCCGCTCCGCGAGGCTCCTCTCCTCGAGCCCAAGGTAACCCAGCTTGAAGAGATGCAGGATCTCCTCGTAGGCCTGGACGGCGTCGTGGAGCGCCTCGTCCACGTCCCCATCCGCGATGAGCTCATGGGCCGCGTACAGGTCCCAGAGTGGCTGGGAGAACGCCTCGGGGTCTCCCTCCGCGGCCGCCTCCTCGATGCTGACCGGCGCCCGAAAACCGTCGAAACCGGTGGCGGCCTTGACGTCGAAGACGAGCACAGAGTGGTAGGCCACAAGGGCGCGGCCGGACTCGGACACGATGGACGGGTGCGGCAGGCCGGCCTCGTCGCATACGGAGCCGACCCGGTAGACCACGTCCGCCGCGTACTCGGACAGGGTGTAGTTGATGGAGGAGTCCGAGCCCGACTGGCTCCCGTCGTAGTCGACCCCGAGCCCTCCCCCGATGTCGATGTAGCGGAGGCCGGCGCCGAGACGGCAGAGCTCCGCGTAGACCTGGGCCAGCTCGGAGATGGCGTTCTTGATGCTCCGGATGGAAAGCACCTGGCTGCCCACGTGACAGTGGAGGAGCTCGAGCCGGTCCTTGAGGCCCCTCTCCTCCAGGTAGCGCAACGCCTCCAGCAGCTCGGTGACGTGCAGCCCGAACTTGGAGCGGAGCCCGCCCGAGTCCTCCCACCGCCCCGCACCCCTGGAGGCCAGCTTGACCCGGACGCCGATGGCGGGACGGACCCCATAGCGCTCCGCGTGGCGAGCGATCAGCTCCAGCTCGCTGAACTTCTCGACCACGGGAATGATGTTCCGGCCGAGCTTGGCGGCCAGAACGACCGTCTCGATGAACTCACTGTCCTTGAAGCCGTTGCAGATTATTGGGGTATTCCGGCCGCCGGCGCTTTCCAGGCCGAGGACGGCCAGGAGCTCCGGCTTCGAGCCCACCTCGAGACCGAAGCCGAGCTGCGAGCCGAAGCGGCGGATCTCCTCCACCACGTGGCGCTGCTGGTTGACCTTGATGGGGTAGGCACAGAAGTACCGTCCGCGGTACTCGTGCTCCGTTATGGCCTCGTCGAAAGCCTCGGCGAGGGATCGAATCCGGTGGTCGAGAATCCCACGGAACCTCAACAGCACCGGCGGATCGATACCGCGGCCACGAAGCCCCTCGACGATCTCCAGGAGATCCACCGCTCCATCCGGTTGCTGCCCGGGGAGCACCTCCACCGTGCCGCCGGGACCGACCCGGAAATATCCCTTCCCCCACGATTCGATCCCGTACAGATCGGCCGCGTCCCGTGGCATCCACCGCTCCCCGCGTTGCTCCATCCCCGTGCCTCCCATCTCCGTCACGGGGCATTGTACGGAATTGGCTCGTGTTTCTCACAGTACGCCCTGCCGCCGGGGTTCGCGGGCCGCACCTCGCCGGCACGCGGCGGCCCGCGCCCTCAGGTCCCGACGTGCTCGGCCGCCTGACCCGCCAGCGAGGCGGTCCCCTGCCGCCGGACCAGGTCGATGAAGGCTCGAACGATCTCCGGATCCCACCAGTGCTTCTCGAAAGCCTCCTGGCGGAGAATCTCCAGCGCGCTCTCCGTGCCCAGGGCCTTCCGGTAGCAGCGGTCGCTCGTCAGGGCATCGAAGATGTCGACCACCTGGAAAACCCGCGCAAGGTGGGGAATCTCCTTTCCGGCCAGCCCGTCCGGATATCCCGAGCCGTCCCATCGCTCATGGTGATGGCGGATGATGGGCAACACCGGACGGAGCGAGCGGAGCGGTGCACAGATCTCCACGCCGATGTCCACATGCCGTCGCATGATCTGCCACTCTTCCGGCGTCAGCGCGGCCGGTTTGAGCAGGACGGCGTCCGGGATTCCCAGCTTGCCGATGTCGTGAAGAAAGCCCCCGCGCCGGAGGGTCTTGAGCGCCTCATCGTTCAGGCCCAGCTCGCGGCCGAGACGAACCGAGAACCTGGCCAGCCTGTCACAGTGCTCCCCGGTGCCCTCGTCCCTCGCCTCGATCATGCGGGCGATGGAAAAGAGGATCTGCTCGGCAGAGTCCAGATCCTCCGTCAGCCGGCGGAACCCGACCAGGTTGCGAACGCGGGCCTCCAGCTCGGTCAGATCCGTCGGCTTGCGAAGAAAATCGCTGGCGCCGACCCGGAGCCCCTCGATCCTGGCCTCGCGGCTGGCGTGGCCGGTCAGGAAAATCACGGGAATCAGCTGGGTCTCCTGCTGCTGGCGCAGCCTGCGGCAGACCTCGAAGCCGTTCATCCCCGGCATCTGGACGTCCAGGAGGATGACGTCGGGCTGCTGCTCGGTGGCGAGAATCAGGGCGGTTTCACCGTCAAGGGCCTGCCAGACATCGTAACCGAGGCGCCCCAGCACCTCGGCCAGGCTCTCCAGCACGAGGGGATCGTCGTCAACCGCCAGTACAGAACCCTTGTTCTTCACAGTGGTACGCTCCTCTTCGATAATACCACTTCTGACACAACTTCCCATGCAACGGATGGGCAGTCCGGGCCCCAGCGGCCCGGCGCCTCGTCAAGCTTCACCGCCCAAGCGGCGCACACCGCCTTGCGCCGGCCGGTCAATCAGTGTATCAATGAACGGTCGACCAGAGCGTTCCCTGCTGGATTCCGGGAGGTTGCCGGGCGATGAACACATGGGCCCTGTACCTGTCATGGGCGGCCGCAGCAATGCTGTTGGCCGGCGCAGTGATCAGTTTCCTCCAGATGCAGATCGCCGGCCGGAGGCGCTGGCTCGGCCTGGGGAGCACTCTCCTGCTGGCAACCCTCGCTGTCTGTCTCACCAACCTGCCGTGGTACAGGAGCCCATCGATGCTGCGTTCGGGAGAGCACGAGCTGATCGGGGCCGGCCTCCTGCTGCTGGCCGCCGCGCTCGTGCTCGGGGCGCTCTTTTCCGCCGCGTCGCTGCTTCGCCAGCTGCACGGTTCCCTGGTCGAGGCGGAAAAGCTGCGTACCAGGAGCGAGCGGACCCTCCGGCGGTACGAACAGATCGCCGAGACCATCCCCGACGCCTTCGTCATCCTGGAGGGTGGCCGGATTCGCTTCGCCAACAGGGCCTTCTCGAGGATCTTCGGTATCGACCGGGAGGAGGCCGTGGGCCGATCTTTCGTCCAGCTCGTCGATCCCTCGGGCCGTTTCCCCATCGCCTCCCGCGACGCCGGTACGACCCCGGACCCCGAGGGTGGGAACGAACCGCTGGTGACCAGCGTTCTCTACCGTCCATCCGGGGGCGAGCCACGGTGGCTGGACGTGCGGCTGAGCACCATGGGGGGAACCGGCGAGGAGACCGTGGAGCTGGCCCTGATCTCCGATGTCACCGAACAGCAGCGGGAGGCGGCCCTCCGCCGTGTGCTCTACGAGATGACGGTGGAGGCGCAGCGGGCCCGGGAGCCCCAGGAGCTCTTCGCCGCGCTCCAGCACGTGCTTGACCGCGTCATGGACGCCCGGAACCTCTTCGTGGCCCTCCACGACCGCGAGCGGAACCTGCTGACCTTCCCCTACTACCGGGACGAGCTCGAGCCCGACGCGCCGGACCCCATACCGCCTGGAAAGACCCTGACGGCGTACGTCCTGCGTACCGGCCGGCCGCTCTTCGTCAACTCCGACGCCTTCCAGGAGCTCCACGAACGGGGCGAGGTGGAGCTGGTGGGCCCGAGCTTCGTGGACTGGATCGGCGTGCCCCTGGTCGTCCACGGCGAGACCGCCGGCGTCCTGGCCGTCCAGAGCTACTCCGGGGATACGCGCTTCGGCGAGTACGAGCAAACCCTCCTGACCGTCGTCGCCGGCCACCTGGCCCGCCTCCTCGAGCTTCGCGACAGCGAGCGGCACTACCGGGCGATCTTCGACCACTCCCCCGCCGGGATCTTCCACTTCGACCGGCAGCTCCGGGTCACCGACTGCAACGAGCGCATGGCGGTCATCCTCGACTCGACCCGGGAGCGCCTGATCGGCCTCGAGCTGGGCCGGCTCCAGGATCGCCGGGTGATCCCGGTGCTCGAGGCGACGCTCGCCAGCCACGAGGGCAGCTACGAGGGGTGGTACGAGCCCACCACGGGGAGGCGCAAGGTCTGGCTGTCGGCCCGCACCGCTCCGCTTTTCGACGAGGCGGGCCGCGTCGCCGGCGGCGTCGCCATCGTCGAGGACCAGACCTCGGCACGCATGGCCGAGGAGGAGCTCCGCCGGCGGGACGCCATCATCGAGGCGCTCTCCAGCGTCGGCCAGCGCTTCCTCTCCTGCCAGGACCCCGACGAGGCCATCGACACGGCGCTGGCCAAGTTGGGCGCCGCGGCCGCCGCGGACCGCGTGGCCGTCTACCGGATCATCGAGCCGGAGCCCGGCCGGCACGAGATCCTCCAGGTCCACGACTGGACTGCCGACGGCGTGGCGCAGTCCAAACCGGCGAGCCCCGAGATCGTCGACCGGCGGGCCCTCTCCCGGTGGGCCATGGTTCTCCGGCAGGGCCGGGCCATAACCGGTCCCGTCCACGTCTATCCGGAAGGGGAACGAGACGGCCTCGCCCACCACGGTCTGCGATCCCTGGCGCTCATCCCCGTGCCCGTCGCCGACAGGTGGTGGGGCCTGATGGCCTTCGAGGATCACCGGAAAGAACGCTACTGGTTCGACCCGGAGATCGAAGCCCTGCGCCTGGCCGCCGCCACCATGGGGGCAGCCATCCACCACCGCGAGACCGAGCAGCGCCTGAGAACCGTCGAGAAGATGGAGGCCATCGGCCAGCTGACCAGCGGCATCGCCCACGACTTCAACAACCTGCTGATGGCCGTTCGTGGCGCCGTCGAGCAGTTGAAGGAAACGGCGGACCAGGGCCCTCCATCGTGGTCCGAAAACCTGAATGTCATCGACAACGCCACCTCCAGGGCCACGGCCATGACCCGCCGTCTCCTGGCCTTCGCACGCCGTCAGGTCATCGAGCCGACGCCCCTCGATCTCAACGAGCTCCTGGAGCGTTTCCTGCCGACCGCACGCCGCATCATGCCCGAGAACATCGATATCGACCACATTCCCGGGGCCGCCCTGGGCTCGGTCCTCGCCGATTCCGTCCAGATCGAGCAGATCCTGATGAACCTGCTGGTCAACGGACGAGACGCCATGCCCGAAGGTGGCAGGATCACCGTCGAGACGGAGAACGTCGTGGTCAACGGCGAGTTCCTGGCCAGCCATCCCTGGGCCCAGGCGGGGCGCTACGTCCTGCTGACCGTCAGCGATACCGGCCACGGCATGGACGAGAACACGCTCTCCCACGTCTTCGAGCCATTCTTTTCCACCAAGAAGGCCGGGGCCGGCACCGGCCTGGGCCTGGCAACGGTGTACGGCATCGTCAAGCAACACGGAGGGATGGTTCATCTCTACAGCGAGCTGAACCGCGGAACCACCGTCAAGATCTACCTGCCCATCGTGCAACGCCGTGCCACCTCGGTGGGCCCCAAGATCGAGGAGGCCGTGCGCGGCGGGACGGAGACACTGTTGCTGGCCGAGGACGATCCCGGCGTCCGTCAGGTGGTGTGCGATCTCCTGACCGGCCTCGGATACACCGTCCTCGTGGCCGAGGACGGACGCCGGGCGCTCGAGGTCCTGGAGGAGCGGGATGGCGAGGTCGACCTCGTGATCTCGGACGTGATCATGCCCCACATGGGCGGCAAGGAGTTGGCCGACGCGGCAACCGGACGATGGCCGGGGCTTCGTTTCCTTTTCATGACGGGGTACAGCTCGAACGCCATCCACAACGACTTCGTCAAGAAGGAAGGTATTTCCTTCCTGACGAAGCCCTTCGGCCGGGATGAGCTGGCCCGGAAGGTCCGCGGCATGCTCGCCGGCGGCTGAGCGCCGAGGCAGCTGAGCCACAATCGGCTCCCCGTTTGCGGTCAGCTCCCATCAAGATCCCTCCGGCTGGCCCGCCGAAACCCGCGGGGACCGCACCATCCCGCTCCCGTCCTCCCTCGCCCCTCCACCTTCGTTCCCCTCACTCGTGACGCCTCGCGCTCCCACCCCCGCGCCTCGTCTCTCCGGGAGTGCCCATCCTTCGCTGGCTACTTCCCCTCCGCCAGGATCAAGCCCTCGGGGTCGATGGCGACCTCGGCGCCTTTCGGGACCGTGAGATTGCCGTGCCCCCCCGGCATCTCCACCCTGCGGACCCGCCCGCCCACCTCCACGGGGATCGGCAGCTCGAAGGCCGGGTCGTTCCAGGAGAGCTCCACCTGCCCGCCGGCCCTCGCGGGGCGCCGGTGCAGGGTCCAGCGGGGGAGCTTCGCCTCGAAGAGGTACCGTTTCCAGAACCAGTCCAGATCCCGTCCCGTCTCGGCGGCGACGAAGGCGGTGAAGTCCTCGGTGGTCGCGTGTTTGTAAGCGTAGCGCGGATCGTTGGGGAAATCGTGCAGGATCTTGAGAAAGGCCTCGTCCCCGATCAGCCAGCGCAGGGTATGGAGCACCCAGGCCCCCTTGAAGTAGATGTCCCCCGTGTAGGCGTGGATCGAGTCGAGGCTCGTGCCCTGGACAATGGGCTTGCCGTTCCGGATCCGGCCCCGCATCCTCGCCATGTACTTCAGGTACCGTTCGTGGCCCAAGGTGTCGTCCACGTAGAGCGCCTCGGCATAGGTGGCGAAGGCCTCGTGCAGCCAGAAGTCCGCCCAGTCGGAAACCGTCACCTTGTTGCCCCACCACTCGTGGGCCGTCTCGTGCAGGAGGATGGCGTCGAAACCGAATGAGTTGTCCGTGAAGGTGTCGCCGTAGGCCACGAGCGTCTGGTGTTCCATCCCCAGGTAGGGTGCCTCGACCACCCAGTACTTGTCCTTGAGGAAGGGGTACTCCCCGAAGTAGTGACCCAGGACCTCCAGGATGTTCGGCGCCTGCTTCCACATGCGCCTGGCCTTCTCCTGATGTTCCGGCAGGGCCCAGAACAGGATCGGCACGTCCAGCGTTCCGTCGACCCCGTGGTAGCGCTCCTCGATGGAGACGTACGGACCCACGTCGAGGGTCACGTCGTACTGGTTGATGGGGTAGTGCACCTTCCAGTGGCTCGTCACCGTGCCATCGCCGTTGTCCACGGAGCCCAACGGCGCCCCGTTGGACAGGCCGACCAGCCCCTCGGGCACGGTCAGCGAGATGTCCATGCCGTCCTCGGGCTCCTCCGAGGGATGGTCCTTGCTGGGCCACCAGATGTCCGAGCCGTCCTCCTGGCAGGCCACGCCGATCCACGGCTTGCCGCCCTCGGGCGTCTTCTTCCAGACGAAGCCGCCGATCCAGGGGGCCTTGAGGGCCACCTTGGGCTTGCCGCCGTAGCGGACAAGGACCCGGTGGGTCTCCCCTGCCTTCCACGGCGAGACGAGCGTCACCCGCAGCCGGTCCTTGGCATGGTCGAAGGGCCGGTGCCGGCCGTCCACCCGGACCTCGTGGACCGTCAGCCGGTGGTCCAGGTCGCAGAGGAAGGCGTCCACCGCCCCGACCACCCGCAGCGTGGTCTCCGCCGAGCCCGTGATACTTCGCGTTTCGGGGAGCACGCGAACGCGAAGGTCCACGTACCGCACGTCGTAGGCCGCCTCCTCCGGCGGCATGACGCCCCCCGAGGGCGACCTCTGCGACTGGACGTAGAGGTAGAGCCCCACGCCCCCCAGGATCAGCAGGACCACAAGGCCGCCCGCACAGCCCAACGCTATCTTCAGCCACTTCTTCATGAAGGAAGGATACGACAGACCGGAGGCGGGGGTTTCGCGAGGCTGATGCTGTCGCTGTCTGTTCCCGGGCACCGGCCACCTCTCGCGACGATGATTGCCACATGGTCCCCGCCAGCTCCCGTCCAGAAACGGCGCCTTCGTGCACTCTTGGTGTCAGCCTGCGGATTCGCTTGCACGGCGTACCTGAGCATGCCTCCGTGGAAGTCCTTGTCTTCCTGATGCTTGCAGAAAATTCGCTCGTCTCTGCATCGGGAGCCCCGCCGTTCCAACCCAAGTTCCCGGATGGGAGCTCGCTAGAATGACTGTGAGGAGGTAGTCATGCTCGACCACATCGTCATCACCGTCGCCGATTACGAAACAAGCAAGGCGTTCTATCTGAAGGCGCTGGAGCCACTGGGATACGAGCTCGTGATGGAGCTCGGTGCGGCCGGCGGGTTCGGTATCGCAGGGAAGCCCGAGCTCTGGATCCGGGAAGGGGAGCCGGTGAAGCCTCCGGTCCATGTGGCTTTCAACAGCCCGGACAGGCCCACGGTCGATGCCTTCCATTCGGCGGCGATCGATGCCGGCGGAAAGGACAACGGGGCTCCTGGGCTGCGGCCCGGCTACCACCCGAGCTACTACGGCGCGTTCGTCTTCGACCCAGACGGCAACAACATCGAGGCGGTCTGTCACAAGGCGGTGTGAGGCTGCGGGAGTTGCCCCCGTTCCCCGAGCTTGGCCGCGAGATCGGCCTCGGGGCCTCGCGGCGGATCGTCGTCTCCAGCGGCCCAATCGAGAGCCGGTTCCCGCGCCATGATCTCCACTCGGGAAGGGCGCTCCGGGACCGCGCCGGCGAGGTCGCCGGCACATGAGGCGGGCGCGTACGGGTGAAGCGACCGACCGCGGCGACGTCGCAAGCGCTCGCCACCCGCATGACGACAACGAATCCCGGAGGTAAGGGCTCCCGCCTGTTGCGCATGTTCGTCGATGCCGATGCGTGCCCCGTCAAACAGGAGGTGTACCGCGTCGCGAGCCGCTACCGCCCGGATGTCACGTTGGTGGCCAACTCGTGGATGCGCGTCCCGGATGAGCGGTGGATAGCACTCGGAGCTATGGGGGGTGCGCGGCGGACGATTGGATCGTCGAGAACGTGCAACCCGATGACATCGTGATCACCGCCGACGTCCCGCTGGCCAGCCGCTGCCTGGAGCAAGGCGCCCATGTCATCGGCTCCATCGGGAAACCGTTCACGGAGAACAACATCGGTCAGGCCGTCGCAACCCGGGACCTGTTGTCGAAGCTGCGCGGCGCAGGGGGGCCTCGGCCGCGCCAAAAGCGCGACCGATCACGCTTCCCGCAACGGCTCGGCGGGGGCGCCCGGCCGCGGCCTGCGTCCGCCGGGCGATCGGTGCGGTCGCCCCGATATCGGATGAGGCGTTTCGCAGCGCTTTCCGGCACGTGCGCGCCGCGACGACGCGTGAACGAACGCAAGAGCCGCAAAGCCGGTGCCCGCCATCGAAGCACACCCCGGGACACCGTGGGCCCCGAGCTCCGGTACCGATGCCTTACCCGTCGGACAATGGCGGAACGACGTGACTGATACCTTGAAGCTCCGCTCCGTGTTGCCGCAGAGCTCCGGCAGGCGCAGACCGCCGGACGTTACGGCCTCCGGGGGAAAGGCAAGAGTCACTCGTCTTCAACGCCAAACTGCTCCCGCAGTAGCTTGTACCGCGCCATGAGTATGCGTTCATGACGCACCTCATCCCGGTAAAAGCCTTCGAGAATTCCAGCCAGGACAGCATCATCAGACAGCTCCTTGGCCTGCAAATACGTGGCCTGAGCCGCCCGTTCTGCTTCAATTGCCTGCTTGAACGTAAGGAAAAGCGCCCTGATGTTCTCTGGCAGTTTGTCCGACATCAGTACCCTCCGTTCCATGACAGTTGTCCCAAGAAACCGCTCCACGCTTTGAGCACCGAAGCGCGGACCGGCTCGGTCGGTTCATTGGCTCCCGCCCCTGCCGTTGCACATTGCCCATCTCCTGGCAAGTCGTCGTGACATCCTGGTCAAGGATACCATCCCTTTCCACGAGGTTTCGACTGACAGGACTGACGTCGCAGCCACGCGGTTCGTCCGATGGGACCATGCTCCGCCGGTGAGGGTGTCGGGCGGCGTCTGAAGAACCCCGACTGCGCGGAAGACCCTGATCCTCTGGACAGGAGCCTCGCGGAGGTGCCGGCAAGCTCGACAAGGAGGGCGGTAGCCGGAGGATGGAGTCGATGGCTGGATGGCGCTAGAATTGCAATTCGAGGACAGAATGGAGGCCGTCATGCGCCATCATCCGGAGATTCTGGCAGCCGAGCAGAGCGTGCTGGTGATCATCGACGTGCAGGATCGGATCAACGCGGTCATGGCCGACCAGGACCATATCCCGCGCCTGGCAGTGCTCTACCGCGCCTTCCGGGCCCTGGGCCTCCCGGTCCTCGTCACCGAGCAGTACCCCAAGGGCCTGGGACCCACCGTCCCCGAGCTCGCCGGGCTCCTGGAGCGTCCCCCGCTGATCAAGAACACCTTTTCGGCCGCCCGCGACGAGGCCTTCATGGAGGCCATGGAGCCTCTCAACCCGCACCGCGTCGTTGTCACCGGCATCGAGGCCCACGTCTGCGTCACCCAGACGGCTCTCGACCTGATCCACGCCGGCTTCCAGGTCCACGTCCCCCACGACGCCGTCTGCTCCCGTCGGCCGCGGGACAGGAAGTGGGCCCTCCGGCGGCTGGGCATGGCGGGCGCCGTCATCACCAGCACCGAGTCCGCCCTCTTCGAGCTCCTCGACCGCTGCGGCACGGAGGAGTTCAAGACCGTGTCGAGACTGGTCAAGGAGCTTCCAGTGGATTGACTCTCATCACAACCGGACCATCGTTCCGGCTCCTGTTTGTTCCATCCCGTATGGCAATGGCCGGAGCTCGCGCGCACTTCGGAACGGGCATGGCGCTGATTGACCTCCTGACTTCCTCATATGCTCAGGCCTTCCGTTGACATCGGCGGATACTGTGGCCATAGTAGCTGATGAGACAAGGACCGTTTCCTGGGAGGTGCTCATGCGCAACACAGTCCTGGCCGCCGTCATCCTGTTCCTGGCAGGTACCATCATCGCTGCGACGGCCCACAAGGTGGGCGATGCCGCGTTGGGGACGATCCCCTACGACCGTTTCGAGAAGAACGAGGTGTGCGCCCAGTGCCACACGGACATCGCCCGGCAGTACGCCCAGTCGTTGATGTCCCAGTCGTTCACGCACCAGTGGGACGAGGCCGAGTACTTCGAGCTGGCCGTCCCCCACGCCGAGAAACTGGCCAAGGTGGCCGGCGTCAAGGCCGGTTGCAACGGTTGCCACGCGCCGCTGGCCTTCCTGGCCGGTGACATTCCGCCCAAGCGGCCAGAGGCGGGCACCCGGGCCAACGAGGGTGTCTCGTGCGACGTCTGCCACAGCATCACGGGCTTCGAGGGCGAGGTCCCGTTCAACTTCAACTACATCATCGAGCCCGGCGAGACCAAGCAAGGGGTCCGCACGGGAACCGAGAGCCCCCACCACACGATCGCCGCGAACCCCTTCCTGGCCTCCGCGGAGTTTTGCGGGACCTGTCACAACGAGAAGGACCCCTGGGGCATGTGGGTCAAGGCCACCCAGCTGGAGTGGAAGGAGAGCCCCCAGGGCAAGGCGGGCATCACGTGCCAGCAGTGTCACATGCCGGCCGCTCCCGGCAACAGCGCACCCGATGCCGGAGGCCAGGATCACCCCGACGTCCGGCAGCACCTGTTCCACGGCGCCCACTGGCCGGACATGCTGAACGGTGCCGTCCAGGTGGGGATCGTCGGGGCCTCCGACACGGTCCACCCCGGGAAGGCCGTCCGGTTTCTTGCCACCGTGATGAACATCAAGGCCGGCCACATGATCCCTTCGGGCTCGGCCGAAGAGCGGGTCGTCTGGCTCGATGTCAACGCCGTGGATTCCAACGGCCGTGTCTACCATCTCAAGGTCAATCCCAAGGGCTTCAAGGGCGAGGAGCTGACCATCTCCTCCCCGGGCACCTTGGCCTACCAGGACATCGGGGACATCAAGGGCCTCGAGGGCTTCGCCGGGCTGGAGCGTGACGGCGACGTACCGGCAGGAGACCGCATCTTCCGCCTGCCCTACCTGGACGAGCAGGGGCGGATGACCGTCGCCCAGTGGAACACGGCGAGCTTCGGACCCGACTATCGCCTCGCCCCCCTCAAGGCCACCAACGAGACCTTCACCTGGAAGCTCCCTCGCAACATCGCCACCGGGCCGGTCACCGTGACGGCCACGGTCTGGTACTCGCGCGTCGTGTCGTCGGTGGCCCGGTACATGGGTCTCCCCGAGGAGGAGTACGTCCCGGTCAAGATGGGAGAATCCAGTTTCCGGCTGATGGTGACGGCCGGCTGAAACCGGCGCTAGGGTGATCATCAGCGGACCGGAGAGACGTGAAATGCACAATGAACACCGTTTCCGAACGGAGATGTGAAAGGAGGCGGATATGGCGGAAGAGAATGTCGGCTGCGCCCGCCCGACGGGCGCCGTCCTCGGTGAAACCAAGGAAGCGGCCGTACGGGCCGAGACCGAAAAAGAGGAGGAGACCATGCCGTTCCCAACGCCTGGACAGAAGGCCCCGGATTTCGAAGCCCCAGCTTACCACCGTGGGGAGTTCACCACCCTCAAGCTTTCGGATTACCTTGGGAAGTGGGTGCTCCTGTGCTTCTACCCCGGCGACTTCACCTTCGTGTGACCCACTGAGTTGTCAGCGGTCGCTGACAGGTACTCGGAGCTCGAGAAGCTCGATGTCCAGGTCATCGCCGTCAGCGTGGACAGTCAGTTCGTCCACAAGATCTGGAACGAGGAGGAGCTGTCCAAGATGGTCGACGGCGGGATCCCCTTCCCCATGGTCGCCGACGGCGCCGGCAGGCTCGGGAAGGTCTACGGCGTCTACGACGAGAACGCCGGCGTTGATATCCGCGGGCGTTTCATCATCGACCCCGACGGGGTCATCCAGGCAGCGGAGATCCTGACACCCCCGGTGGGCCGGCGCGTGGAGGAGTCCATCCGCCAGATCCAGGCCTTCCAGCATGTCCGGGCCACGGGCGGCGCCGAGGCCTGCCCCTCCGGCTGGTTCCCGG
>JAADFK010000038.1 GCA_013152925.1 Acidobacteriota bacterium | reverse complement strand
GGCGCTGGACGCGGCGCGTCCGCCGCGCCAGGGCGGCGCTCGACGTGCTCCGGCGCCGTCCGGCCCGCCTCCTCGCCGCCCTCTTCTTCTCCCTGGCCGGCTGGGGTTTTCTCTGGCTCAGCGTCTGGTGCCTGCTGCGGGCCATCGGCCACCCCATGGCCCTCGACGCCGTCGTCCTCGGAACGGCCTCGGCCACGGTGGCGACCCTCCTGCCGATCAATATCGTCGGCACCTTTGGGACCATGGAGGCCGGCTGGACCGCCGCCTTCGCCGCCCTGGGCGTTCCCGTGGAGATCGCAGCGGCCAGCGGCCTGGCCGTCCACATCCTCTCCCTCCTGGTCACGGTCGCCTACGGCGCCCTGGCCTTCGTCCTGATGGCCCCACTCCGCCGCCCCAGTGGCTGATGAGCGGTCCGCCAGGGACGATAGAGCCGCATGTCGTGCCACAACGTGGCCGTCAACGACCCGAAAGAGGAGGATCAGCCCCGGAACCTCCCTGAAGCGGCCTCATGTTCCGGCGTCCGGCCGAACCTACTCCAATCCCCTCCTGTCCTTGTAGGGCAGGATGGCCATGGCCTCGGGGATGTCCGGCAGGGCCGATTCCACGCGGTTCCAGTTGGGCAGCAACGGCACGTGGAGCAGGTTCTGGAGGTAATGATCGCCAGCCATCTGGATCGCCAGGGCGAAGGCCTCCACCGTCCGCTCCTCCAGGTCCCGGTCGTAGGGGTAGCCGTTGATGGCGGAGTCCTGGGCGTAGCGCTCGATGTAATCCTGTGCGGTCCTCGTGTACGCCGCCTGCAGGGAGGCCACGAGCGAGGGCGAGATGCGCGCCCCTTCCCCGGCGAGCGTGCGGAGAATCGTCCCCGTGATGTCCTTGACCATCCGCATCAGCCCCTGCTCGGGATCCTCCGTGGACAGCGCCTGGTGCTTGTGGTCGTAACGGCCGGCAATGTCCACCTGGCAGATCTCCTTGGTCGACAGGTTCCGGTACACCTCGGCCAGCAGCCCCACCTCGAGCCCCCAGTCCGAGGGAACCCGGATGTGCCGCGCCACGTCCAGGTGCATGGCCATCTCCCCGGACAGCGGGTAGCGGAACGCCCCGAGAAACTCCAGGAAGGGCTGCCCGGGGAAGAACTCCGCCAGCGCCGTCAGGATCGGGTACATGAACAGCCGCGTGACGCGGCCGTTGAGGCGGTCGCTGATCCGCGCGTAGTAGGCCTTGGCGTACTTGAAGTCCACGTCGAGACGCAGCACCGGGAAGCACAACCGCGCCAGCAGGTAGCGATCGTAGGTCACCACGTCGCAATCGTGGAGCGCCACCGCGTTGCAGTCGCCGATCCCCAGCAGGAATCCCAGGGCGAACCAGACCGCCTGGCCCTTGCCGCCCTCCCGCCGGACCAGGCCGGCCTGCTCCAACCGGCCAAAGATCTCCAGCGCCGAGGGTCCGTCCAGCCACAAGATGTTGACCTCCTGGGGCAGGACCGAGAAAAACTCCAGAGCCCGGCGGTAATCCTCGGCCGTTGCACGGTCCAGGGCGACCACGACCCGGTGAAGGTAGCGCACGTGACGCAGATTCTCGATGATGCCCGGCAGCGCCGGGCCGTCCATCTCCGACGCCAGGCTGGGCAGGAGCAGCGCCATTCGGCGCCGGGAGGCCGCCCGTTCCAGCGAGGCCTCCAGCTCCTCCAGGTTGAGCCGTTCCAGCCGATGCAGCGTCGTGAAGAGCCGGTGCTGATAGAAGTCGGCCATGGTTCCTCCCCGGGGACGGCAACCGCCGCCCCTCCACTGGCGGGTCCGTGGGAAGCCTGAGCCGGCGCTCAACCCCCATCCCCCATGGACGAGCTCCATGAAGAACCCGGGCTAGGCGCGCTCGGCCTCCTTCGCCCGTTCCCACAATCCGTCCAGCTCCTCCAGGTCGTGGTCTCGCAGGGGCCGTCCTTCCCCGGCCGCCGCCTCCTCCATGGCCCGAAACCGCCGGAGGAACTTCTCGTTGGTCCGTTGCAGCGCCGTTTCCGGCTCCACCCCAAGATGGCGGGCCAGGTTGGCCATGACGAAGAGCACGTCGCCCAGCTCGCCACGGACCCGGTCCAGGGCTGCGGGATCCTCGCTGACCACCTCGGCCTCCAGCTCCTCCACCTCTTCGTGCAGCTTGTGGAGCACATCCGAGGGCCGCTCCCAGTCGAAACCCAGTGCCGCCGCCTTCTCGGTCATCCGGAAGGCCTTGAGCAAACCGGGCAACGAGCGCGGGATCCCATCCAGCGCCGAGCTTTCGGACCTGCCGGCCCGTTCCTCCCGCTTGATCTCCTCCCAGTTCCGCTCCACCTCCCGGGCGTCACCGACCGCGCGGCCGCCAAAGACGTGCGGATGGCGGCGGATCATCTTCTCCGAGATGGCGTCGCAGACATCGTCGATCCCGAACCAGCTCTTCTCGCGGGCGATCCGCGCCATGAAGACGATCTGCAGCAGCAGATCCCCGAGCTCCTCCTTGAGCCTTGCCGGGTCGCCCGACGGCACCGCATCCACGACCTCGTAGGCCTCCTCCAGGAGATACCCCGTCAGGCTCTGAAGTGTCTGCTCCCGGTCCCAGGGGCACCCCCCCGGATCCCGGAGCCGGTCCATGATGGCCACCAGCCGATCGCACGCTTCCGACATGCCACCATCTTATACCCGCCGCCCCGTGGCAGACCTGGCATGGGCGGCCGAAGGCCGCCGGAAACGCACAGCCCCGCCACGACACCGAGGGACCCGGCGAGCACCCGCGCCCGGGAGAGAGCCCAGCGTCTGCCGTCCCCGCGCCAGGGCTGCGGGCCCGGCGCCTCGGAGCACGAAATGCGTTACACTTCGCCGGCAGGACGAAAGGAGAGCCCCGTGAGCAACGTCATCAAACTGGATCCATCCGACCGCCAGAAGCTGGTCGAGCGTTTCCTTCGCTACGTCGCCATCGACACCCGTTCCGACGAGGATTCCACCTCGAGCCCCTCCACGGAGAAGCAGAAGGACCTGGCCCGCCTCCTGGCCGAGGAGCTGCGCGAGCTCGGCTGCACCGATGCGGCCATGGACGAGTGGGGCTACGTGACGGCCACTGTCCCGGCCAACCTCCCCCCCGGCAGTCGCCAGGTGCCGGTCATCGGACTCATCGCCCACATGGACACCTACTTCGGGACGCCTGGCGACAAGGTCAAACCCCAGGTCATCGAGCGCTACGAGGGTGGCGACATCGCGCTTCCCGGTGATCCCAACCAGGTGATCCGCGTGGAGGACAACCCCAACCTCGAACGCTGCCTCGGTCAAACCATCATCACAACCGACGGCACGACCCTTCTGGGCGCCGACGACAAGGCCGGTATCGCGGAGATCATGACCGTGGTGGACTGGCTGTTCCACCATCCCGAATTCCACCACGGCGCGGTCCGCATCGGCTTCACCACCGACGAGGAGGTCGGCCGCGGGACGGAGCACTTCGACGTGGAGGCCTTCGGGGCCGACTACGCCTACACCCTGGACGGCTCCGATCTCGGCGAGATCGAGGACGAGACGTTCTCGGCCGATAGCGCCGTGGTCACCATCGAGGGTCACGACGTCCACCCCGGCTACGCCAAGGACGTCCTGGTCAACGCCATTCGCGTGGCCGCCGCCATCGTCGAGGGGCTCGACGAACGCTACCTCCCGGAAACCACCGAGGGCCGCGAGCCCTACCTCCACCCCTACACCATCAGCGGAGACGTCACCGGGGTGAAGCTCCAGCTCCTGGTCCGGGCCTTCACCGTCGAGGAGCTCGAGGCCAGGGAGGAGAGCCTGCGGCAGGTGGTCGCCGCCGTGCAGGGACGTTTTCCCAAGGCCAAGATCACCGTGGAAATCGAGGAGTCCTACCGCAACATGGCGTACAAGATCGCCGAGGACTCCAAGGTCCTCGAGTACGCCCTGGAAGCGGTCAAACGCCAGGGGATCGAGCCCAAGCGGCAGGCCATCCGCGGCGGCACCGACGGCTCACGCCTCTCCTTCATGGGCCTGCTAACCCCGAACATCTGGGCCGGCGGCCAGGCCTTCCACTCCCTCAAGGAGTGGGTCTGCGTGGACTGGATGATCCAGGCCGCAGAGACCACCATTCAGCTCCTGGAGGTCTGGACGGAAAAGAGCGCCTGAGAGACGTGTGGCGGCGTGGGCCAGGGGGAGCCCACCGCCGGCCGGCCGCTCCTGGAAACCCGGCCGCGAGTCACTCCACCTGATCCTGGGTATGGCCGGGGAGATCAACGGCCGGACCCCGCCGGAGCGCACCGTGTCCGCAGCAGCTTGACGGACCTCCGGGTGGGATGCGCCCGGCCCCGCAGTGGGAAACCCACGGCGCCCCCGGTGGAGCTGCCCCGGAACGGCGGGGGGGTTGGGCTGGCGGCACACCCGGCTGCACGGTACAATCTCTCCGGGAGGATCGCCATGATCAAGCTGGTGCAGTGTATCCACGCGAAACCCGGACTGTCTCCCCAGGAGTTCCGCACCCAGTTCGAACGCTATGGCAAGTTGCTCCACGACTCTCTAGAACCGGTGGGCGCCGTGGAGCTCGAGCTGACCGTCACGCTCGCCGTCCAGGCCAACGCCGAGCTGATGATCTCGCGTTCCACCGGGGAGCCCTTCGACGCCATGGTCGAGATCTGGTGGCCCAGCGCCATGGCGCTGGAGGAGGCCCTGGCCAAACCGGAAGGTGCCCAGGCGCTCGAGAACGTCCGGGAGCTCCAGGAGGAGCTCATCGATTTCTCCCGCTCCGTCTTCTTCTTCGCCTACCAGCTGGCCGACGACGACTGATCCCAGGTGCACTGCCCGCCGGAGAAACGCCGCAATGGCAGGCGTTTCCGCGGTCGCAGCAGAAAACCGGCGGGACCTCCGGCCGACCCCCCAACCAACTTCGCCCTGTCCCGCCTTTCCCCAGCGCCCCCCCTGACTGCGTACCTCAAGGGGCCGCCACACCAACACCTGTCCTCTCCGGCCCTCCAGGTATCCCCCCCCTCTCACTCTTCCAGGACCCGCCCTGCTCCCATCCCGGGATCTCCCAACAGGACCGGGGGTCCCGCCGGCTTTCGTCGCGAGACCGCGGAGACGCCTGCCAGTGTGGCGTTTCGACAAGACCGCCGCCGAGGCGTGCTTGCGGCACGCCGCAGGCGACGGCCGCCGGAGAAACGCCGCAATGGCAGGCGTATCCGCGGTCGCAGCAGAAAACCGGCGGCCCCCCCCGGTCCCCATCAGTACACCGTGCGCGACCCGAACTGCATCTCCGCACCCACCAGGATGCTGAGGCTGGCCTTACGCCGCTCCCAGGGGTGATCCCGGATCCACGAGATACCGCTCCCCACCTGGCCGAAGAGCCACGGGCGGAACATCCGTTTCCGAAGAAACACCTCGAAACCGTACTCCCCGGTTCTCACGGGAGCGTCCGTCGCTCCGCGGACCCAGGCCCGGTAGCGCGCCGCCAGATCCATGTTGAGCTCTTGGTACAACGAGAGCCCGCTGAACCACTCGACGCCCGCGGAGATCTCCGAGATCGTGCCGCTTCCCTCCCATCGCAGGAGGAACGGGCTCTCGAAGCGCTGCTCCAGGTCGAGATTCGTCGTCGTGCCGAAACCGTCCCGGCTCCTCCAGAACACCGTCTGCCGAAAACGTCCCAGACGCCTCGTCCCCATCGGGAATAGCCACCGGTACTGCCCCTTCCCGTACAGCTGCGGTGTGGAGCTGAGCTTGACGCCGACGTTGAAGCGGAAACGCGATCGTTTCAGGCTCGAGGTCGCACCGCCCAGGCCGAGCACCCATTTGTAGTCCCGCTCGCTTGCCAACATGTCGTTGACAGACCGTTTGGCACTGTCCCTGAGATACTCGTCCTCGGTCTGCCGTCCGACGAAGAGCTTGAAGCGCCGGCTGAGGTTGGGGAGGGCAAAGCGCGCCCGGAACCGCAGCTGGGGTTGCAGCGCGTCGTGCTCCGACCAGCGCAGGTTGAGGCCCAACAACCCGCCCGTCCGGTTCCGCTCGTCCTCGGAGCGCTGATCGCCGAAAAAACCGTCAAACCCGTTGATCGTCCGGCAGATCGTGTGGCCCACCCAGCTGTGAATGCGATCGAGCCAGTCCGTCCTTGCGCCGGCCACCTCCTCGCAGGGCTCGGCGGCCTCGGCGCCTCCCGAGCCACCACCCGGCGGTACCGCCGGGGTGGGAGCCCCCTCTCGCGCGGGCTTGGGCCGCCCCGCTCCCGTCCCGGCGGACGACGCCGCACCAGCGTTCTTGGCCGCCGCCGATCCCGAGCTGCTGGCACAACCCAAGCTCCCGGCCACCAACAGGAACCCGCAGAGGGCAGGAATCATCGCCGCGAGGCCGCGGCGGCCCTGGCACGGGCGTTGAAGGATGTGTGCGCCCGTCATCAACGCGATGGTACCCGATCCCCCGGTGCCGGTCGCCCTGGAAGAGCCGGCGGTCCACATGACGCCGGGCCGTCTCGCGGTGTATTCTCTCCTGGAGAACACAAGTGAAGGGGAGATCGCACATGTGGCACAACCGATCGAGCGGGCGGACGAGAGGACGCCCATGGGGGAGCCTGGTGCTGCTCGGCCTCTTGGCGGCCGCCGGCTGTTCCTCGCTGCAGACGACGCCGCCGGAAAAGGTCGGGTTCATGTCTCGCGCCGTGGCTCGGGACGACGGGTCCGTCACGGTCCGGGCCGCAGCCCTGGGCCGCGACGAGGCCTGGAAGGTTTACGGCGCCGATCTGGCCAGGCACGGCATCCAGCCCGTGTGGCTCATGATCGAAAACCGGAGCGATGAGGACCTTCACCTGGCGATGGCGGTGCTCGATCCCACCTACTTCGCTCCCAACGAGGCCGCCTGGATCGTGCACCGGCGCTGGGAAAGGGGGGTGAACCGGCAGATCGACCGGCTCTTCCAGGAGTACGAAATGCCCCAGATCATTCCAGCCCACGCCACCCGCTCCGGCTTCTTTCTCGCCAACTACGACCAGGGCCTCAAGTACGTCCATGTGCTGCTCTTCGGAACCGACAGGGACCACCAGTTCGACCTGGCCGTGGAGGTTCCCGGAATCGTCACCGATTACGCGGCGACCGATCTTTCAAGGATCGCCCCACCGGACTCCATCGAGAAGGTGGACACGGCCGGCCTGCGAACGAGGCTGGAGGAGCTTCCCTGCTGTACCACCAACAAGAAGGGCGCCAAGCAGGGAGACCCCCTGAACATCGTCGTCATCGGGGATGTCGAACCCGTCATCAAGGCCTTCCTCGCCCGAAAATGGGACGTGACGGAAGAGATGACGGGCGGTGCCAAGTGGCGGACCGTCAAGGCCTTCCTGCTGGGTTCCAAGTACCGTTACTCGCCCATCAGCTCCCTCTACGTCTTCGGGCGCCGCCAGGACATCGCCCTCCAGAAGGCGCGCGACAACATCCATCAGAGGAACCACCTCCGGCTTTGGCTGACCCGCTTCGAGTGGAACGGGAAACCCGTGACCATCGGCCAGATCAGCCGGGACATCGGGGTCCGGTACACGACCAAGTCGCCGACCATCAGCACGCACAAGATCGATCCGCAGGTGGACGAAGCCCGCACATACCTGATGGAGGATCTCCTCCTCTCGGGGCACGTGGAGGCGATCGGCTACGTGGGGGGCGTCGGCGCCGCTCCCCCGGAAGCGCCTCGCCACAACCTCACGGGCGACCCCTACTACACCGACGGCCGGCGAGCCGTCATCGTCCTCTCGAACCAGTGGGTTCCCTATGACAAGATCCAGATTCTGCGGTGGACGGAAGCGGCGAAGTGAGGC
>JAADFK010000037.1 GCA_013152925.1 Acidobacteriota bacterium | reverse complement strand
CGCTGCATGTTCGCCGCCGCAAGACACGGGACAGCGGCACGACCCCTTCACTTTCCGAGCTTTTCAGGGCTGGACCCTCGCGCGGGAAACCGCTACCCTTCGGGGCCATGGAGGTGACGCGCACCATCGCCACGACCCACGAGGTCTCCCTCAAGGGCGGCAACCGCCGCTGGTTCGAACGCCACCTGACGGCCAACGTCCGCCGCGCCCTCGAGGATCTGCCCGTGGCCGCCATCCAGCGGCCGGCCTGGCGCGTGCTCGTGTCGTTCAGCGAACCGGTCCCCTTCACCGAGGTGGCCCGCCGGCTGGGAACGGTCTTCGGCCTCCACTCGATCCTGCCCGTGGTCGCCCTGGGCTTCGACATCGAGGAGGTGAAGCAAGAGCTGGCCCGCCGGCTGGCCGGGAGGTCCCACCGGAGCTTCGCCCTGCGCTGCCGGCGTTCGGACAAGGGCTATCCCCTGACCTCCGTGGAGATCGAGCGGGAGGTCGGGGGGGCCGTCCAGGAGGCCACCGGCTGGACCGTGGACCTCAACCACCCCGAGACCACCGTCCACCTGCTCCTGGATCAGAACGGCTTCTGGCTGTGGATGGGCAGCGTTCCCGGGCCCGGCGGCCTGCCCACCGGTACTGGCGGCCGTGCGCTCTGCCTTCTCTCCGGTGGCATCGACTCCCCGGTGGCAGCCTACCTGATGATGAAGCGCGGCATGCGCCTGGACTTCGTCCACTTCCACTCGGTGCCGCAGACCGACCCGGGCAGCATCCAGAAGGCCGAGGAGCTGGCGGAGATCCTGGCACGCTACCAGGGCCGTTCCCGCGTGGCCATGACGCCGTTGCTTCCCATCCAGAGGGAGATCGTCGAGCACTGTCCGGAATCGCTCCGCGTGCTGCTGTACCGGCGATTCATGCTCCGGCTGGCGGAACGGCTGGCGGGCCGTTTCGGCGCCCGGGCCCTGATCACCGGCGAGTCCCTCGGCCAGGTGGCGTCCCAGACCATCGAGAATCTCGCGGCCGTGGAGGCCGTCGCCTCCCGGCCGGTCCTTCGGCCGCTGATCGGTCTGGACAAGCAGGAGATCATCTCCCTGGCGCGGCGGACCGGCACCTACGAGACCTCCATCCTCCCCCACTTCGACTGCTGCACCTACTTCGTGCCAGACCGCCCCGAAACCCGGGCCGGCGCCGCCACGCTGGCGGCGGCCGAGTCCGTCCTGGACGTGGAGCCCCTGCTCGATCGCGCCCTGGAGGACACGGAAATCGTCCACGTGACCGAGCCGGCGTCCTGGGACGCGATCCCGCCGCCGCCGGGAACACAGGAGCTCGAATGGTGAAGGAACGCACGTCCCGCCGGGAGCTCTTCACCTCCTGGGTGGACATTCTCCGGGAGGCGACGGAGACTCTCCGGGCCGAGCGGCGCTCGGACCCGGCGAAGCTCCTCCGGCCCCCCGGCGCCCTGACACCCGACGAGGCCTACCTGGAGGCCTGCACGGGGTGCGGCGACTGTCTCCCGGTCTGTCCGGTGGACGCCATCTTCCTGACGGAGCTCGAGAACGGCCGGGCGGTCGCCGTCATCGACCCCGTCCGCAAGCCCTGCTTCCTCTGCACGGACCTTCACTGCATCGCCGCCTGCACGGAGGGTGCCCTCCAACCGGTGGACGATCCCCGGCGCGTGCGGATCGGCATCGCCCGGGTCGACCCCAGGCGCTGCGTCACCTTCAAGGGCCAGGTCTGCACCCTTTGCTTCAAGGCCTGCCCCTACCCCGACGATGCCATCACCATGGTCGGCGCCCGGCCGTTGGTCTCCAGCGGCGCCTGCACCGGCTGCGGACTGTGCGAGCTCGCCTGTCCCACGGCGCCGGCGTCCATCACCATCGTGCCCGAGCGGAACCTCGTGCCCGGTCTCCGCGTCCCGAAAAGCGAGTACACGCCTGGCTGATGCCACGCCCGCACGGAACGAGAGCTTCCTGGGGTACACTTTCTGCGGAGGTTATCGTGCGGCTCACACGGCTCTGTTCTGTCGTTCTGCTGGCTCTCCTGGTGGCGTGCGTGCTGCCGGCCGCCCAGGAACACGCCGTCATCAGCTCGTTCTCCAACAGGGGCGGCGTGGTGACGGCACGCGGCGGAACCCCCTCCGCGGTCGAGCCCGGGTCACTGGCCGCAGCCGTGGACTCCGCTGGGCACGTCATGGGCATCCTCCGCTTCCTGTCACGATCCGGTCCCAAGCTCCGGCTGGAGACGGTGGAACCGCTCTGGCCCGGGTCCGTCAGGAAGGGGCTCGAGCTTCGGTTCTTCGACACGACAGGCGGCCACGGACTGGCCGTGTGGACCGAGGTGTGGGGGGCAGCCCTCGAGGTCGACGGCCGGAAGATTGCCCGGCTCCCGGCGCTGCTGTCCATCCGAAGCGGCACCCACACCTTCAAGGCCGCGCTCCCGGGCGGCGTCGTGGCGGCCGCCAGGGCCGCCGCCCCGGTGACCCGGGATTCTCTCTGCCTCCACGGCATCGGGTGGCCCCTGGGGGACGAGCCCGCCGTGAAGCTCACGGCCAACCCGGTGCCCGATCCCACCGCGCCACTGACCTGGGTGGAGGTTCCGCAGCTCGGGCGCTTCTACCACGCCGGGGGAGCCGTGACACTGCCGAAGAAGCAGAAGACCGTCCTTCCGGAGTACCCGGCCCAGCTCCGGCAGATGCACACCGGGGGCTGGGCGGTCTTCCTCGTGCTCGTGGGCTCCGACGGCGCCGTCCAGGCGGTGGCCCGCACGGCCTGGTCCGACACCGGCTTCGCCGTGGCCGGCACCAGGGCCCTCCGCCGGTGGACCTTTACGCCCGCCGTCCTCGACGGCCAGCCGGTCGGCGGCATCTTCCCAGTCACGCTGAGGTGGGAGCTCTCACCCGGACCACACTGAGCTCTCACCGCGCCATTCACACCGGGATCTTCCACCGGCTGGCGAGCTCGTCGAGATCGGGATTCTCCGGCCGCAACCTGAGCTTCCGTCCGTAGAACAGGTCGTCGCCCAGAAGGGCCAAACGGCGGTTGAGAGGGTTGCGGCGGATGGCGGCCCGGATCAGGCGGTGGATCGCCGAGTCCGGCTTGGTGAAGGGGCACGAGGCGATGCAGACGGAGCAGTCGGTGCCCGTCCGGCGCCAGAAGGCGTAGCAGGACTCCTGGTCCACGGACCAGTGGGCGAAGCCGCGGCTGACGGGGGGGCCGCCGTGAGCTATGGATCGCGAGGGGCAGTTGTCCGCACACTTGCCGCAGATCCGGCAGAAGTCCTCCATGTACCGGTGGTCACCCGTGGTGAGCGGAAGCTCGGCCGTCGTCGTCACCACCGAGAGCCGGACGCAGGGGCCGTACCGCCGGTGCATGAGGATGCCGATCCGCCCCACGTGGCCCAGGCCCGCGTCCTGCGCCAGGGGGGCGCAGAGCACCTGGTACCGCCCGTCCACGTGCGCACGTGCCTCGTGACCGGCCAGCGCCAGGTACTCGGCCACCACGTGGGCGATCTTTGCGGCCTCCACGTACTGCCGCGAGGACTCGGCCAGCACCGGCGCCGAGGGCGCCATGCGGATGGTGTGGAAGTCCATGGCGACAACGAGGACGATGGCCGTCGGATGGTCGGGTTCGATGGGTTCCCCCCACCCTTCGGCATGCCGGCCCGCGTGGCTGTACCAGTGGTGGGGCGCCGTCCGCGCGACGCCGACGTCCACGGCGCCGTAGCGGCGGGCCAGCATCTCCACGCCCCGGGCCAGGACCTCCGGGTCGCCCGGGCCCCTTTCCCCGACAGGCCGGCCGGCCAGCGGCGGGTAGCTGCGTTCGAGGATGGAGAAGGCCGCATCGGCCATGGGCGAGACCACGGGATCGAAAAAGCGCGACCCGGGCTGACCCAGCCGGGGCAGCGCGTCGAGCCGCTCGTCGGGCTCCCTCGTCTCGGGCCGCATTTCGTGGTAGCGGCGGTGGAGGCCGGGGTGCCGGCAGAGGTTGTTCCGCGAGAACATGTGGTCCCGCTCGTCGAAGCGCGTGGCGCCGCCGGGATCGGCGGGCGGGGGAAGCGGGCCGAAACCGCCACCACGGCAACAACGCCGGCCGCCGCGACCACGAGCCAGGCCGCCACCGTGCCCGCGGGCGTCTCCCGGAACCGAAAGAGCCCCAGCCCGGCGGCCACCGCCGGAACCAGGAGCGCCAGGGAGATCGCCACGACCCGGGGGACCCGCTCTTCCACGCCGGCCCATGCCATGGCCAGAAGGATCGCCGAGATCCCGCCGAGAACGAGCAGCGCCAGCACCCCGCCGCTCACGCCGCCGTCCCGGAGCCCTTCCTCATGACGGGGCAGTACGTCGGGCCCGAGGCGCGGGTTTCACGCCGCGCCGCCCACACCGTTTCAGGCACCCCGTGCCCGCACCGGAACGCCTCGATCGCCCCCCTCCCGTCTCCCCTCGTTCCTCGTTCCCCTCACTCCTGTCTCCTCACATCTCCCCCTCGATCTTCTATCGTCTTTGTTCTTACTTCTATCCTCTATCGCCTCACGTCCCCCTCAACATCGCCCCGTTTCCCCGAAAACCCCTGCGGGCCGTCCCTATTGGGCATCCCGCTCCGCCTGGCCGGTCATGGGGACGAAACGAACGGGAACCACGGAGCGTTCCTCGTAGCCGCTCTCGCTCCGCGTGATCACCTTGAGCTCCTGGTAGAAGGCGCCCACGGGAATCACCATGTGGCCTCCGACCTTGAGCTGGTCGAGGAGCGGATCCGGCACCCGTTCGGGGGCCGCCGTCACGATGATGCCGTCGAAGGGCGCCGCCTCGGGCCAGCCGCCGTAGCCGTCGCCGCAGCGCACGTGGACCGAATCGTACCCAAGCTTGCGGAGCCGCTCACGGGCCGTCCGGCAGAGAAGCGGCCGGATCTCGATGGTGAACACCTCGACCCCCATGGCCGCCAGAACGGCGGACTGGTAGCCCGAGCCCGTCCCGATTTCGAGCACCTTGTCCCCCGAACCGACCTCAAGCAGCTCGGTCATCAGTGCGACGATGTAGGGCTGGGAGATGGTCTGGCCGTCCTCGATGGGGAGCGGGCCGTCCTCGTAGGCGTACCGCTGAACGTTCTCGGGCACGAACTTCTCCCGGGGAACGGCTCTCATGGCCTCGAGGACCTTCGGATCCCGGACCCCCCGGGCCTCGATCTGGTCCCGCACCATCCGTTCCCGGAGCGCTTTCCAGTCCGGGCTCTCCTTGCTGCCCGCCGTATTTCCCGCCTTGCCACCAAAGAGTCCACAGGCCATGGTGCTGCCTCCCACCACCGCGATGGCCAGCATCGCCACCACGAGCCGGCGCCATCCGGGGCGCATCACGAGTCTCCTCCACCCGGCGTCCCGTGGGATCCGGCCACCCATCGGTCGATCCCACCCACGACCGTCCTGAGGATACGAAGATCGAGCAACCGGCGGGGCGGCAGGGCCAGGGGATCCCCGGCGACGATCGTCAGGTCCGCGGCATAGCCGGGGGCGACCTTCCCCGACCACGATTCGCAGTGCCCGGCCCAGGCGGCCCCCGTGGTGAAGAGGTCCAGGGCCTCGGCGGCCGTCAGCCGCTCCGGAGGATTCCACCCCCCGGGCGGCGTGCCGTCGGGCCGCTGGCGCGTCACCGCCGCGTACAGGCCCCGGCGCGGATCGGGGTCCTCCACCGGGGCGTCGGAGCCGCCCGCCAGCACGACGCCGGCCTCCAGGAAGGACCGCCAGCGGTACGCCCAGGGGATCCGCTCCGGCCCGAGGCGCGCCGGCGCCCAGGGCATGTCCGAGGTGCAATGGGTCGGCTGGATCGAGGCGACGATCCCCAGCCTGGCGTAACGAGCCACGTCCCCCGGGCGGACGATCTGGCTGTGCTCGATGCGGTGCCGCAACCTCCGGCAGGTCGCCGCCCCGAGCTCTGCGTAGAGATCCAAGACCCGGTGCACCGCCTCGTCGCCGATGGCGTGCACCCCCACCTGGTACCCGGCCGCCGAGGCCCGGCCGATAACCTCCCGCAGCCGGCCGGTCGGGGTGACGGCCAGGCCGCGGTTGCCGGGATCGTCCGCGTACTCCGAACCCAGGAGCGCCCCCCGGCTGCCCAGGGCGCCGTCGGCGTACAGCTTGACGCCGCCCACGCGCAGCATGGCGGGCCCACGCCATCCGGGCGGCCGGCGGAGCTCGCGCCCGAGGAGCGAGTCGTCCGAGCCGTCGAGGAGCACGTACACACGGATGGGCAGGCGGCCAGCGGCGGCCAGGCGCCGCAGCACGCGGAGCTCCTGCGCCGTCGTCCCGGCATCGTGCACCTGGACGAAACCATCCGCGAGCAGGGCCTTCGCCGAACGCAGGATCCACCGCTCCACGGTGGCATCGCCGGGTTTCGGGACGGCGGCCGTGGCCAGGTCCACGGCCATGTCCACGAGGACACCGGTGGGCTCACCGTCGGGCCGGCGCAGGATCCGTCCGCCCCTGGGGTCCGGGGTCGTACGCCCGATGCCGGCCGCACGAAGCGCCACGGCGTTGGCGATGGCGGCGTGCCCGTCGATACGGCGGAGGAGCACCGGGCGCGCCGGGAACGCCGCGTCCAGATCATGACGATCGGGGAAGGCCTTGCCGGGCCAGAGGTTCTGATCCCATCCGCGGCCCGTCAACCAGGCGCCGGGTGGGAGGCCCGCGGCGGCTCTCCTGGCACGGCGAACGACCTCCTGCCAGGACGTCGCGCCGCGAAGATCGACCTCCTCGAGCGCCCGGCCGTATCCCGTCAGGTGGAGGTGGGCATCGCAGAGGCCTGCCAGCACGTGGGCCCCGTGGAGGTCGATCACCTGTGCCTTTGGGCCCGGATGCAGCTTCTCCCTGGGGCCGGTGGCGATGATACGGCCGGCGCGGACGAGTACGGCCGCCGGTACGGCGCCCCGGGGGCCGTGAACGATGCCGCCGACGAAGAGACGTTCTCCGGCCCCGGCCGTCGCCACCATGGAGAGAACCCCCGCCACGACCATCGCTGCAACTCCTCCACGCATATGCTCAGTGTACCGCAACGGCAGCACGCGCCGGCCGGGCCGGGGGCGTTGGACCGTCATGTCCTCCAAAGGGGACGTTTCGGACGTCGTCGCACCACCACAGGCCCCCCCATCCACCCGCCGGCCCAGGCAACGCCTCCCGGTCAATCCACAGTCGGTGGATCCGCCGGAAGGCCGCACCACGCGGTTTTCGCCGTGAGAGCTTCCCGAGACGGCTCACCGGTTCCCGCCACCCGGCACATCGGTCCACACTGGCACAAGAGTTGCAGAATCCTCTGGCGAGCCGCCTGAAACCAACGGCTCGGGAGGTCGCCATGACAACAGGAAACACCGGCAGACTCAGCATGATCGCACAGGGCATCCCGGCCGCCATGATCGTGGCCATCGTTCTGCTGCTCGCTCCCGCACCGACGGCGAGCGCCGGGGTCAGCTTCGGCGTGGCCGTCGGCGGCGGTGGCTTCTCCTTCTCCCTGGGGTACAGCGACTACCCCGTCTACTCGCCGGCGTGGTACCGGCCCGGTTTCTCCATGAGCTTCACCGCCACCCTCGACGGCTACGGCCAGTGGGTCACCGTCGACGGCCTTGGCCGTGTCTGGCGGCCCTGGGTCGCCCCGGGATGGCGCCCCTACACCTGGGGCCGGTGGGTGTACACCAGCTACGGATGGACCTGGGTCGCCTACGAGCCCTGGGGTTACGTGCCGCACCACTACGGATCCTGGGCCATGACCTCCTTCGGCTGGGTCTGGAGTCCCGGGTACGTGTACCGTCCCGCCAACGTGGCCTGGGTCAGCTACGGTTCCTACGTGGGCTGGTACCCCGCCCCACCCCACGGCTGGAGCCAGGCGCGCCGCGCCTGGGCGCGGGGGTACGGCGCCGGCCACTTCGATGGCTACAGACAGGGTTACGGCCATGGCTACGCCGACGGCTGGCGGGATGCGCGCTACGCCAACTTTGTCCCGTGGAACCGGATGACGGCCGACAACATCGCCGTGGTCGCCACACCGGGCGCGCGCCTGAGCGGCCTGCGTCCCGGGAGTGTCCGGGTACTCGCGTCAGGGCCCTCGCGGCTCGAGGTCCAGCGGGCCGTGGGCCGGGCCGTTCCCACCGTTCGAGTCAGTGAGCGGACGGTCACCATGGGCGGCCGCTCGGTCCGGGCGGTCCGTCCCGCCGGCGTCGAAAGGGCCATCGAGTCCCACTCCCGTGAGACCGTACGACGGTCGCTCGCTCCGTCCATCGCCCGCACCATGGATCGCGGCGGCCAGGTGACACGGCGGACGCCGGACCGGTCGGGCGGGCCGTCCCAGACCCTCCGCTCGCCCTCGGTACGGGGAACACGGAGCTCCCCCCGTGGCAATAGAGGGCCCGGGAGCTCCGGTTCCGTCACGACAACCCGGCGTACCCGCTCCTCGGGATTCACGCGGCGCGGCACCGGCTCCGCCCGCAACCTGGCCGAGCGGCCAGCGTTCGGGTACGGCACCACACGAACGGCCACCACGGAACGGGCTCAGCGCTCTCGTTCTTCCCATCAGAGCTCCTCACGGTACCTGGCCCGGGACGAGCGTTCACCGGCCGGGTCCACGACCCGCGGTGGCGAAGCCCGAAGCACCCGGCTCGTTCAATCCGGGGTGTCGAGCCGTCAGCCCGGCCACGAACATGGACGAAGCACCCTTCACACCCGATCAGCCTGGCCCCAGCGCAGCGCCCGCCAGACCGCACGGCCCGGCTCGATGGTCCGCGCTTCGGCCCGAAGCCGCCGGGCACAGCCAGCACGGGCCACGGCCAGGACCACGGTTTCCCGTTCCCGCAGCGGCCCGCGATCCCAGGCGTCCGGGAAATCTTCTGCCTCCCACGGCCGGCGTACACCCTCGCAGAGCCACTGGAAGACCGATCGCAGGCGACGGTGACGGCACCCTCACGACGCTGTCTTTTCACCGCCGGCCGGTACCACGGCCGGCGGTTCCGTGCTAACCTATGCGGTGCATGGACGCTGCACCATAATTGTGTGCCCTGCCAGGACGGGAGGTTGGGACGATGCCCGATCTGGAACAAAACCTCGATGCCTACCGCATCCTCGCACAAATCCTGCGAGACCTTCGCAAGTCCATGCGAACCCAGCTGGAAAAGCTCCACGGGAACGAGTGGTACCGGGTCGGCCTGCCACAGACGGTTCTCGACCGGTTGATCGAGCGCAAGGAACGCGAGAAGGCCATCGACTGGTACGAGAACGAATACCAGCAGCTGGTTGACTTCGCCTCGTTCGAGGACATCCTGGAGATCCTCGAAACGAATCCCGACCTGATGCCGGAGCTCAAGGCCGTGACGCCGAGCCAGCCCCTGCTCCACGCACGCATGATGGAGCTCGAGATCATGCGGGAGAAGCTGGCTATGGCCAGGGCGATCAGCGAGGCCGAGCTGGCCTTCCTCGGGACCTTCCACGTCCGCATCCGGAAGGCTCTGGAAACCGCGTCGGCGAAGGCCGGGCAGGAACCGGCCAAGGCGCGGCCACCAATCCAGGCCGTCCCGCCGCCGGCCGAGGCTCCGAATGAAGTCGTGGCGGAGGAGGAACCGGAGGGCGCCCATACGAGGAGCGAGCCGGAGCACGGCGCCGAAGAGGTGACGACGACGGACACCGACGAGGAAGAGAAACGGGCCAGGCGCCCCAAGATGAAGACTCGCATCGGCCGCAGCAAGACCTTCGGAGGTGCGAAGATCTCGGGTCCCTCGAGCGCCGTAACGCAGACCGCCATCATTACCGAGGAGGAGCTGGACGAGCCTGAAGTGGCAGCGGAACAGGCACCGGCCGCCTCCGGTGGAAACGCCCTGGCCGCCGCCCTCGACACGGGCGACAGCGTCACGGTGCTCCGTGCCCTGTACAAGGAGGTGACCACCCTGGCCGAAGGTCTCTGGACCTCGGACACGCCTCCGAGCCCGGTCATTTGGCTTCGGGTGCGGGAGCACCGCTGGTACGAGGAAAACTTCTCCGAGCTCGGGCTGAAACCCCTGTCGGATTTCTACGATATCCTGGCCAGGATTCACGACAAGATGAGTGCCGGCCTGGCCAAGGACGAGCTCCAGCAGCTGCTCAAGGAGCACAGCTTCGCCAAGGTGCTGCTGGCACTGCGGGACATGTTCCAGAAGAACCAGATATAGCCCGGGCTCGAGAGAGCTCCATTCTTGGCGATGCAAGCCCCGGCAGAAGCGGGGACGGCACTGCCGGGCACGTCTTCGGAGGATCAAGATCGACCGGGCGGGTCTCGTGAGCCTCACGGTGGGGCCTGCGGCGTGTTTTGGACCCGAAACGTCCGCAGGCCTTCTGCTGCAACGACCGGCAGGCCTCATCTGGCGGTGCTTTCTCGATGGACACGCTCGACGTGTCCTACAGGCCGGGCGCGCCGAGCGGTGTCATCAGCTCGCGGTAGGCACGGTACCGCCGCAGGATGCGCCGCGTATACCCCACGGCTCTCCGGCAACGGCATACCCCCGCGGGGAAACGGCGAGCCACCTCCGGGTTGTCCAGGAGGACCATGGCGGTCTCCACGTTGCCGGCCCACCGGTCGGGGTCGAGACCCATCTCGCGTGCCAGGCGCCGCGCATCCGCCACGTGGCGCGGCCCCACGTTGTAGGCGGCGATGGCCATGGCCACACGGTCCGCCATGGGAACACGCGGGAGCTCGTCCATCAGCCGGCGCAGGTAGAGCGCGCCGGCAGGAATGGCCTGGGCTGGGTCGTGGGGGTCGCTCAGACCGAGCTCCTTCCACGTGAAGGGCATGAACTGAAACAGCCCGGCCGATCCACCGGGGCCGGTAGCTTCGGGGTCGAAACGCGATTCCTCATACATCAGGGAAGCCAGGAGCCTCCAGTCCACCTTGTACCGGCGTCCCGCCTCCTGGAGGAGCCCGTCGAAGGGCGTCAGGTGGCCGGGTGGCACCGCCACGGCCCGCGGCGGCTGCCATCTCCGGGTCATTGCCAGCTCCTCGAGAGCGAGCTTCGCGATCAGCCCCGAGCGGCGGGCCTCGCGAAGAAAGGTGGAGGCCCTCCGGGCCAGCCGGGGTGAGGCAGGTCCGACGGCCCACCGGAGCGCACAGCCGGGAAGCACGACCGGGCCACGCCGCAGGCTCGGGCGGTTCTCGAGCTCCAGCCGCAGCGTGTCGGAGTCGGCGACCCCGAGCTCCGCCCCTCCCCGTTCCAGGAAGGCGAGTCCGCTGAGCGCGTCGGCGCCCGGGAGGAGCTGCCGAACCACCACCGGCGGCGCCACGGGAAGCTCGGCGACCCAACCCGAGAGGCCCGAGGGTGCGACCACCGTCCTGCCGGCGAGATCCTCCGTACCGGCAGGTGGATCGACGTCCGGCCCCGCCACGCACACGAGATCCACCCGGCGGTACGCCTCGGTTTCGAGGTACCGGCCACCACCGCCAAGGGGAAGGGGTTCATGGAGAGCCGCCAGGTCTCCAAGCCCCCGTTCCAACATGTCCAGAGGATCACTTCCCGGCGGGGGGATCACCAGCTGGAGCCGGACGCCCAGGCTCCTGGCGAAGGCCGTGGCCAGCTCGTACTCGAAGCCTCGCAATCCTCCTCGGAACACCGTTGTCGTGGTGGGGGCGTTGCGCGTGATCACCCTGAGGGCTCGCGACCCGCGGATCTCCGCGAGATCCCGGCAGGCAGGTTCGCCGGACTGCATGCCGAGCACCTCCTCGGCGAAGAGAAAGCCATCGACCGATTCCCGAAGACGAGGGTTCCCCGGCCGGAGGGCCCACACCAGCGAACGGCTGTCGCTGACGCTTCCCAAGATCCTGATCCCGGATTCTCCGAGGGAGGTCAGCAGGGCTGAATCGACGATGGTGGCCGAGTAGCGCCCTCCACGGACCCTGCGAACGATCTCCTCCAGGCTGATGTTCTCGGGGATCGGGAGAATCCGCGCGCCGATCGCCCGGAGGGCCTCCTCCGACGGCACCACCCACTCCGCCACGGAGCGCTGGAGGTCGAGAGCGGCCCCGCGGAGTCCGGACAGCTCCCGGACGGGTGATCCTGAACGGGTGATCACCAGGTCGTCGACCCACCCGACGGCGGCCGATGGCACGAAACCGGCCCGGGCCAGGCCCGCCGGGGAGAACCGGAAGACCCCGATGTCGGCCCTCCCCTCCCGGAGCCACTGGAGGACCTGCCCGTTCCGCGAAGCCGGCAGCCAGCGGAGCTTCAGACCGAGCCGCGCGGCCAGCTGACGAAGCAGCTCCGGCTGGTCGATGCCGTCGACGGAATGCACGGGAGATCGTGCGAAGCCCGGCCGGACGGCGACGCGCAGCTCGCCCGCCCGCTGCATGGCGTCCAGGTCTCCCCTGTCGAAGCGAGGCCCGCGGCACGACAGCGCCAACGCGAGAACAACGAAGAGCGCGAGCCGGGCGCCCGTGACGAGACGGTTTAGCATCCCAACGATCATACCGGCTCCGCGGCCGTCGATCCGGCAAAGCAGGCATCATGGCTCGACCGTTGCAAACGAAGCCGATCCCGGGGGAAACCGTGATGGAGCCTGGCCGATGGCGAAGATTGCGCCTCACGGTGAGAGGCCGCCCGGCGTGCACCCTCCGGGCCGCGCTCAACATCTCTGATTGCAGGCCTTGGAGCCGCCCCACAACCTTGGGGGCGCCTGTTGCCCATGCTATTCTTTCAATGTACGGTCATGGGGAGGTCATGCAGAAGAAACCCAACAGGATCATCCTCGTCGCGCTGACCGCCACAGTTCTCGCCTTCCTGTCCCTTCAAATGTGGCAAGAGGCCTACGCTTCCTCCAGGCGAATCGGCATTACCGTGGCCGTCCGGGAAGACCGGATCGCCGTCGATCTCGTCTCACCGGGCATGCCGGCGGAACGTGCAGGCCTCCGGCACGGTGACATCATCCTTGCCGTCGACGGTGTCCCCGTCCACTCGGGCGTCGACTACGACGAGCTGGCCAGCGGGTTTCGCCGGGGGCGGCCCGTCCCATTCACCATCGAGCGCCAGGGGAGGCGGCTGATTCTGCCCCTCCGGCCGGGCACACCCTTCCCCTGGCTCCAGGCGCTGATGAACCTGGTCGTGACCCTCGCCTACCTGGCCATCGCCCTGCTGGCGTATCCCTACGGGCGAACGGATGTTCGTGCCCGCCTGCTGGCCGCCTTCTCCGGGGCCGTGGCGCTCGAGCTGTCCATACCAAACGGCGCGTTGATGTCGTTCGTGTTTTCCCTCAGCGGCACCGTCTTCTTCTATGCGCTGACGGGAATCCAGATGGGCTTGCTGCTTCACCTCGCGTCCGTCATTCCATCGGAGCCACCGGTCCTGAAGAAGCGGCCGTGGATTCCCTACACCTTCTACGGCATCGGCCTGACGGCGGCGACCGTGATCTGCACTTCACTGATCACGGAAGCGCTGGGACACAACGTCCTGCCCTGGCCTTCCGGGTACCTTTCCGGCCCCCTCTTCGATGTGTTGATGTCGATCTGGGCGGTGGCCGTCATCGCCATCCTGACCTTCCAGGTCATCCGGTCTTCCAGCCGTTCCGAACGTGCCCAGGCGCTTCTGGTCCTCATCGGCCTGCTCCCCTGGGCGATCTTCACCCTGTCCACCGAAATCGTGCCCGCCCTGGGCTACGCTCTCCCCGACTGGCTGACCGTCGTACAGCTCTTCGTCCTTCTGCCGTACCCCATTGCAGTCTTCCTGGCGATTCAACGCCACCGGCTGTTCGACATCGAGCTGGTGGTCCGCCGGAGCATCCTTTACTCCACCATCACCATTATTCTCATGGCGCTTTTCTATGCCGCCATGGGCCTCGGCGGGATGGTGCTCGCCGACGCCCTCGGGAAGCGCTCCCTGTCCGTCTGGCTGATCTCGGGGGCGACCCTCGTCATCGGCCTGCTCTTCTGGCCCCTGCGGCAGGCGATCCAGGAGATCATTGACCGGCGGGTGTTCCCCGAACGCCACGCGCTGCGGACTCGCCTGGCTTCTCTCGCCGCCAATCTGCCCGCCAAGGGAAGTCTCGACGCCATGGGTCGGCACCTCGTGGACGAGCTGACGCGCACCTTCGGGCTGTCGTCGGCCGCCCTGCTCGTGGCCGACCCCAGCACTGATATCCTGGTTGCCCAGGCTTCCAACCTCCGTGAAGGCGGCATCCCGGTGGAACACTCGGTGATCATGGGGCCCGACGACCCGGCGGTGAGGTTCCTGGCGGAGGCCGGCCGGCCGCTCCAGGCCTCGCAGCTGGCAGCCATCAGCGGCTCCATGGCGCAGCGGCTGGCGACCTTCCAGGCCAACCTTGCATCTCCATTGCTCAGCGGCGACCGGGTCGTCGGCGTGCTCCTCCTCGGGGCCAAGGCCGACGGCGAGCCGTGGCGTCGCGAGGAGCTCGAGCTTCTCCGCCTGTTCTCGCTCAACGTCGCCGCGGTCCTGGAAAACGTCCGCCTCTTCCAGTCGGCCACCTTCGAGGGCCTGACGGGCCTGTACCGGCGGGAGGCCATCCTGGAGATCCTCGAAGGGGAAATCAACCGCTCGGTTCGTTACGGACGTCCCCTGACGGTCGCCATGGCCGATATCGACCACTTCAAGCGCGTCAACGACGAGCTGGGCCACCTGGCAGGGGACGCCGTCCTTCGCCACATCGCCAACGTGCTCAAGACCCACCTCCGGAACAGCGATTCGGTGGGCCGTTACGGCGGAGAAGAGTTCCTCGTCGTGCTGCCCGAGACGTTCGAGCCTGACGGGATAGATGTGGCCGAGAAGCTCCGGCGGGCCGTGGCATCCAAGGGATTCCCCCTGGAGGGCGGCCAGCAAATCGCTGTCACGATCTCCTTCGGCCTGACCTCCATCCAGCCGGAGCCGGGGGAGCCCGAGCCCCCGACGGCCGAGTCTCTGATCTCCGCGGCCGATGCCAACCTCCTCCGCGCCAAACGCCAGGGCCGCAACAGGGTCGTTTCCGACTCCCACTCCAACTGAAGGGCGCTCCTCATTCTGGCCCCAGAACGAAACGCACCGGCGCCGGGATCTGCCGGGCAGGCGCCTGCCGCCGGCAGGCTCAGCGGCGGGGCCGCGCCAGGTGGAGGATCAACGAGCTCCCGGCGGCTTCCCTCCGGACCTGGACATCGCCGCCGCTCAGGTCCAGCACGATCTGCAGGTACGGGTGGCGGGCCTCCCCGTGGTATCCAAGCCGGACCCGCTGGAGCTCGGGGGTGCCGGAGCCGACCACGGCGTAGGGATTGTCGGCCGTGAGGCCCCGCACCTGCACCACGTACCGGGGCGGGTTGTCCATGGCAAAGGAGCGGATTCTCGACCGTGCCAGGACGCCGTCCAGCAGAAGATCGACCCGGGTTCCTCCGCCCTCGCGGCGGATGTCGATCCGGCTCAGCCGCCCGGCAACGGCCGTCCCACCCCGGACGGCCGCCGGAATGGCCTCCTGTGCCCCACCGGAGCCTTCCGGCATCCGGGCGCGTTTTTCTTTGCCAGGACTCGCCGTCCCCACCTTCGTTCCGCCCCTCGAGTCTGCCACTGGCTTCCCGGGAGCCCCCGCCGCATCCGCCGGCCGGGCCGCTCCGGGGGCACCAGCAGCCGGCGCCGCCTCTTCAGCGGTACCATTCTCACCGGTCGTGGCGTCGGCGCGTCCCCCGGCCGTTGATGGAATCGCGACCTGGGTGGGCCGGGCCGTCGCGCCTGACCTGGTGTTGTCCCGAGGCGCATCGACCGGCTTCTTCCGCCCCCAGGGCCCCAGGTACACGAGCGCCGCGGCGCTCACCACGACGATGGCGATAACGGCGATCAGGGCCGAGGTGCGGCGCCCCGCCCCGGCCCGGCCTTCCGCCGCTTCATCCCTGACCCCTGTGACGTGGAACGCACCGGAAACCCCCGGGAATTCCCCCTCCTCGGCCGCCGGCGCGGGAAAGACATCGAAGGCCACCGGCGCCGGGGTCTCCGGAGCGTGGCTCGCCACATCGAAGGGATCCCCTCCTGCCCCGACGGGAGACGCCGTTGCTTCCCCAACCTCGAACACACCCTCTCCCGATTGCCGACGTTGCTCCACCATCCGGCTGATGAGCTCGCGGCCGGATTCGTCGAGCTTGAGGAACCGCACCGCCATCCCTGGAGGCCCCTCGAGAGCCTGCCTGGAATCCCGGACCCACACAATCTGCGCCGTGCCTTCGATCAGCGGAAACCCGTCAGCGAGGGCCAGGCGGAACTCCACGGGCGTTCCGGCGGGCAGGGTTTCCTGGGTCACGATGAACATGCCCCCGGTCGAGACATTGGCCACGTACTGGGACACGAACTTGGAAAAGCTGCTGAAACGGAGCTCGACCCGGGCCGGCACCTCCGTTCGCGGTTGGATCCTCCGTTCTCTCACCTCGTCATCGGGTCGATCCGTCACGTCCACCTCCGCTCCGAGCCAGAGCTTTTCCGCAAACAAGGATAGTGGAGCGCCCCCGAACTGCAAGCACCTCTCCGGATGAAACCACGAGCCATGTGATGAGGCGTCATAATGGAACCGTCATGACGTCGGAGCCAATCGCCTCGCCCGGCCGCTCGCTGGTGATCCTGGGGTTCGCCACGGTCCTTTCGCAGAGCGTGCTGATCCGGGAGGCCATGGCGTCTCTCGGCGGCTCCGAGCTGGCCTGGGGCGTTGTGCTCTTCACCTGGCTGGCCGGTATGGCCGCCGGGTCCGCGCTGGGGATCCGTCTGGGATCTCCCCGCCTGGGTACCGCCATCCCCGTCCTCTGTCTCGCTCTCGCCGCCGGTGGCGTCGTCCTCCTGCGGGCCGCCCCGGCCCTGGCCGGCGGTGCCGGCGGCGAGGCGATCGGCACGCTGGAGGCCGCCTGGCTGTGGCTTGCCTCGGTCCTTCCCACGAGTGCCGCCGGCGGACTGGGGTTCACGCTTCTGGCTGCCCGCACCAGCGGTCCGGAGGGCGGCGCCACGGCCTACGCTCTGGAGGCGGGCGGAGGTTTCCTCGGCGGCCTCGTTTTCACCTTCCTCCTAGTCCCCCACGGCACAGTCGCCACCCTGACCGTGGGCCTTGGAGCGATCGTGGCCGGCTCGCTTCACAGGCGGCAATGGTGGCTCGTGCTTCTGATCGTCGCGGCAACCGCCGTCTCCATCGGCCCGGCGGATTCCCGTCTTGCCCACTGGACCTGGCGGTGGGCCTCACGTCCCGGAACCCTGGCAGCCTGGGCCGAGACCCGCCAGCAACGCCTCGAGCTGGGCGCCGGTGAACCCAGGGCCCTGTACTCCAACGGCCGCCTCCTGGCCTCCTTTCCCAACCCCTGGGTCACCGCGCCCAGGGGCCACCTGCTGATGCTCCTCCACCGGAACCCGCGTCGTGTTCTGATGATCGGCGGCCTGGCCGACGGAACGGTCGTCACCGTCCTCGGCCATCCGCTCGACCGGCTGGACCTGGTGGAGGACGATCCCGAGCTTCCGGCGCTCCTCCTGAGCTGGTACGGTGCCGATCTCCGGCGGGCCATGGAGGATCCGAGGCTCCACCTTCACGCCGAGGACCCCATCCGCGCCGTCCGCCGCGGAGGTCCCTGGGATCTCATCCTGCTGCTCGATGGCGATCCGACGAGCCTCCGTCAGAACCGCACCCGCACCCTGGAGTTTTTCCGCACCTGCCGCGTCCGCCTGGCCTCCGGAGGCCTCCTCGTGGTTCAGATCGGCGCCCCGGACACCTATCTTGCCGGAGTGGCCGGGCGCCTGGTGGGAATCGAAGCGGCCACGCTCGAGGGTGCTTTCGGCAACGTGACGGGTCTCCCCGGCGACCGGGTGCTCCTGGTGTCGGGACGGGACGGCTCGCCACCCATCACCGCAGCACTTCTGGCGCGGCGCTGGGCCGCCCTGGGGCTCACCGATCCGGCCTTCGACCCCCGGCTTCTCCCGGTGCTGCTCGACCCCGGCCGGCGGCGCGACCTGCAACGGTTTCTCGAACACGCCACCGGGCTCCCCAACACCACCGCTCGCCCGCGTGCCGTCCTGCCGGCCGTCGCGCTGCGGGAGGGCCGAGGGCGCCCCGCGGTCGTGCGGGCGGTCATGGTGCTCATCGGCCGGACGGCGGCGCCTCTCCTGATCCTCCCGGCGCTCCTCCTGCTCTCCATGCTGATCCGTACCGCGGCCGGCCGCGTTCCGCGCGTGGAGACCGCGGCCGTGGTCGGGGCCAGCTCCATGACCTGGTGGCTGCTCCTCGCCACCATCTGGCAGGGGATCATGGGCTCCGTCTACGCCGAGGTCGGCGCCCTCTCCGCCGCCTTCATGGGCGGCCTGGCCGTCGCGGCCATGGGATCACGGAGGTGGGCCCATGCCGAGCGCCGCCTCCCCCTGCTCCTCGGAGCCGGCGCGCTGCTTTCGCTCCTCATCAGCTCGCCCCTTCCATCCTCTCTCCCCCGCCTGGCGATTCCCCTCCTGCTCGTCGCCGGGGGCGCCATCACCGGAGCGGCGTTCCCCGGTCTCTCCCACCTCATCGGGGGGAGCGACCCGCGCCGCGGCGGTGGTGGTGGCTTCGCCGCCGACGAGGCCGGCGCCGCCCTGGCCGCCCTGGTCGCCGGCCTCCTGGCCATCCCCTGGGCCGGCTTGCCCGCCACGGCCCTGACCGTGGCCGCCCTGGACACGGCGGCAGCGGTGCTCCTGAGCATCGCGCAACGGCGTCCCGGCAGAGGCCTCATCGAGGACGGAGTCAAGAAAACCAGCCGATGAATCGGTAGAAACGGCAGGGACAGCGGCAGCCCACAACGACACTGGCCATTCCCCAACGTTGCCGCTCGCCCGCGCTACATCCCACCGGCGGTCAGCCAGACGATGGCGAAGGGTTCCAGTTGGAGCTGGAGGCCGCCGGCGGCGGTCTCGGCATAGCGACGGCCCTCGATAAGGTCCATGACGGCGCCTTTCAGGCCGCTCTGCGCCAGCGGCACCCGCACGGGCACCCGTTCGGGGGAGACGTTGATCAGGACGAGGACGCGGGAGGAGCCGTCGCGAGCCGTGCGGAGGACGGCGAAAACCCGCGGGTCGAGGTCGAACACCTCCTGGGGGGCGCCGGGATGAAAGGCGGAATCGGCGGTCCGCAGCTCCAACAGGTCGATGAAGCCTCGGGCGATGCGGGCATGGGCGGAGCCCAGATCGGAGAAGGTGGCCAGCAGCTTGGCCTCCTCCAGGGCGGGACGGTTGATGGCCCGGGCGGAGCCCTCGCGCAGCACGGCCTCCAGGTCGTTGCGGGAGCCGAAGAAGCCCGGCAGGTAGATGCCCGGCACGCCGCGGAGGACCAGCGCCACGGCACGGGAGGCCAGGAAGCGGGCGATCTTCCACTCCTCCGGTTCATCGCCGCCCGGATCGAGGGCCGAGAACCAGGTGATGTTGAGCTCGTAGGGGGTCTGCCCCTCCTCGCCGTCGGCCCGCATGGAGACCTTCCCGCCACGCTCCTCGGTGTGCCGGCACAGCCGGTCGATCTCCTCATTGGGAAGAATCCCGCGCGCGCCCAGGAGGCCGATGCCATCGTGGGAATCGAGGAAGTTGAAGAAGGAGGTCAGCTCCGACGGCGGCTCGAGGCCGCGCGCCCACCCCGTCAGGTACCGGGCGTCCGCGGTAATGAAGGCGTGGAGCACCAGCGGCGGCAGGGCGAAGTTGTACACCATCTGCGCCTCGTCCCGGCCGTTGCCGAAGTAGCTGACGTTGTCCCTGTGCGGTACGTTGGTCTCGGTGATCAGGGCCACGTGGGGCGAGACCACGTCCAGGACGTCGCGGAACAGCTTGACGGTCTCGTGGGTCTGGCGCAGGTGGGCGCAGGGCGTTCCCAGGATGCACCACAGGTAGGCGATGGCGTCCAGCCGGAGCAGGTCGGCGCCCTTGCGGACGTAGAAGAGCAGGATCTCGATGACCTTGAGCAGCACCTTCGGGTTCTTGAAGTTGAGGTCCACCTGGTCGGCAGAGAAGGTGGTCCAGACCCACTTGGGGCCGTCGATGGTCAGGTAGGGCGTCAGCGGGCTTGACGTCCGGGGCCTCAGGATCATCCGGAGCTGGTCGTCGTCCAGCTCTGCCTTCGAGTCGAAGACGATGAAGAAATCCTGGTAGTCGGGCGCCCCGTCCAGGAACTGCCGGAACCAGTAGCTCCTGGAGGAGACGTGGTTGAACACCGCGTCCATCATCAGCGTGAACTGGGATTCCAGCTCCTCAATCTCCTCCCACGAGCCCAGGCGCGGATCCACCTCCTCGTAGGAGATGACGGAAAAGCCGCGATCCGAGGAGTAGGGATAGAAGGGCAGGATGTGCAGGGTCGTCACCAGGCCGCGGAAGAAGCGTTCCGTGAAGTCGGCGAGCGTCCGGAGCGGCCGGCGGTTCCTGGAGACGATCATGTCGCCGTAGGTGATCAGCACCACGTCCCGTTCGGTGAACCGCTCCCGCGGGTCGAAGCGGCGCTCCGCGTCGATCAGCTCCGGCGTCTCGTGGGCGAAGTGAACCCGCATCAGCCGTTCCAGCTCGCGCCACACCCAGTCCTCGGCCTCGGCCCCGTAGAGAAAGCGGAGCCGCCCCCGCATCCGCGATGCCGACTCCGGCGGTACCTGGAGCAGGGGCCGGCTGTAGTCCGGCTCCAGCTCGAAGAGCAGCCCGCGGAAGAACTCCGACATCACCGTCACGCCCATGGATCCTCCAATCTCCGTGTCCCCATGGTACCGCGCGCGGCGCCGCGCTCGCCGGGATCGTGGCACCATCGTCCTCCGAATCCCACGAGTCTCGCAGGGCACGGTGCGCCGGGCCCGGCTCGAGCCGCGAAACCTGGTTTCACCCGGAAGCGATCAGCAAGCTTGCCGGATGTTTCGGCGAAGCAGTCACCAGGCCCGGAAACCGTAGACGAAAGCCTGGACCCAGAGCAGGGTCCAGAGGGGGGCGACCCGGTGGAGCTCCGCCCCCATCTGGTTGAGCCGGAGGAACGCCTGGATGGCTGGCGTCGGGGGAAAGAGGTTGGCCAGGAGCAGGAGGGGACGGGGTACCAGGTGGGTGGGGCCAGCCGAGGAGGCGGCTGAACGCCAGGGAAGCAGCACCCATGGCCCGGTGGATGGCCGCGTGGGGCTGCATCGCAGCGCCGTGCTCGCCGGAAGGTGGTCCTGGCGCCCATGACGGGTGGAGATCCTTGCAGCGCCGGGGTAGACTCGACCCATGTTCAAGCGTGGGAACCGCTCTCCGGTTCCCATTTCCCGGAAGGAGCTCCCGAGATGCGTTCACGAGCCCTGCTGGCGGCCAGCGTGGTCCTCGTACTGGCAGGAGCACCAGCCTGCTCGAAGAAGACGACTCCAGGGCAAACCGAGGCCAAGGCCTACAAAGAGGCGAAGTCGGCCTACTACGACGCCGAGACTCCCGAGGCCAAGGCGGTCATCGCCGAGAGGTACCTGGCCGAGTTCCCCGGCGGTGAGCACGCGCCCGCCTTCGTCCGGGTAGAGGTGGAGAACCGTGGCACCAGGCTCGGGGAGAAGCAGCGGGCCCTCGACACCGTCCGGGCGGCCCTCCAGGCCACCGGGGATCCCGGCCGGCATCTCGAGATCGTGCTCACCGCCTACCCCCTGGCGAAGGAGCTGGACCAGCCCCTGGACCTCACGGCCGCCATCGCCCAGGTGGAGAAGGAACGTCCCCTGAGCTACGACGAGAACGGATCCATCATGGAGGTGGCTGCCAAGCACAGGCAATGGCAGCTCCTCCTTCAGCGGGCCGACGCCGCCCTGGCCCAGGCAACGCCCGAGGCCGTCAGGGCCGACAACCCGGGCCGGAAGCTCGGTCCGGCAAAGCTGCAACACAAGGTGGACGGCCGTGCGGCCGAGGCCATGACCTACAAGGCGTGGGCGCTTGCCAACACGGGCAAGCCGGAGCAGGCCGAGGAGCTCTTCGCGGCCGCCAGGAAGCGCACGCCACGGAGCTTCCTGGGCCTGTCCCTCGTACCCGTGGCCCTGTTCGAGGGCAGAGCTGCGCTCCAGCAGGGCCGGTTGGATCGTGCCATGGAGCTCCTGGCTCCCGATGCCGTCATGGGCGGCGACTCCACGGCCATGGCCTACCTCGAGACCGCCTGGAAGAAGAAGAACGGCTCGGAGAAGGGCCTCGACGATTACCTCCACAAGATGCGGCGCGTCCTGTCCCGCGAGGCCGCCGACTTCACCCTGCCCGACTACCAGGGAGAGGAGCACACCTTCTCGAAGGAGCTCGGGCGTGTCACGCTGCTGGCCTTCTGGTTCCCCACCTGACCCGGCTGCCGCGCGGAGTTGCCGCGTCTGCAAGAGCTGTACACCAGGTACCGGGACCAGGGGCTCAAGATCGTCGCCGTGGAGGCCTCGCGCGACACGGAGCGGTCGAAAAAGTTTATCGCCAAGAAGGGGTTGAGCTTCCTCCTCCTGGAGGACCGCACGGAAGATCCGGTGGTCGGCGGTCTTTTCGGCGTCCATGCTTTTCCAACCTCCTTCATCCTCGACGCCAGCGGCAGGATCCTCTACTACCACCTGGGATTCGACGAGGGCGACGAGAAGAAGATCGCCGGGGAGATCCGGACGCTGCTGGGAGAGTGAGGCACGCCGCCAACGGCCCGGCCCGGTTCAGTGATGATCCCCGCCCGGCCGTCAAGGGCGCCGGATGGCGGGAAGGGAGCCATCAGCAGCTCAGGTGGAGTGCGGCGGCCACGGCCTCCTTGGCGGCGGCGCGGCGGTTGTGCTCCCCGACGGCGCCATGGACCGCCGCCGTGCTACAGTACGCACCGGCCCGGCCGGGCCGGCCGGGAGACTTCCGTGGAGCGATCCAACCGTCCTGCCATCGGCGTCGTCAGCTATCTCAACGCCAGGCCCCTCGTCGAGGGGCTGGAGTCGGATCCGCGCGTCCGGCTGGTCCGCGACGTACCCTCCCGGCTGATCGCCCGGCTGCTTTCCGGAGAGGTGGATGTGGCCCTCTGTCCCGCCATCGACTACCAGACCTCTCCCGAGGAGCTGGCGATCCTGCCCGCCGGGGCTATCGGCAGCGACGGGGAGACCCTGACCGTGCGGGTCTTCAGCCGCGTCCCGCTGGACGCGCTCCGCGAGGTCGAAGTGGACGGCGACAGCCACACATCGGTGGCGCTGCTCCGGATTCTCTTCGCCAGGAGCTTCGGGCGCACCCTTCGCACGCTGCCCGCCGAGATGCCCAGGCGGCCCCCCGCCTGGGATCCCGATGGCCCGCTCCCGGAGGCCGTCCTGATGATCGGGGACAAGGTGGTGGCCGCCGCGCCCCCGGCCGGGCTCTATCCGTACCAGGTCGACCTGGGCCAGGCCTGGAAGGAGCTGACAGGGCTCCCCTTCGTCTTCGCCCTGTGGATGGCCCGGCCCGGCGCGGATCTCGGAGAGCTTCCGGAGCTGCTCGCCGCCACCCTCCGCCGCAACCTGGCGCGCATCCCCGAGATCGCCGGACACCACGCCGCCGGGGCCGGGTGGCCCGTGGACCTCGCGCGCCGTTACCTGGGCGAGATCCTGACCTACACCGCCGGGCCCAGGGAGCTCGAAGCCGCACGTCTCTTCTGGCGACTGGCCCACGAGGAGGGCCTGGCGCCCCGCCATCGTCCCCTCAGCCTCCTCCGAGTGTAGCGCTCGAACCCCTCAGCTGCCGCCGTGGCGGTCCCTCCCGGGCCGATCAGCCCGTTCCCATCCTGGTTCCCCAATGGGAACGGCGTGGCTCCCGGGGCAGAGGCGAGCGTTTTCCTGCACGATCGGGCAAGGAAGGTATTCCGCGGAGGCGCACCCTGATACGCCGCACAAGCGCATCCGCGGGCTGACGCCGAGATTGCAGGAGAAGCGCCGTTTCTGGACGGGAACTAGCTCGCGGCGTGCAAACCGAGGCCCGCCAGGACCATCCCCGTCCCGATGGAGGCCACGATCAAACCCATGAGCCGCGTGATGACGTTGAGCCCGTTCTGACCGAGGAAGTCGACGAGCCGGTCCGACTCCAGGAAACACACGTAGGTGACGAGGCAGATGACCGTGAAGGCCACAAGGGTGACCACCACGTGGGCCCACCCCCCGGCCGCCAGGCTCATGGCCGTGGCGATCGTGCCGGGACCGGCCAGGATGGGGATGGCCAGGGGAGAGACGGCCACGTCCAGCTGGGCCTGCTCCGTGGATTCGACGTCCGCCTCACTCGGCGTATGGACGTCCGAGCCCGAGCCCTGGAGCATGTGGAATCCGATCAGGACGACCAGCAGACCACCCGTGATGCGCAGGGTTCCCAGGGTGATGTCGAAGAGACGGAAGATCTGGTTGCCGGCCACGACCGTGACGGCGATGATGAGAAAGGCGACGAAGAGGCTCCGCCGGGCCACGGCCCTCTTGGTGGCCCGGTCGTCGCCGGCGGTGACCGAGATGAAAATGGGCGTGTTGGCGATGGGGTTCATGATGGCGAAGAACCCGGCCAGGGCCATTCCCAGTGGTCCTGTCAACCCGCTGAGGTTCATGCGTCCCCCTCCTTTCCGGGCTGCGGCTCAGGCGCCCTCGCCGGTAAGCCGGAGGATTTCCACCACCATGGTCAGCGCCCGCTCCATGTCGGCCACGTGGATGTGCTCCGTGGTGGCGTGCTCCTCACGGGCGCCGATACCGACGACGGCCATCTCGATCCCGTGGTTGTTGTAGATCGAGGCGTCGGTGAAGCCCGTGATGAAGGTCGTCGTCGCCTCGATACCCGCCGTCCTCAGCGCCTTCCTGGCGATCTCGACGGTTGGAGCGTCCTCGGGGATGCTGACCGCCCGGCACAGGTTGTCCACGGTGATCTCCACGGTGGCGCCCGTGGTCTCCGCCCGCTCACGGATGGTGGCGACCATGGCGTCGGCCAGCCGCTGGGCCTTCTCGTGGTCCAGGGAGCGGCACTCGGCCAGGAAAGTGCAGCTGTCCGGCACGCCGTTGCGGATGATTCCACCGTGGATCACCCCCACGTTGGCGGTTGTCTCCGCGTCCAGGCGCCCCAGCTTCAGCCCGCTGATGGCCCGCGCCGCCGCCACGATGGCGTTGATCCCCTTCTCCGGCTCCATGCCCGCGTGGGCCGAGCGGCCCGCGATGGACACGTCGATGGCGAAGTAGCTGGGGCCGCCGATGACGATGGTGTCCAGGGTGTCGTTGTCCAGCAAGAAACCGCGCCTCGCGGTGATCCGCGAGTAGTCGAGATTCTTGACGCCGAGCAGGCCCACCTCTTCCTGGCGGCTGATGGCAATCTCCACCGGGGGCCGTACCGGGGCCACCCGGAGGGCCTCCAGCATCTCGGCGATCCCGGCCTTGTCGTCCGCCCCGAGGATCGTATCTCCCCGCGAACGGATGACGCCCTCTTCCAGGACCGGTTCGATGCCAACGCCCGGCTGGACCGTGTCCGCGTGGCACGAGAGGAGGATCGGCTCGGTGACATCGCTTCCCTTGGCCGGGAGCCTGGCGATCAGGTTTCCGTACGCGTCCGTGGCCGCCTCCGCCCCGAGCTTTTCAAGCTCGGCCGCGAGGTACTCGATAAACCGGGACTCGTTGCCGGATTCACTGTCGATCCGGACCATCTCCATGAGCTGCTCGATCATCCGTTGTGACATCGTCCCTCCGGTCCGCAGCCTCCTGCTCCGGGGCTGACCGCCCCACCATAGCACCCACGACGGCGGCGATCGAGTCTCGCGCGCGCCTCACCTCGTTTCACAGGCATCGGCGGCGGGGCTTGGAATATTCGACGATCTTTGCTAGTTTGCTCATACGATGGGAACGCGATCGTGGATCCGGGCCGCCGCGGCGATACTGCTCCTGCTCACCATGGCAGGGGTGGCCGTCCCCTGTCCGGACGCCGCTTCCGGTGGAGCGCTGTCGCTCCTGCCCTCCAGCACCTTGCCGTCGCCCGGTGACGTGCCGGCCGACTGCCATTGCGTGTGCCATGCCAGCTGGATCCCCGTGCAGCACGCCGTATGTGGCGGTGAGGCCCTCCTGAGCTTCGTCGAGACATCGGTGCCGGCGATACCGGAGGGCTCCTCCCTTCCCTTCCCAGGCGAGCCTCCCCGCTCCGCCTGATTCCTCACACTGCCTCTTCCAATCGAACGATCTGAAGCCGGTGCGGGTATCGCTGCCGGAGACCCCCGCGGAGGGATCATGACAAGAGTATCGAAATCACTGAACATGCTGGTATTGGTGTCGGTGGCCGTGGCCTCCGCAGCCGCCGGCGCCCCAACCGGGAAGCCGGTGCTCACATCGGCCCAGGTGGAGGCGGCCGTTCTGGAGGGCTTCCCTTCCATCGAGGCGGCCGCCGCCGCCGTGGATGCCGCCGAGGCCCGCCTGAAGCAGGTCCGCCGTCTCCCGGACCCGACCCTGGATCTGGGCGGGGGCCGCGGCGAGGATCGCTATGGTCCGGCGTCGGATTCCGAATGGAGGATCGGCCTGGAGATGGAGCTTCCGGCGCCCTGGAAGTACGGCAAGGCCACGACGGCCGCCGAGGCGATGATCTCCGTGGCGGCGGCCGACCTGGTCAGCACCCGGGCGCGGACCGTCGCCCGGATTCGGGCCCTCCTGCTCCGGCTTTCCGCCGCGCAGCGCCGGGTGGAGGTGCTGGAGTCCCAGGTGGAGATGGTGCGGAGCCTCGCCCAGTTCACCGCCCTCAAGGTGGAGCTCGGGGAGGCCCGCGAGCTGGAGAGGCTTCGCATGGAGGTCGAGCTCGGCCGAATCCGCCGCGGCGCGGACCTGGCCAGGGCCGAGCGGGACGCCCTGGCCAGCACCCTCGTCCGGCTCTCGAAGGAGCGCCTGCCGGCCCACTTCACGCTCGAGCTGCCCCTGAACGGCACGCCGCCGGCGATCGATGCCGGAGCGCTGGCTGGCGCCGTGATGGAGACCAATCCAGAGCTGGCCGCCCAGTTGCAACGGGCCAGGGCGGCCGAAGCGCGAACCGCTTTCCAGCGCTCCATGTCCCTCCCGACCTTTGTCACGCGGGTGGACTGGGCCACGGAGTATGACAGCCGCTCCGCCTCCCTTGCCGTCGCCCTCAAGGTCCCTCTGTGGAACCGGAACCGTCCGGCGGTCGCCGCCGCCGATGCGGAGCATCGCATGGCTCTCGCCAGGGTCGAGGAGCGCCGGCGGAACCTGCTTTCGCGCCTGGATGCGGCGGCGGCCCGCTACGAGGCCGCCCGAAAAACCGCGCTTCGTTTCACCGGCACGATTCTCCCCGCCGCACGGGAGGCGACCCGGCTTGCCGAGCTGAGCTACCGGGAAGGCGAGACCTCGATTCTCGACCTGCTGGATGCTCGCCGGAACGCCCAGGACGCCGAGCTGGAGGACCTCCAGGCGCGGCTCGAGCTCCACCTGCTGAGGGTGGAAATCGACCTGTTGACCGGCCGGCTGCAACCGGCCGCCCCACCGTCCACCCCCGATTCCACGACCTCCAAGGAGAACGCATCATGAGCACGTCCACCATCACCCCCAGGATCTTCCGGCCGGTCCTCGCCGGATCGCTCGCCGTGGCGCTGAGCTTCGGACTGTCCTGTTCCAAGACGCCTGGCGAGCCTCCGAAGGCCGAGCAGGCCAAGAAGGCCGGTCCCGCGACCGTCGAGTTGGACGCCGGCCAGATGAAGGCGGCCGGCATCAAGGTGGTCACCGTCGCCCGGACGCTTCCACTGCGCGAGGTCGGCCTGACGGGCGCCGCCGCCTACGATGAAACGCGCACGGCCCGCATCTCGTCCCGGATCTCGGGCCGGGTGGTCGAGCTCCTCAAGGACTTCGGAAGCTCGGTCCGGCGCGGCGATGCCGTCTGTGTGCTGGACAGCCCGGAGCTCGGTGAAGCACAGTCCGAGTACCTCTCCCGCCTGGCAGAGTACCGGGTGGTCAAACAATCCGCCGAACGGGCCCGGCGGCTGGTGGAGGCCAAGGCGATTTCCCAGGGCGAGTTCCTGGAACGCGAGGGCGCCCTCCGCCGGGCGGAGGCAACCCTGGCCTTCGCCGAAAACCGGCTCCATCTCTTCGATATGGGCGAGAAGGACATCCGCCGCCTCGGGGAGAGCCTGCGGGAAGACGCATCCCTCCACGGGGTCGTCTCTCCGGAGCTGACGGTCCGCTCGCCCATGGCGGGGACCGTCACCCGCATCGAGGTCTCCCGCGGCGAGGTCGTCGACCGCCTGCAAACCCTCGTGGTCGTCTCCGATCTCACGAGTCTCTGGGCCTGGCTCGACGTGTACGAGAAGGACCTCGCGGGAATCCGGAAGGGCCAGAAGGTCACCATCGTGGCGGAGGCCCTGCCTGCCGAGACCTTCGAGGGCACCATCGACTTCATCGGCGAGGTGGAGCCCCAGACCCGGGCGGCCCGGGTCCGCGTTCGCCTTGCCAACCCCGGAGAACGGCTGCTGCCGGGGATGTTCGTCCGGGCCACGGTGGCCGTGCCGGCCGCCCGGGAGGCGCTGGTGGTCCCGCGGGAAGCCGTTCAGGACGTGGAGGGGCGGTCCGTCGTGTTCCGGGAGATCGGCCCGGGACGCTTCGAGCCCGTTCCAATCACCGTGTCCGGCGCCTTCGGCGGCCAGCTGGAGATTGCCGAGGGCCTCGACGAGGGTGACCGGATCGCCGCGCGCGGCGCGTTCACACTCAAGGGTGAGCTCCTCAAGGACGAGCTCGGCGAGGAGGAATAATGGTTTCCAAGCTGGTTTCCTGGGCTCTTTCCAACCGCCTTCTGGTCATCTTCGGTCTCATCCTCCTGCTGGGCGCCGGCGTCAAGGCCATGCTTGATCTTCCCCTGGACGCCGTCCCCGACGTCACCAACGATCAGGTCCAGGTGCTGACCTCGGTCCCGGGCCTTTCTCCCCTCGAGGTCGAACGGTTCATCACCTTCCCGGTGGAAGCGGCCATGAGCGGGATTCCCCGGGTCACGGAGATCCGTTCGGTCTCCAAGTTCGGCCTTTCGGCGGTCACCGTGGTCTTCGAGGAGGGTACCGATATCTACTGGGCCCGGCAGCAGGTCTCGGAGCGCCTCTCCGCGGCCGAGGAGATGATCCCGGCCGGCTACGGATCCCCCGAGCTCGGACCGATCTCCACCGGCCTGGGAGAGATCTACCAGTTCGAGGTGCGCGGCGAGCCCATGTGTGCCCCGGGAGCGCCCGACACCAGCGCGTGCTGGACTCCCATGGAGCTCCGCACCCTGCTGGACTGGGACGTCGCCTACCGTTTGAGGTCGGTCCCCGGCATCGTCGAGGTCAACACCTTCGGCGGCCAGGCCAAGCGGTACGAGGTACGGATCCACCCGGCGCGCCTGAGGGCTTACGGCGTGGGGATCCAGGACATCCTGGAGGCCCTGGAACGGAACAACCTCGCCACCGGCGGCGGGTACATCGAGCACGCCGGAGAGCAGCGCATCATCCGTGGCGAGGCGCTCCTGACGGGCGTGGAGGACATTCGCCACGTGGTGCTCCGCTCGGACGAACAGGGCACGCCGGTGACGGTCGGCATGGTGGCCGATGTTGGCCTCGGCTCCGTCACGCGCCAGGGGGCGGTCACCCGGGACGGCCGCGGCGAGGTGGTCCTGGGCATCACCATGATGCTCAAGGGCGCCAACTCGCGGGTGGTGGCCCGGGACGTCCACCGGGCCATCCAAGAGATCTCCAAGTCCCTGCCGCCCGGCGTCACCATCGACACTTTCTACGACCGCACCGAGCTGGTCAACCGCACGGTCCGGACCGTGGAGAAGAACTTGATCGAGGGCGGCGTGCTGGTGATCCTGGTACTGCTCCTGATCCTCGGCAACGTCCGCGCGGGCCTGATCGTCGCCTCGGCCATTCCCCTCTCCATGCTGGCGGCCTTCATCCTGATGAACCGCTTCGGGATCTCGGGCAACCTCATGAGCCTCGGCGCCATCGACTTTGGTCTCGTGGTGGACGGCTCGGTGGTCATGATCGAGAACATCCTCAGGCACCTGGAGCAGCGGGAGGAGCACATCTCGCCCCTGGCCTCCATCCGCGAGGCGGCGCTGGAGGTCGGCCGTCCCGTGGCCTTCGCCGTCGGTATCATCATTATCGTCTACCTGCCCATCCTGACCCTCCAGGGCGTCGAGGGTAAGATGTTCCGTCCCATGGCCTTCACCGTGGTCTTCGCTCTCCTGGGCTCCCTGGTGCTGGCATTGACGGTGATGCCCGTTCTGGCCACCTTCTTCCTGGCCAAGATCAAGCCCAAGCATGACACCTGGCTGATGCGGCGGCTGGATGGGCTCTACCGCCCGGTTCTTCAGCGGGTCCAGGGCCATCCCAGGAAGGTGCTCGGAGCGGCGGTGACGCTCTTCGCCGGTTCCGTCCTGCTCTTCGTGACCCTTGGGTCCGAGTTCGTACCCAGGCTGGACGAGGGCTCCATCGCGCTGCAGGTCTGGAGATTGCCCTCCGTCGGCCTCCAGCAGGCGACGCGGGATACCACACTGGTGGAGAAGACTCTCCTCGGACAGTTCCCCTCGGAGATCGACACCGTCGTCTCCAAGACCGGCCGCGCCGAGATCGCCACCGATCCCATGGGCGTGGACGTTTCCGACATCTTCGTCATGCTCAAGCCCAAGAAGGGCTGGAGGGAAGCGCGGACCAAGGCCGAGCTCATCGAGAAGATGAACGCGGCACTGGAAAAGGCCGTTCCCGGCGTCAAGTTCTCCTACTCCCAGCCCATCGAGCTCAGAGTCCAGGAGCTGATCGCCGGAGTCCGCTCGGACGTCGCCATCAAGGTCTTCGGAGAGGACCTGCGGACACTCGCTGAGGTGGGTGAGAAGATCGCCCGGGTCGTCAACGGCGTTCCCGGCGCGGCCGACGTCAAGGTCGAGCAGGTGGAGGGTTTGCCCAACATCACGGTGACGGTGAATCGCCTCCAGGCCGCCCGCTACGGGGTGGACGCCGAGTCGATCCTGTCGGTCGTTCAGGCGGCACGTGCGGGCGTCGAGGCCGGCGTGGTCATCGAGGGGCAGCCCCGCTTCCCCCTGGCCCTGACGCTCTCCGAGGAATCCGCGCTGGACATCGCCGGTTTCCGTGCGCTCCCCGTGGCCAGCCGCTCCGGCGCCCTGGTTCCCCTGGGCCAGGTGGCCCATGTTCGCGAGGACACCGGGGTCAACCAGATCTCCCGGGAGTCCATCAGCCGACGCATCGTGGTGGAGGTCAACGTCCGCGGGCGCGACCTCGGCTCCTTCGTGGCGGCGGCCCAGGCCGCCGTGGACCGGCAGGTCAGCCTGCCGCCCGGTTACCACGTGACCTGGGGGGGGCAGTTCGAGAATCTCGCCCGGGCGACGAAGCGGTTACAGATCGTCGTGCCGCTGGCCTTGGGCCTGATCTTCCTGCTCCTCTACATGAGCTTCAACTCCCTCTCCCTGGCCGCGCTGATCTATGTCAACGTACCGCTGGCGGTCATCGGGGGCGTGGCCGCGCTCAAGCTCCGGGGGATGCCGTTCTCCATCTCGGCCGGCGTCGGCTTCATCGCGCTCTTCGGCGTGGCCGTGCTCAACGGCGTCGTCATGGTGGCCCACATCCAGCAGCTTCGCCGGCGCGGTCTTCCGGCCCGCGAGGCCGCTCGAACGGGAGCCCTGGATCGGCTCCGGCCCGTGCTGATGACAGCCCTGGTGGCAAGCCTGGGCTTCGTGCCCATGGCGCTGGCCACCTCGGCGGGCGCCGAGGTGCAGCAACCCCTGGCGACGGTGGTCATCGGGGGGTTGATCTCGGCGACGCTGCTCACCCTGGTGGTCTTGCCCACCATCTATCCATGGTTCGACCGCGGCCAGACGGAGTTCTAGGCCGCATCATGCAGCAGGCATCGTCGCGAAGCGTGGGAGACGTCGTGTACGACGGCGTTGTCGCAAGATGAAGGAGCGAAGGCGTGCTGGCGGCACATCGAGCGACTGCATCGAGAAGGCGCCGCCGGACACGGCGTATCCCGCGCTGCAGCAGATGGATGCTGTATGATGGGGGTAACATGAAGCTGATCATCGCCTACATCCAGCCACACGCACTGACGAGGGTGGAGCATGCGCTCCTCCATCTTCCCCTCTTCCCCGGGATGTCCGTGTCCGAGGTCCGGGGCTTCGGCCAGGGGAAGGTGCACCGGGTGCACACGCCCCGGGAGGCTCTGACCGAGTTCACCGGCAAGGTGCGCCTTGAGATCGCCGCTGTCGACGAGCAGGCGGAGGCCATCGTCGAGGCCATTGCCACCTCGGCCAAGAGCGGCCGGCGGGGCGATGGCAAGATCTTCGTGCTCGATCTGGCCGCTGCCGTCCGGATCCGGACCGGCGACCGGGGTGCCCGGGCGATCCGTTCGGCGGATCGTGACGACCCGGCTTGAGGTCAAGAGACCGCAGCACACCCCTTCCGGCACCCCTTCCAAAGGGAGCTGGCAGCTCCGGTGTCGCGCTGCCCAACGCCGGGAGAAAACGGTGTCACCTTCTTCCATGGAAAACAGTGTCACCTTCTTCTCTTCGGGAGAAAACAGTGTCACCTTCTCTTTGTCGGTTTCTCTTTCCGGGGGCGTGCTAGAGTGTGCGCAAAACAGCTGGAATGGCCGGCCTCGGCCGAACGTTCCAGGTATGCCGGGAGGACAGCATGAGCGACAAGGTCTGGTACGTGGCGGAGGGCGGACAGAGCGTCGGTCCCATGAGTCTGGACGAGCTCAAGGAGGGTATGGCCCGCGGTAACTACACGGCGCAGACCATGGTCTTCAAGCAAGGCATGGATGGCTGGAAGGCCGCCGGCCAGGTCCCCGAGCTGGGTGGCACACCTGCGGCTGCGGCCCCGCCACCGCCCGCGCCATCCTTCGGCGCCGCCCGTGGCGCCGACGAGGTGGACTTCAAGATCTTCGGCGAGGACATGCAGTATGTCGAGGTTGAGCTCGATCCCGGCGAATCTGTCGTGGCCGAGGCCGGCGCCATGATGTACATGGAGGACGGCATCGAGATGGAGACCATCTTCGGAGACGGCTCGGCCTCCACGAAGGGCGGCATCATGGATGCCCTGATGGGCGCCGGAAAGCGGCTGCTGACGGGCGAGAGCCTCTTCATGACACTCTTCGGTCACCGCGGCTCGGGCAAGCGCCACGTGGCCTTTGCAGCACCCTATCCCGGCACCATCCTCCCCATGAACCTTGGAGAGATGGGTGGCACCCTGATCTGTCAGAAGGACGCCTTCCTCTGTGCGGCCAAGGGTGTCTCCATCGGAATCGCCTTCCAGAAGAAGATCGGCGTCGGCCTCTTCGGCGGCGAGGGGTTCATCATGCAGAAGCTCGAGGGCGACGGCTTTGCCTTCGTCCACGCCGGGGGCACCCTGGTCCAGAAGGAGTTGGGGCCCGGCGAAACCCTTCGCGTGGACACGGGCTGCATTGTCGCCCTGATGCCGTCTGTCAGCTATGACATCCAGTTCGTCGGCGGCGTCAAGTCGGCAATCTTCGGCGGTGAGGGCTTCTTCTTCGCAACGCTGACCGGTCCCGGCCACGTTTGGCTCCAGTCCCTCCCCTTCAGCCGCATGGCCGGCAGGATCTGGGCGGCGGCGCCCCAGGCCGGCGGCAAGGACAAGGGCGAAGGCTCCATCCTCGGCAAGATGGGCGGCATCGGCGGGTTCTTCGACGGGAACTGACCGGTGGACGCAGAGCCCCACGGCGAGCGCCGGGGACTCGCGGCGCCGGCGCGCGAGCTTCCGGAACAGCCGCGAGATCGTTGCTCCGGCGCGGGCCAGGGCGGCGCATTCGGAGAGAGAGCCGACGCTGTGGAATGGTGATACGTGGCTTCCTCCCGATTGTGGCTGTGACGGCCTCACCTCGGGGATTGACGCTTCGCCGCTGAACCAGGACGGCACGATCTTCGGCACCTCGACCCGGAATCGCCGAAGTCGTTTCGGCAGGTGCCGATGAACCCGTCACCCGGAGCGCCTGCGGCCTTCGACTGCGGCGAAGAACGCCTGCAGCCTGGCGAGATCGTGATCCAGGTCGGGGGTGGGCGTGTAGGGCTCGCCGAAACGGACCGTGTGGCTGCGATAATCCAGCGCCACGGGAATGATTGGGACCCCGGCGGCCTTGGCGATGCGGTGGAAACCGGTGTGCCACCGTTCCACGGTCCTTCGGGTTCCCTCCGGCGACAGAGCAAGGATCAGCCGGTCGGACGATTTGAACCTCGCGGCGAGCGTGCCCACGGTCCCGATCCGCGGCTGGGTCCGATCCACAGGGATTCCTCCCAGGAAGCGCATGACCGGCCCGAGGGGCCACCGGAAAAGCGTGTGCTTGGCGAGGAAGCTCAGGTCCAGGTCCAGGGCGAGCATGGTTGAGATGCCCACGAGGAAGTCCCAATTGGACGTGTGGGGCGCGATGATCATCACCGCGCGGGGCACGCCGGGCATCGTGCCGGTGACCTCCCATCCCCCCAATCGAAGCAACAGGCGCCCGAGAGCGCGACCCGGTGCGCTGCCGCGCCGCGGCGCCCGGTCATCAACGGCGGGTATCAAGGAGATCGGCACAGCGCTGTCAGTATAATCGGAGACGGTGGCCCGCGGCTCCCTTTCCTTCCGGGAAACGGACGCATGCCAATCCCGCCCGGACCGTCAGCCCCACGGGAAGGCAGAATGGCGCAGCCCGCCCCGTGCACCGGCCCGCAGGGGCCCCATGGCCCCTTGAGAGCCACCTTCGCACCCGGGACGGCAGCATGAATGGCCACCACACCCCGTTCCACAGCGGCTGTCGTGGATTCGCAGGTTGCCGCTTCCCAGCACCTGTCGGGCTCGCCGGAATCGCCGAGGACGGTCCGCCCACGACGCATGGACGCGTGGGAATGGTCCCCACGCCTACCGGCGTGTCAGCCGTTCCGCAAAGGCGTCCACGATCTCCAGGTAGGGTTCGATGCTGGGCAGGAAGTGACGTTCCTCGGCCGAATGGGGACCAACGCCGCTCTGGCCCCAGACAACCTGGCGGCCTCCCGGCGCAAAGCGGGCCGAGCTCCCCGGCAGCTTGCGGCCGAGGACCGCCGGCTCCCCGGTGGCCTCCAGGACCGCCTCGAGAAGCAGGGCCAGCCTGGGGTCGTCCTCCGGGCACACGACGCCGGGCTCCATGACCTCCACCGCGAGCTCGAGCTCCAGGTCGCTGCAGATCTTCCGGGCTCCCCGGAGCACCGCGTCGAGATCTTCGCCGGGTATGGGCCGGATCTCCAGGCCGAGCTCTCCTTCGCCGGCGCTGACGTTGTAGACGCCGGGCTCTCCGACGCTCAGGAATGGAAACCGTGCCGAGCTCTGCCAGCCGTCCCGGCTGGAGAGCCGCAGGTGACGCGCGCACAGGGTACCCAGTGACTGCCGCGCCGCGATCAAGGTGTCCAGTAGATCGCTGCTGGCGCCAGCGACACCGGTGTGGCCTCGCCGCCCCCGGGCGATGAGGCGGCATCGCACGATCCCGCGGCTTTCTGGACAGATCTTGCCAACGAGCTCCTGCCCCTTCTCGCCCGTCCGCTCGCCGACGATCATGAACCCGGGCTCCCAGCCCTCACGCCGGCGCAGGTCGTCGAGAACCTGGGGCGTTCCCCAGGGATCCGCCTCGCCGTTCTCCTCGTTGCCAACGAGCAGCAGGTTGATCGGCGGCGCCTGGCCCCGCCGGGCCCTCTCGGCCATCCACACCATGAAGCTGGCGACCACGGTTTTCATGTCGGCGGCACCCCGTCCCCACAACCAGTCTCCCTCGATCCGCGGCTCGAGCTGCCGGTCGTCCGGCTCGGGCTTGACCACGTCGAAGTGACCGCAGAGGGTGACCTCGGCCGGTGGGGCCCCGGGCAGCGCCGCCAGAACCGCCGGGTACCTGCCATTGTCGTACAACCGCACGACAAGCCCGGCGTCCCGCAGCCATCGTGCGATGAAGCGGCCGCACCGTCCGACCTCCTCCAGGCGCTCCTCGGGGCAGTTGGTCACGGAGGGTATCCCGATCAGCTCCACAGCCAGTCCGATCACGTCACGCACCCGGGAACCCAGGGTCTCCCGGACCGCATCGCCGGCCCCGAGGCGCACCGCTCCACCACGGCCGCCCCGCGCCTCACCCGGATAGAGCCCCTCCTTCAACGGCGCGATCTTCGCCCACTCGGAGGCTCCTTCCAGCCCCTGCAGCAGCTCCTGGCTTTCACGCTCCAGCCGCTCCCGGCGAGCCTCCGTCCAGGTCCGGATCAACGGCACGGGCACGATCTCCCGGCCCTCCCGGTCCCGTTCGAGCCCGCCGGCCTCCCTCCGGAGCCAGCACCGCATCAGCCCGGCCGTGTTGGGACCGCCGCCCGCCATCTCCCGCAGGGGCTCGAGCGCCCCCTCCCAACCGAGGATTACGGCCAGTGGCTTGAGATCCTCGAGAATTGCGGCCAGCCACGGGCGGATGCCGACGCGCCCCTCGCCGAAGGGATGTTCGACCTCGGCGTCGAGACCGCGCCGGGCCGCCGCCTCCTCGTTGCGGCGCGTCCGCGCCAGATCCCCGGCACCGTAGCCGAAGCCGTTGCCGGCCTCCGGATCCGCATAGTGACGCAGCACCAGGAGCTGCTTGAACACCAACTTGGCCAGGGCGAGATCCTGGGACTCGCCCCCCTCGTCCGTGCGCACCTCCACTCGCTGCATGGGGAGGTCCACGCGCGCGCACAGCTGCTCCACCAGGATCGCCTTCTCGGCACTCTCCAGCGTGGAGACCTCGTCGTCGGCGTACAGGCCCATGCGGTAGAGCTCGCGTAGCTGCTCGGCGGTCGCCCGGATGTTGCGGTGGACCGGGTCCACGCCGGAGCGTGCGCGGACCGGCGTCCAATTGTTGGCGCCGAAACGTCTGCCCGAACGGACCAGCTCGTAGGAGAGCCTCAGGTACTCTCCATGGCTCGCGTAGAGCCCGGGTGGATCCAGCTCCTCCGGGCAGGGGAAGGTCAGCCAGCGCATGGAGTCGGCCCCGGCCAGGACCACCCGCGGCTCTCCGCCGGTCTCGACGTAGGCCAGCGGCGAGGCGGCCGACACGGCGATGAACAGCGGACAGAATGGCCTGAGGAGACGTGTGGCCCGGATCACCGCTTCGTTTCGGAACGCCTCCAGGGAACGGGCGCGGCGCTCGGACTCCGGCAGGTGCAGGTAATCCCAGGCGACCAGTGGCTCGGGAAACGAGTGGTTGGTATGAACGCCCGCCGTCGCGAGATCACTGCCGAACAGCTCCACGCAGCGCGAGAGGTACCGCTTCCGCGCCAGGTTCCAGCCCCCCGGGATGGCCTCCGGAGTCGCCGGCACGGGGCCGGGGATCGTTCCGTGGAGCGCCAGGAGGGGCGCGCCAAAGGCCAACTCCGCATCGCGGAGCGCCCGGTTGACGACGGTCTCCAGGAGCCGCGCCTCGGCCACCGCCAGACGCGGGTCGTGGTACGGCGCCGTGGCCGCCTCCACCATCCACTCGAAGACCTCCAGCTGGAACCGGTCCCTGGCCCAGGCGGGCAGACGCTCCTCGAGCATGCAATCGGCGAAGGACCGGCGCTCCGGACCGAATCCGACGCGCCGGACGGGGTGTAGCTCGCCGTCCAGGATATTGAGCTCGACCTCCAGACCGAAGCTACCGCCACCGGGATCCTCCACCAGGGCCGCCTCCGCGGCCAGGCGAGCCCGTTCCGCGAAACGCTCGAGATCAGCCCGGTTCACGGCGCCAACCGTCTCCCGCTGCGAAGCCGGCGCCGCATCACCGGCCGATCTCCTCCAGGGCCGTCCACAACCGCTCCGCGGCGGCCTCGGTCTCCTCTGGGGGCAGCGCGTAGGAAAAGCGGATCCAGGCCTTCCCGTAGGCGCTGAAGTAGACGCCGGGAACCACCGCCAGACCGTGACGCTCCGCCAGTATGGCGCCCAGCGCGGCGCTGTCCTTCAAGCGGGCACGGTCGATCCACTCCCCCACGTCGATGAAGGCGTAGTAGCCCTTGCCCAGGATATGCCGGAGCCCCTTGTGCGACAGGAACGTGCCCAGCACCTGGCGGCTGGCGTTGGTGGGCTCGACGATGCCGCGGGCCGCCCGGTCGAAGCCCATCCGGTAGGCCGCGATGGCCACCGCCTGGGAGAAGAAGGACGGGATGACCCCGTGGGAGGCGCGGCTCTGGATGAACCGGACCACGCGCTCGGAAGCCACCAGGTGGGCGTTCCGGATGTTGCTGCCGCCCAGGGACTTGGTAATACCGTCAAGGAAGATGCACCGCTCTCGCTCGGCCGGCTCCATGGCATCGAGAAAAGCGTTGAGATCGTGGGGCTTGCCATCGGTCACCCGGTGGTAGATCCAGTCGAAGAGAACGAAGGGGATGCCGGCGCGAAACGCCGCACGGGCGAGCTCGAGCTGCCGGGACTCGCTGAGGGTCCGCCCGGTCGGGTTGTCCGGGCTCGTGATGACCAGCACGGCGACCTTGCGGCCGTCGAAGGCGGAGGCGCCCGCCACGCAGGCCTCGATGCCCCCGGGCGTCAGGGCCCAGGCGGCATCCTCGGAGCCCGGGGCCAGCATGACGTTGGCCCCAACGGCGTAGGGACCCCAGTTGTACGAGATCCACGGAACCCGGGAAACGACGACAAAGTCGCCGTTGTGGCCATGGCCCAGGTGGAGCGCCGCCTCGTACGCCTTTTCCAGCGCGTCACGCCCGCCCTGGCAGGCGATCACGTTCGCCGGTCCCCACCCCGTGGAGGCGTCGAGCTGCCAGTAGTCCTCGACCACCGACTGCCGGAACATCTCCGTGCCGAACGGCTTGTCATAGCCGGTCCCGTGCTCCATCTGGAGCTGGAACGCCTGGGACAGCACCTCGGCGGGAACACCGGGCAGGCTGGCGCCGCCGTCGCCCTGGGAGGCGTCGTACATGGCCGAGTGCGGATTGTCCCGCCGGTACACCGCCAGGGCGTCCCGGATCTCGAACATGCGGCTCCCCGGAATACCCCGCATGTGCGCCGGTCCGTCGTTGGCCGGGGCCAGCTCCTCCGGCACGACAACCAGATCGGGCACGTCGTCCGGCAACATCATCGGCATCTCCTTCACAGCACCTCCACGGCATGGCGCCGGCCATCGGAGCCGGCGCTTGGGACGGTTGGAAATCCTTCCCAGATCACACCGGCATTCTACCCTGCCCATGGCCCGGTGAATCCCATCGTCGTGGGAGATGGAGATCTCGAGATCCAACCGGCTGGAATCCACCGCCATGTAGCTCTCGATTGTGGCGCCGCAGAGTCGCGAGCCGGGCACGGTAACCAGGGCATTGTCCGGGCTCCTCTCATTGGTGTTCGGTTCAGCCCCGCACCATCAGGCCTTCTCTTGAATCCACACGGGAATGACACCCACCCGTGGCTCGAAGACATCCCCAGCTGCCAGCGACCCTCCTCCCGGCAGTCATCTCACTCCGAGCACTCGAGCGTCGGGAATCCGCCCACACCTCTTATTAGTGTATCCGACTCATATTTCATGTCACAGGCAACCCGCGGGTGAAGCTCACATCTGCGCAGTCTGCCATCATATCTCGGGGCTCGGGGGTTGACATGAGGTTTGGAAGGCCCTATATTGCGTTTGGCACTCAAACACTGCGAGTGCTAACATTCAACGGCAAGTCGAAAGGAGTGAGGAACATGCAAGTGAAACCTCTGTACGACCGGGTCCTTCTCAAGCGGATCGAAGCTGAAGAGCAGGTGCGTGGCGGGATCATCATCCCCGACACGGCCAAGGAAAAGCCCCAGGAGGCCGAGGTCTTCTCGGTGGGCGACGGCAAGATCGACGAGGATGGCAAGCGTATCCCCATGACCGTCAAGAAGGGCGACCGCGTCCTGATCGGAAAGTACTCCGGTACGGATATCAAGATCGACGACGACGAATACACCATCGTGCGTGAGGACGAGATCCTCGCCATCATCGAGAAGTAAGGGAGGCCGACCATGGCTGGAAAACAGATCGTTTACGCAGAAGAAGCCCGTCAGAACATCCTCGCCGGCGTCAACAAGCTGGCCAACGCCGTCAAGGTGACCCTGGGTCCCAAGGGACGCAACGTGGTCATCGACAAGAAGTTCGGCTCCCCCACCATCACCAAGGACGGTGTGACCGTGGCCAAGGAGATCGAGCTGGCCGACAAGCTCGAGAACATGGGCGCCCAGATGGTGCGCGAGGTCGCCTCCAAGACCTCCGACGTGGCCGGTGACGGCACCACGACCGCCACCGTGTTGGCCCAGGCCATCTACCGCGAGGGCATCAAGAACGTCACCGCCGGTGCCAACCCCATGGAGCTCAAGCAGGGCATCGACGGCGCCGTGAAGGAAGCCATCAAGACCATCGAGTCCATCGCCCTGCCCGTGGAGGGCGAGGCCATCGCCCACGTGGCCACCATCTCCGCCAACTCCGACTCCGAGATCGGCGAGATCATCAAGGAAGCCATGGAGAAGGTCGGCAAGGACGGCGTGATCACCGTCGAGGAGGCCAAGGGCCTCGACACCACCCTCGAGGTCGTCGAGGGCATGCAGTTCGACCGTGGCTACCTCTCCCCCTACTTCGTCACGGATGCCGAGCGCATGGAGACCATCCTGGAGAATGCCAAGATCCTGATCTTCGAGAAGAAGATCTCCTCCATGAAGGACCTCCTCCCCATCCTTGAGAAGGTGGCACAGCAGGGCAAACCCCTCCTGATTGTCGCCGAGGACGTGGAGGGCGAGGCCCTTGCGACCCTCGTGGTCAACAAGCTCCGCGGCACGCTCAACGTCTGCGCCGTCAAGGCCCCGGGCTTCGGTGACCGCCGCAAGGCCATGCTCGAGGACATCGCCATCCTCACCGGCGGCAAGATGATCTCCGAGGACCTCGGCATCAAGCTCGAGAACGTCCAGTGGGACGACCTCGGGACCGCCAAGAAGATCGTCATCACCAAGGACGACACCACCATCGTTGTGGACGACGACGATCCCGCCAAGCAGGAGGCGGTCATGGGCCGCGTCCAGCAGATCAAGAAGCAGATCGAGGAGACCACCTCGGACTACGACCGCGAGAAGCTCCAGGAGCGCCTGGCCAAGCTCGTGGGCGGCGTGGCGCAGATCCAGGTGGGCGCCGCCACCGAGACCGAGATGAAGGAGAAGAAGGCCCGCGTCGAGGACGCGCTGCACGCCACCAAGGCGGCCGTCGAAGAGGGTATCGTTCCCGGCGGCGGTGTGGCCATGCTCCGTGCCATGGAGAAGGTCGAGAAGTTCATGAAGAAGGCCGGCGGCGACGTGGCCACCGGCGCCAAGATCCTGCTCCGCGCCCTGGAGGAGCCCACCCGGCAGATCCTGCACAACGCCGGCGTCGAGGAGGCGGCCGTCATCGTCCGCGAGATCCGCGAGAAGGGCGGCAACATGGGCTACGACGCTGCCAAGGGCGAGATCGTCGACATGATCAAGGCCGGCATCATCGACCCGGCCAAGGTCGCCAAGAACGCCCTCCTCAACGCGGCGTCCATCGCCAGCCTGCTGCTGACCACCGAGGCGATGGTCTGCGAGATCCCCGAGGAGAAGCCCGAGACTCCCGCCGGTGGCGGCATGGGCGACATGGGCGGCATGTACTGATCCCGCTCCTTTCGAAACCCCACGGCCCGGGCCTCCGCCCGGGCCGTTTTCTTTTTCACGTTCCGGCCGCCTGTGCCCACCGGGAGATAGACCCCCAATGGCGCTCTGTCCGGCGCTCCGCGTCACCGCGCAGGAATCGACCGTCAACGGCGCGAACACCGTGACCGTGACCGGAGCTCCCACCCTCGCAAGAAGAACCGGAGTGTCGCGGCCATGGGCGCTGGCCGAGACCTCACCCTGGGTGGTTGGGGAACTGCAGGAGGGGGCAGGACGGCTGACCGTTCGTCGGCGCCCGGCCGGAGCGGTGCGGTGCGGCCATCCCTCCCTGTCATCCCGACCGGAGCGGTGCGGTGCAGCCATCCCTCCCCGTCATCCCGACCGGAGCGGTGCGACGCACCGCGAAGTGGAGGGATCTCACCAGACACCGCGTGAAGCGGGGCTCTCCAGCCACCGGCCAAGCACGGGGAGATCCCTCCACTCGCTCGCTGCGCTCGCTCGGTCGGGATGACAGGGGAGGGCATCCCGACCGGAGCGGTGCGGTGCGGCCATCCCTCCCCGTCATCCCGACCGGAGCGGTGCGGTGCAGCCATCCCTCCCCGTCATCCCGGCCGGAGCGGTGCGACGCACCGCGAAGTGGAGGGATCTCCTGGGCGAGGGTGGCGATCCCATCCGTCAAGGGGAGAGGATCCCGCAGGGACGCCTTCTCGAGGTCCGGCGCGTCGTGTCTCTCGCCGGCACGGCCGTTCGCCAGCCATTCGGCATGCCGGGACCGCATCCGGCGTAGGCGGAGAGGTGTGCGAACCGCCAAGAGGTCCACGCACCGCGATATTCAGCCCCGCGGATGCGGGGAGCTCATCGTCCCCTGTTCCGTCGTTCCGTCCGTGGCCGGTTCAGCCCAGCGGATGCGGGGAGCTCGGCCGGGCCCAGGAGCCGGCCGCGCTCACGCCACAGGACGCGGGAGGAACGGACGAGGGCCACGCCGACGGCGAGGTAGAGCAGGCCGATGAAGCCGTTGGCGCCGACGAGGAAGCGGAGCAGGCGGCCGCTCCCGGACATCAGGGCCACGAGGAGCCAGGTCTTCCAGGAAAGGAAGCCGCCGATGCACCGCCCGTCGCCGCGCTCGGCGATGCGGGTGGCCATGCGAGCCGCGGCCCGGTCGAGAATCCAGCGGGACTTGGCAACGCCGATGGCGACGGCGGCGAGGCCGGCGGCGGTGCCGGGCCATCCCCAGTCCAACCAGATCCACCGTGCTCCGAAGATCGCCAGGACCGTGCCGACCACGGACCAGAGCAACGCCGCCAGCAGCAGGTGCACGCCGGCCGACGCCGCCGGTTTCAAACGATGAAGAACGGACTCCTGCATGACGAGGATTGTACCCTGTGCCGGACAGGTCCTCCGACGTGGAGCATGGGAGGGGCCCCTTTGCCCGCCGGAGCTCACAGCGCCGATCGCCCCCTGGTCACGCCTCGTGAAAGTCCAGGCCCTTGTCGTCCAGGTAGGCCACGAGGACGTCAAGACCTATCAGCTGGGTCTCCGACTGGGGGACGGTGACCATCGGGAGGCCTCGAAACTCCTGCTTCAGGTCTTCGAGCGAGGCCCCGTCCCACACCTTGTTGACGACGACCTGGTGGAGTCGAATACCGATCCGCCTGAGCTCCGTGACGATGCGCCGGGATTCCGCCAGGGAGAGACGATCGGGGTTGAGCACCAGCTCGATCCGGGTCCTGGCGGAATCCTGGAAGAGCCTCGCGAGGGCCGTGTACTCCTCGACAGAGCGCTCCAGCCGCCGGAGCACCTTGTCCGTCTCCACCTCCCGGTCGAGGAGCCGGACCTTGGTGATCAGCTCGCGCTTGGCGATGATCTCCTTGCGCAGTGCCAGCAACTGGTTGATCCAGACCAGGGAGAGGCCCGGCAGGTTGAAGAACTTCAACGACAGGGCCGTCGGCGCCATGTCCCAGACCATGTACCGGTGGTCGGGGTACCGCTTCCGGGTCTCCTCGAAGGCCAGGATCAGGGCGTACTCCTCGAGACCCGGTGAGTAGCGCATGACCTCGAAATGCTTCTCAAGGTTGAAGGCCGTCAGGTAGCGGTAATTCCTGTTGATCTCCTCGTGAACGCCCTTGAGGTACTTTTCGATCCACCGTTCCTGGTCGATCTCCACGACCTCCAGGTGTGGCGCGACGCGGCGCGGCTTGTCCGAAAAACGGGATTCGAAGATGTCCGCCTGGTTGTGCGCTGGATCGAGGGAAACCAGAAGGACATCGTCACCACGCCGGGCCAGTGAAAGGGCCGTCAGCGCAGAGGAGGTGGACTTCCCAACGCCGCCCTTGCCGAGAAAGAAGATGTTGACGGCTTCCATGGGCCTCATCCGATGTCGAAGGTCGAGAAGAGGCGGGAGATGGGTGTCACGGCCGTATCGACTTCCTGCGTCATCTTGATCAGCTCCCTCTCCATGTGGGGCATGAGGTCCAACGAGATCTGCATGGGCGGTGAGGGCAACCCGACGAAGGCTCCAAGCACCAGGAGACTGAAGACGTTCTCCATCTCCCCCAGCTCAACTTCGAGGGTTTCCACGGCCTTGCCGCGAGCCACCTTGTCACTGACCTGGTAAGCTTCACGAACCTGACGTCCTATCCATTTGATCCACGACATCAGCGCACCCTGAAGATCCTTTTCTCGTAGCTGACCCGTTTCTCCGACGGGTAGAAGTAGTAGAGAGCGTAGAAGGCGGACAGCACGGTCATGGTGAAGTAGAGGGTCCGGATCTCGAAGAACGCCGCCAGCACGGCCAGGTACGGAGCGACGAGTGAGACGAGGAGGAGCTGCCGTTCGAATCCGTACAGCTCCTCCTCCTCGATGCGCTGCGCCGCCCGGTGCCGGTACACGAAGAGCGTCCGGAGCAGAAGTGGCAGGGCGAGGCCGAACATGGCCCCGAGGAAGAAGATCCCCATGCCCAGCAGGGGATGGGCGGCCCGGATCGCTGCGGTGTCCACGAGCTCCAACTTCTTGACCACGTAAAGGGCTCCGAACAGGGCGACGGCGGGCCCCACGAGCGCCATGTAGACCTTCCGGAGTCTCGATTGCATGTCCACCGGCTCTCCAGAGAAGAACCGGGGAAGCACCCCGCCGTCGAGGCGCTTCCCCGGGGTTGTCGGGTCAGTGCGAGGCGGCCATCACGTGGTTGCGGTCTCAGGTTTCTCGGTCTTCGGCGGCTCGACGCTGAAGAACTTGATCAGGCCCTCCACCGCGATCCACAGGGCGACGATGAGAATCACCAGATTGAGCACGACGAGCATGATGTTGTGCTTGGCGTAGAACTTCGTCTGGTTGAGAACCAGGGCCCAGACGGTCATGACGATCATGAAGGCCGCCGGCGCACCGGTGACCACCCACTTGGCGCCGCCCTTGGCCCTGAGGTAAATGGTGGCGACGATCAGCGCCAGGGCCGCCAGGGTCTGGTTCGTTGCGCCGAAGAGCGGCCAGAGCTTCAACGCGCCCTTGCCGCTTGCTCCCGTGAAGAAGGCCAGGAACAGGGCCGTACCGACAGCGATGAAGGTCGCAGTGTAGCGGCCGGTAAGGAAGCTCAGCTTGAGGTCGCCGGCCAGCTCCGCCACCACGTACCGCTGGACGCGGGTCGCCGTGTCCATGGTCGTGCCGGCGAAGGAGGCAACGAAGACGCCCATGATGACGATGGAGATCCCCACGGGAATCCCGATGCTCTCGATCATGTTGGCCGAGCCGTTGACGAAGGCGCCGATCTTTGAGGCCAGCCCGGCGGCCGCGGCCCAGGAGGAATAGTGTGTCGTCCAGGCCTGGAGGCCGATGAGGTGCTCGCCGGCCTTCGTGACGGTGCCCATACCGATCCCGGCGCAGGTGGCCACGACGACCAGGGTCGACAGCACGCCCTCCATCAACATGGCGCCGTACCCGACAAAGAGCGCGTCCTGTTCGTTCCGAACCTGCTTCGCCGACGTGCCCGAGGAGACCAGGGAGTGGAAGCCGGAGATGGAACCGCAGGCGATGGTGATGAACAGGAAGGGCCACAGCGGCGGTGCTCCTGCCGGGGTGGACTGAACGGTCGGCGCCACGAGGTGGAAATTCGGGCCGAAGGCCGAAGCCACGACGCCAAGGACCAACAGGGCCAGGGCGATCAACAACTCGTGCGCGTTGATGAAGTCACGTGGTTGCAGCAGCGTCTGCACCGGAAGGATCGAGGCGATATAGCAGTAGATCATGAGGATGATCGTCCACACACCTGTCGCCGGAATGCCGGCAATGGCCGGCATATGGAAGGGCAGGAAGAAACCCATGACCACGGTGATGTACATGGCGACGACCGCGACGATGGACCAGGATGTGATGTTCTTCCCCTTCTTGTAGATCAGGTGGCCCAGGTACACGGCGATGGGGATCTCCATCCAGACGGGGAACACCGAGCCCGGGTACATCTTGAAGATCACCGCGATGACCAGGCCGAAGATGGCGATGACCAGAAGCAGCTCCAGGAAGACGATGATAAAGAAGAAGAACTTGATGCGCGGCGTCACGTACTTGGCGCTGAACTCCGCGATGGATTTGCCCTGGTTCCGCATCGAGATGATCAGGGAGCCGAAGTCGTGGACGCCGCCGATCACGATCGAACCCACGACGATCCAGATCAGGGCGGGCAGCCAGCCCCAGATGACGGCGATGGCCGGGCCGACGATCGGTCCGGTGCCCGCGATGGAGGCGTAGTGGTGTCCGAAGATCACCTCCTTGGGCGTCGGCACGTAGTCGATGCCGTCCTCGAACTCCACGGCGGGCACCTTGGCCGTCTTGGAGAGCATGAAAATACGCCTACCGATGAACTTTCCGTACACCTGGTAGGCGACGATGAATCCGACGAACGCGACGATCATGACCAGTAACGCGTCCATACCCCCTCCTTTACCATGTCCAAGAAATCATAAAGTCGTACAACAAACGACCGGTATGGGATCTCACCCCCCTTCCTGATATGACTGGCGGGTGCTCCCAAGGCGCCCGTCCAGGATTCCTCCTGGTAACATTCTTGTTTTCAGAGGAAGCCTTGTCAAGGTCTCGCGCGGCGCTGGCCGTCGGAAGCAAGCGATTGGGCCGTCGCCGTTGAACATGCTATGGTGCGATCATGTTGGAGACCGTCCTATCCGAGACGCAAAAGGAGCTGGTCCGCCAGGTCCGCGCCGCCCTGGCCGAGGCCGCGGAAATTCTCGCCGCCAGCGATGCGCGGGAGGACGATCGCCGGAGTCTCGGTCAGTCCATCGGCCAGCTGGACGAGCTCTTCCTCCTCGTGGTCGTCGGGGAGTTCAACGCCGGCAAGAGCGCGCTGATCAACTCCATCCTGGGCGGGGAGCTACTGACCGAGGGTGTGACCCCGACCACCTCGAAGATCCAGCTGATCACCTGGGGCGAACAGCCGTCGCGCTCGACACTGGGACCCGCCATCGACCGCGTATCCTTCCCGGCTCCCCTGCTCCGCGAGGTCGACATCGTCGACACGCCGGGCACCAACGCTCTCAACAGGGAGCACGAGGCCATCACCGCCCGTTTCGTTCCCCGCTCGGACCTCGTCCTCTTCGTCACCTCGGCCGACCGGCCGTTCAGCGAGAGCGAGCGGATGTTCCTCGAGGGGATACGGAATTGGGGCAAGAAGATCCTCTTCATCATCAACAAGAAGGACATTCTCGAAGGACCGCTTCAGGTTCAGGAGGTCGCCGAGTATGTGACGACCCAGGCGCAGCGGATGCTGGGAATCACCCCCCACGTGTTTCCCGTCTCCGCCCGGTGGGCCCGTGGGGCCCGGACCGCGGGTGACGAGGACGCCCTGGAGGGCAGCGGCCTCCCGGCCATCGAGCGGTACCTTCGCGACACCCTCGATGAGACGGAACGGCTCCGCCTGAAGCTTCTCAACCCCATCGGGGTCGCCACCAGCCTGGTGGGCGGTCTGCTCGACGACGTCACCGGCCAGCTGGAGCTCCTCAAGGAGGACTTCACGGCCCTGGACGACATCGAGCGCCAGCTCGAGGCCTACCGTGCCGACATCGACCGCGAGTTCAAGCTCCGCCTGGCCGACATCGACAACGTGCTCCACCAGATGGAGGTCCGGGGGCTGGAGTTCTTCGACGAGACCATCCGCCTGGGCCGCCTCCCGGACCTGGTCCGGAAGGAGAGGATCCGTTCCCAGTTCGAGCGGATGGTCATCGCCGATGCCCCCCAGGAGATCGAGCGGAAGGTCGAGTCGATCATCGACTGGCTCGTGGAGTCGGACATCCGGCAGTGGCAGGCCGTGGTCGAGCACGTCAACCTGCGCCGGAGCCGGCACGCGGACCGGATCGTCGGCCATGTGGGGGCCCGCTTCGAGTCCGACCGCACCCGGCTCCTGGAGACCGTGGGACGCGCCGCACGGGAGGGCATGGAGGGCTACGACCGGGAGACCGAGGCTTCCCGCATGGCAGCCGACGTCCAGCAGGCCGTGGCCGGGACCGCCCTGGTGGAGGCCGGCGCCGTCGGCCTCGGCGCCACGGTGGCCCTGATCGCCTCGTCCACGGTGGCCGACGTGACGGGTCTGCTGGCGGCCGGCGTCATGGCGACGCTGGGTCTGTTCATCATCCCGGCCAAGCGCGCCCGTGCCAAGAAAAACCTCCGGGAGCGTATCGGGGCCACGCGGACCGAGCTGATGGGCGCCATCACCGAGCAGTTTCACCGTGAGGCCGACTCCAGCCTCGCGCGCATCCGGGAGACCATCGCGCCCTACACACGCTTCGTCCGCTCGGAACGGGAGCACCTGGAGAAGCGCCGGGAACGCCTACAGGACATCGCGGCTCGCCTCACCGCTCTCGAGCAGCGCACCCGGTCGCTCTGAGCTCCGCAGGGGAGGACCGAGAGCCTGTCGTTCTGCAGGGCCGGCGATGAAGACCGGTGTTTCCGACCGGCTCAACGGCGGGCGGCCACCCACTCCCCCACACGTTCGGCGCCATCGGCTTCCAGGTTGAGGAAGCGGACGGCGAAGCCGTCCACGCCCTCGCGCTCGGCCTGGGTCACCCGAACGACCTCCCCCGCCCCCCTCACCGGGCGGAGCTCCTCGGGAAGCCGGAATGTCAGCCGCAGCGGCGTTCCCGGGCGGACCCGCGCCGGCGCCTCCAGCAGGATCCCCGTGGCCGAAAGGTTGACCGAACGCGCCAGGTCTTCCGCCCGGCCCCTACCCAGCTGAATGTCCAGGTGGGCCAAGGTACGAACGGCCACCCGCGGCGCCACCTGGAGGAGGTCCGCCAGCGCCTGCCAGAGATGCCCACCGGTCCACTGGGCCGTCATCACCCGGTTGACTCCGGCGCCTTCGAACCGAAGTGCCTCCTCCATCTGCGAGTCCTCCGCCACGAGGATGACCCCGGCATTCCTGCAGAACGACTCGGGGGAACGGACCTCTTCCAGAAACGCCTCGAGGCCGGGCCGACCCAGGGGATAGTGAACCACCAGGAGATCGAAAGGCGTGTCCCGAAGCAGGTTGAGCACCGCCGGTGAAGGCGCGGTGGAGAGCACGTCGATATCCCGCCGCTTGAGCAGCGGCACCAGACGCTCCACCACTTCCCGGTCCACTCCCACCAGCAAGACGTTCTTGCGCACGGCGCTCATGGAACCATCATACCGCCGCACCGCCCAGAGCGCCTCACTGGAGACGCCCGATCTCCTCCTCCACCGCGTCGAGGATCTCCAGGCTCCGCACCAGCTCCACCATCATCTTGTGGTCCCGGTGCAGGGGACGATCCTCCTCGAGAAGCTCGAGCCGCCAGCGGACGGCGGTGTGTGCCGCACGGGTACCACGTCCCGGCGTGAAGTCCCGGAGGTCCAGCGCCTGGGCGGCGGCGAACAGCTCGATGCCCGTCACGCCCGCCGCCGTCAGCGGGCTCCCGGTCAACGTCACGGTCGTTGGCACCCCCAGGGGCGGACGGAGCCGTGTCGACGGCGGCGCGGCGTTTCGCCCACCGGGCCGCCGATCATACGGTCTCTTCACCCGCATGGCCCATGGCGATGGGGCCCGGAAGCCTGTGCACCCGTGTCACTTTGTGGCGTGTTGCTCTTCCTCTCCCTGGCCCCGGAGTATCCGCAGCTCCACGGCGCTTGGGTGTTTTGCCGAACGGTACACCCTGTTGGTAACCGGTATGAAGTCCTTGGCCTTGGCCTCGAAGATGTTGTCCACCCAGCTGCCGGGGTTCCGGTCGATGAAGGGGAACCAGGTGCTCTGAATCTGGATCATGATGCGGTGACCCTTGAGAAAGGTATGGAAGATGTCGTGAAGCTCGTACCGGATGTGGGTCGGCTCGTCGGGCGTGAAGGGCTCGGGATGTTCGAAGCTGTTGCGGAACCTGCCGCGGAACGCCTCGGCACGGACGAGGCGCTGCACGCCCGCCGTCCTGTCCTTGTGCTCCTCTCCCCAACCGTGGCCGCAGTTGGACCAGCGGGGCTCCTTCGTCGGCTGGACGTCGATGATCTTGACGATCCAGTCGGAGTCGCCCCCGGAGGTGCTGACCCACAGATCCGCCATGACCGGCCCGGCCACCGTCAGGTCGTCCTCGAGCGGCTCGCTGGTGTAGACCAGCACGTCGGGCCGCCGTCCTGCGAAGCGCTGATCCTCGGTCATGTAGGAGGCGGACCACCCCGTGGTGATCTCCTCGGTATAGGGAACGGGCTTGGATGGGTCGCTGACGTACTGGTCCCAGGCCTCGCCTTCCGGATCCGGGCGAGTCCAGGAAAGGGCGTGTCCCTCCCCCAGGTAGAGTAACGTCGTCGTGGCGCGCGGCGGCCAGCGATCGAGCTCCCGCCAGCGGTCGGCGCCGGTCTCGAAAACGAGAGCCTCGGGTTGATGCGGCGCGGGCCCATCCTTGAGATAGTGCCGGAAGAAGGGCAGCTCGACGTTCTTCCGGAACCATTTCGCCGTGGCGAAGCCGAAGCTCTCCTCGCCAAGATCTTCCCCACTGGTCCAGGCCCAGCCGCCATGCCGCCACGGCCCCATCACCAGCACGTTGTCAATGCCGGGATTCTGCCGCTCGACCGCACGGTAGGTTGCCAGTGGGCCGTAGAGGTCCTCCGTGTCGAACAGCCCACCCACCACCATGACCGCCGCCTTGACGTTCCTCAGATGGGGCAGGATGTTGCGGGAGCGCCAGAGCTCGTCGTAGTTGGGATGTGCCGCCACCTGGTCCCAGAACGGGATCTCGTGGTGAAAGAAACGCTCGTTGGCGTTGGCGAGCGGCCCGAGGTCCAGGAAGAAATCGTAGGCGTCCGAAGTCCCCATCTCCAGGTGTTCGGGCCATTCGGTGGTCGGCCCCTGCCGCGGACGGCCGAAGACGGAGAAGAAATCAAAGGCCAGCACCACGTTGAAGGCGCCGTTTCTGTGCATGTCGTCCCAGAACCAGTCGGCGATGGGCGCCTGGGGCGAGACGGCCTTGAGAGCCGGGTGGGAGTGGATCATGCCGCAGGAGGCGTAGAAACCGGGGTAGGAGATCCCCCAGATCCCGACCTTACCGTTGTTGCCCTTGATGTGGTGGATCAACCAGTCGATGGTATCCCAGGTGTCGGTGCTTTCGTCCACCGCGTTTCCGCCCCTCTCCCAGGCATCCTCGGGACGCATGTTGACGAAGCGGCCCCCGGACATGAAACGCCCCCGCACGTCCTGGTAGACGAAGATGTAGCCCTCCCGGGCGAAGGCCTTCGAGGGCCCCAGAGAGTCCTTGTACCGGTCGGCGCCGTAGGGCGCCACGGAGTAGGGAGTCCGCATCATCAGGATCGGGTAGGTCTTCGACATGTCGTTGGGAATGTAGACCGCCGTGAACAGCCGAATCCCATCCCGCATGGGAACGCGGTACTCGAACTTGGTGTAGTGGGAGCGTACGTAGCGTGCCGTCTCGCTGTCCTTCGTATCCCGGGCCGCCGCCGCTCCGGCAACCGCCAGGATGGCGAGAATGATCACAACCGTATGGATCCGTTTCTTCATGGAACCTCCTCCGTCCGGTGTACGGAACACCGGCCCACAGGTTATACCAGCCGGATCCAGGCGCCCGAGGTCAGCCGGGCGATCCGCCGTGAGAGAATATGTCCGTGAACCTCCCCGGGCGCTTCCTTCGACTCCGTTCTTTGCCATCCGTCGTCGCGGTGGCCGTGTTCGGGACCCTGCTGATCTCCCACACCGCCGGCGCTCTCGATCCCTCCGTTCCCATCCGTCACTACACCGAGCAACAGTGGGACACGGCCGACGGCCTTCCCCAGAGCTCGCCACAAGCCATCGTCCAGGATTCGCGTGGCTACCTCTGGATCGCCACGCAGGAGGGCCTGGCCCGCTTCGACGGGGTCCGCTTCACCGTCTTCAACCGCACGACAAACCCCGCGCTCCCGGCCAACAACGTCACCTCGATTCTCACCGTGCGGAACGGCGAGCTCCTGGTTGGCATGCGTGCCGGAGGCCTTGTCCACCGCCTCCCCGACGGCAGCTTCCAGCGGATCGGACATGGACCGGGGATGCAGACTCTCCTGGTCCGTTCCCTCCTCCAGGATCGAAAGGGGCGCGTCTGGATCGGCACCCGCGGCAACGGTCTCCTGCGCACCGGCGCCGATGACCTCACCACCATCGAGGAGGTACCTGGGTTCGCGGGAGATCGCATCCTCGTCCTGTTGGAATCCTCCGACGGCACGATCTGGGTCGGGACGGAGGGCCACGGCCTGGCCATGCTTCGGTCCGGGGACCGGCTGACGTGGCTACGTGCGCCGGACCGTGTTCCCCACAACACCATCTGGGCGCTCCACGAGGATCGGAAAGGCGCCATCTGGGCCGGGACCTTCGGCGGCGGGCTGGCCCGCCTCGACCACGAGGGCTTGCTCACCGGGGTCCTGACGGAGAAGAACGGATTGAGCTCCAACAGGGTCCTGTCCCTGGGGGAGGACCGTGAGGGGAACCTCTGGGTCGGGACCTCGGAGGGACTGGACCGGGTCCGAGGCCGCACCGTCACCGGGAGCTCGACCCGAACCAGCCTCCACGGGGATAACATCCTTGCCATTCTCGAAGACCGGGAGGGCAACCTGTGGATCGGCACGCAACGGAGCGGCCTGATCAGGCTGGGGGACAGTCTCTTCGGCGTGTGGGGGGCGGGGAACGGCACGGCACCCCTCATGGCGCGCGTCGTGCTGGAAGACCGCGCCGGAACCATGTGGATCGGAACCAGCGGCCACGGCCTGTTCCGGCTGCTCCCAGGGACCGGGGAGACCCGGAAGCTGGAGCCACTGGTGCGCCTCCGGGCCAAGGATATCTTCGCGCTGTACGAGGACCCCGCCGGCGCCCTCTGGATCGGCACCTACGAGGAGGGTCTTTACCGTCTCTGGAAGGGCCACCTCGACTCGTGGACCACCCGGGACGGGCTGCCGGTGGACACGATCTGGTCACTGGAGGGTGACGGTCATGGCGGCGTCTGGATAGGGACGTACGGCGGTGGCCTCGTGCATTTTCGGGATCGGGTTCTCTCCATCGTGTCCACCCGTTCCGGTCTTCCCTCGAACCTGGTGCGCTGCGTGCACCGCACCGAAGACGGCGTGCTGTGGGCCGGCCTGACCGGCGGTGGTGTCGTCCGCGTTCGCGATTCCGTGGTTTTCCGACCCCGTGGAACTGAAGCGCTCTCCAATGTCTCCGTGGTAGATATTCACGAGGGGGCACACGGCGGCCTGTGGCTGGCCACCATGGGGTCCGGCCTCTGTCTTCTCGAGGCCGGGAAGCTCGGTTGCGTCACAACGGCCCAGGGGCTCTTCGATGACACCGTCTACCGGATTCTCGAGGACGATGCAGCAAACCTCTGGATGAGCTGCAACCGTGGGATCTTCCGGGTTTCCCGGGAGCAGGCACGCCGGTGCGCCCTGGGAGAGATCCCGGAGGTGGCCTCCAAGGTCTTCGGCCAGGCGGACGGGATGCCGACCGCCGAGTGCAACGGGGGTAGCCAGCCCTCGGGCTGGAGGGCCCGCGACGGCTCCCTGTGGTTCCCGACCCCAAAGGGCGTCGTCTCCCTCGATCCGGACAGGACCCCCTGGCCCCCGCCGGCGCTTCCCGCCATACTGGAAGCCGTGCACCTCGGTGACCGCGCCGTCCCCCGGACCAAGAAACCACTCGTCCTGCGACCGGGTGCTCCCCCCCTGGAAATCGATTACACCGTCCTCTTCTTCCGCAACCCTGCAAGCCTGAGATTCCAGTACCGCGTCCGGGGGCTTCACGATGATTGGGTCGACGCCGGTCCACGCCGGGCCGCCTATTTCGACCACCTCCCGCCCGGACACTACCAGTTCGTCGTGCGGGGAGGCGCTGACGGCCGCTGGGGGCCGCCCTCGAATCCCCTCCTGCTCGAGGTGCGTCCGCGCCTGGTGCAGCGTCCCGCCTTCTACCTCCTGCTGTTCGCCGCCGCGATCTTCCTGGTGTTCACGGTGGCCCGGGCGAGGATCCGAGGACACCAACGCCGGGCCCGGGAGCTCGAGATCAAGGTCGCCGAGGCGACGCAGGACCTTCGGCGAACAAGCGACCAGCTGGAGGCGGCCAACCGCCGCCTCCAGGAGCTGGCCAGGCTGGACCCACTGACGGGTGTGGCCAACCGCCGTTCCTTCGACGAGGTCTCCGCCGCCGAGTGGGCGCACTGCCGCCGGGACAGCCTGTGGCTCTCGGTGTTGATGATCGACATCGATCACTTTAAGGCGTACAACGACACCCACGGCCACCAGGCCGGAGATGCCGCACTGATCGAGGTGGCATCCATCATGAGCCAGCGTCTTCGCCGCGCCACCGACAGGATCGCGCGCTACGGTGGCGAGGAGTTCAGCATCGTCCTTCCCAACGTCCCGCCGGACGCCGCTGCCGGTCTGGCGCACGAGCTTCGCCTGGCCGTCCGGGCGGCCGGCATCGAGCACCGGGGGTCGCCCAGGGACTCGATCCTGACCATCAGCATCGGCGTCGCATCGACCATCCCGTCGGGCCAATCGAGCTCCACCGAGCTGATCCGCATGGCCGACGAGGCCCTGTACCGGGCCAAACGCGGCGGCCGCGACACCGTGGAGAGCGTCACGATCTGAGACGCACCGGGACCATTGACAACCGCCCTGCGCGACTCCATCGTGGTGCAGTAGGAGGAGGCAACATGGCGTCGGACCTGGGAACCCGCGACAAGGTCTTCCTGCTCCGCCTGGCGCGGCAGACAATCGAACGCCGCCTGGCCGGCGAGCCGCTCCCGGCACCGGAGGTCCCGCGGGGGCCGTTAACGGAACCGAGGGGTGCCTTCGTCACTCTGACGAAGGGCAACGAGCTCCGTGGATGTATCGGCCACGTGGTCGGTATCGAGCCGCTGTGGCAATCCGTTCGGGACAACGCGCTCAACGCCGCCTTGCACGATCCCCGCTTTCCGCCCCTCGAGGCCACGGAGCTGCCCCAGGTGGAGATCGAGATCTCGGCCCTGACGCCGCTCCGGCCCGTGGCCTCCGCGGAGGACGTCCGCGTGGGGGAACACGGCGTCATGATCGAACGCGGGCCCTACCGGGGCCTGCTCCTGCCGCAGGTACCCATCGAGCACGGGTGGGACCTCCAGACCTTTCTCGACCACACCTGCCGGAAAGCCGGCCTGCCCGCCGGCTGCTGGCGCGATCCGGACATCCGAATCCAGGTGTTCTCCGCGGAGGTGTTTTCCGAACGCGAGCTGCTCGGCCAGCGGTGATCCGGACGGTTCATGAGAGCGCAGGGGGCACCGTGAGGTGTTTCCTGTCGTACGGCAGACCGCTCATCAAGCGTCCCGGCCAACCCCGAGGACTTCCCGTTCGTACTCGGTGATGGAGCCGAACCTCCTGAAAGGGCGGCCGCGGGCGCTCTCGGGATCGGGGAGGGGTGTCGCGCCGCTCCAGCCGATCAGGTGGGTCAGGAACTGCCGCAGCGACTCCACGGGTGACTCGCCGGGAATCAGCGTCCGCGGATCGAAGGTGGTGCCGAGAAGACGGACGGCCCGCAGGACCCGCCGGTCTTCCCACGGCGCATCGAGGAGGAGGTCGACCAGCACCGTTGGATTGCCGCTCGGACCGGGTACGGCGGCGGCCGCCACCACCTTGAGGTAATCCAGGCGCAGCCTGCGTTCTTTCTCCCCCACCCTCAGCACCACGACGTCTCCATCGAGCCCCACGGGCACGGCCTGCATGATCTGTAACGTGTGCTCCACCCCGGTGGCCGGGGCGTCGTCCTCCCCCGGCAGGGGGTCCACTATCCCGGCTGGCGTGGAGGATGCCCCGTCGCCGGCCGCCGCCGGAGCCTCCGGAAGGTCCGCCGCGGCGGCTTCCAGCTCCGCGAGCGTCTCTTGCGGAGCTCCAGGGTTCTCCGCCAGCCGCGAAAGGAGCAGCCGGGCCGTCGGCAGACGGTTCTCGATGGCCAGACGCGTGCCGCGGATCAGGGGCCCCGGGGGCATCTCGCCGGTGTCTCCACGCGCCAGCGACTCGAGTGCCCGGTCGGCCTCCTCCAGGCGGCCGGCCTCGGCCAGAGCCCTGGCGACTCCGGCGGCCGAGGCCGGATCCAGCCGTTCGCCCGGAGCGCTGCCAAGGAGCTCCGACCACACCGCCACGGCCGCCTCGTTGTTCCCTGAACGGAGGTACCTCCGGATCAGGCGGCGTGCATGCTCGGCCTTCTCCTGGCCGCGGCCGAGCTCCACGGCCATGTTCCAAAGGGCCAGCTCGGCATCGACGTTTCCCGGATCGCGGCGGACCTCGGCCTCCAGCAGCTCCAGCGCCCGGTCATGGTCGCCGGCGCCGTGGACCTCCATGGCGCGCTCGATCGGCTGGTTGTCCACAACCGTGATCTTGGCCTCGATGGCCGGGTGAATGAAGCGCTCCTCGATGGCAAAGCGCTTGACGCCCGCAGCGACGGCGAGCCCGAAGACGAACCCCCAGACGTGGGCCCAGTGGGCCGTCCCCCCGCCTCCGCTTCCCGGTGCCATGGCATCCACGGCCTGGGCGAAGGTCAGCTCGCGAAGAAGCCACAAACCGAGCATCAGCCAGGCGGGGGCCTCAAAGGTGCCGTGAAACACGAAGAAGAACCAGTAGAAAAACCGGATTCTCCGTGCCCAGAATCGAACGAGGAACGCCCCCATGACGCCGGCGATGGCGCCCGACGCACCGATCAGCGGCCCCTGCAGGTGAGGATAGTGCGCGGCGAACATGAAGGCCGAGAACACCCCGGACGCCAGGTACAGGGCGGCAAAGAGCGGTCTTCCCCAGGCGTCTTCGAGGAACGGCCCCGTCAGGAAGAGGATGAAGAGGTTGCCCAGAAGGTGCATCCACCCGCCGTGCATGAACATGTAGGTGAGGTACGCGAAGGCCCTGGGGTGGGCCGGGATCAGACCGTACCGGAAGGCGGGAACCTGGTGCAGGAGCGAGAAACCGCGATCGACGAGCCGGTCCAGGTGGGCCTGTTCCCTGCGCCGCTGTTCCCTGGAGGCCGGCGGCTTCTTCCCGAACTGGCGCACGAGCTCCCGAAGGACCTGCTCCTTGTCGGCTGCGCCGCCGCTCAGCATGCTCTTCATGCGTTCCCCGGGCTCCAGGTAGGGGTGCTGCGTCCAGTACCGGATCGCGTCGCCGAGGCTCTCCGCCGCCCGGCGTTGCAAGGTGTGTGTTGGTCCAAGGGTGCCGACGAACACCAGGAAGCAGAGGATCATGATCCCGAAGGTCACCCAGGGGAGGCGCCGGACCGCCGAATCCGTTTGCCCGATGGGGATGATCATCGTACGGCACCTGCGATTCTCGGGAACACCGCCGTGACACCGTTCCTGCGGATCCCCCGCCCTCCCCGCACCGGTATGGTCCCACCGGCGTACGAACCGCCTCGCCGTCCGGTACGGGCGCCGGGGCCGGAGCGCCCCGGGCCGCTGAGATCGGTGGTTGCTTCCATCACCTCGTGTCCCTTTCCGGTGGTGTGCTCCCTAATCCATTACGGGCCGCACGGCCCTGCATTCCCCTCGATCCTCCACTCGCCTCGGCAAAGGAGATGATTCCCCGTTACTATAACCCACGATGCCATGCGCCGCCGTGATCCTCGTCGAGACCTCGGCCCCGGGGAACCTCGGGGCCGCCATGCGCGCGGCGGCGAACTTCGGTGTCCCCCGGCTGATCCTGGTCCGGCCCGGCGCCACGCCCGCGGACGAATCCGTCCTCCGGTGGGCCTGCGGCGCCCAGGAGCACCTGGAGATCGTCACGGCGCCCTCGCTCCCGGAGGCGGCGGCCCCCTTTACGACCGTCATCGGCACGGCCTCGGGCCGGGGGCGGAAGAACCTCCCGGTCATCGGGCCGGCAGAGCTCGTCCGGGAGCTCGAGGACCGGACGCCCGGCGGAACCGCCCTGGTCTTCGGGAACGAAACCCGCGGGCTTCGCCGCGAGGACCTCGACCGCTGCGACCTCGTGGTTCGGATCCCCACCGCCGGCGCCTTCCCGGTGCTCAACCTCGCCCAGTCCATCGCGATTCTCCTGGGCCACCTCACCATCGCCACCCAACCCGCGCCGGCCACCTCCTCCAACCTGGCCACCAACGCGGCGATGGAGGCGTTGATGGCCCACATGAAGGAGGCCCTTCTCGACATCGGCTTCCTGGACCCGGTCAACCCGGAACGGATTCTGCGCAAGCTCCGGCGGCTCCTGGGGCGGGCCGGCGTCACCGGGGAGGAGGTGACGATCCTTCACGGTATCTGCCGCCAGACCCTCTGGGCCTCGGACCGCGCCAGGCGCGACGATCACGATCCGTCCTGAAATCAGCTTCCCGAGGTGGCCGGGTCTCGGCCAGTCGTCTCTCGCCACGGCCCCCCGGTTCCTCCCCCGTGTCCCTTGGCACAGCATCCCCGCAACTTCACCTCCCTGCTCGAACCGCCGGAGGTCCCGGGAATCCGGACGCCTATCGCCGCCGGGACGTCTTCCCCTGGAGGCGGGCGGCCAGGGCGATCAGCCGGGGCTCCATGGGATGGCGATCCAGCTGGCGCGAAAGCACCAGGGCCGCGTTCATGTACTCCCCGCGGCGGAGCAGGTACCCGGCGAGGCGTACGCCCACATCGACTCGATCCGGGGCCAGCTTCTCCGCCCGTTCCAGGGCCAGGCGGGCATCGGAATACGCGCCGGCCGCCTCAGCCGTGGAAGCGACCTCCAGGAGCACCCTGACGTCCGAGGGGGCGACGCCCCAGGCCGAGCGGATATACTGCAGGGCCGCCTCGGTGTCACCACGCCGGCGGGCCAGGCGGGACAATGCCAGGTAGGGCTCGGGGGAGTTGGGGTCGAGCATGACGGCCTTCCTCGCCGTCTTCATCGCCCGCTCACTCTCGCCTTCAGCCTCGAGCGCCCGCGCCAGCAGGCTGTAGGCCCTGCTCCGGATCCTCCGGGGGTAGGCGGAACGTTCCGCAACGGGCCTCATCAGCCGGACCGCCATGCGGGGATCACCATCCTCCAGGGCCCATCGCGCACGGGTCATGAGGACTACGGGCCGGTCCCGCAACGGCGCGAGCACCTCGCGGGCCTCGTCCCGCCGCCCAAGCGACCACAGCTTGGAGGCCAGTGCCAGCAGCGCGTCCTGCCGGTGGCGCGGATAGAGCGCGGCGCGACGGCGAAGTCCTTCGATGGCGATCCACTCATCGTCTCCGGGCAGAACCTCGACCGGCGGGATCCGGTAGCCCGGCGCCAGGCCCTCGGCATCGGCCAACGATTGCAGCGCCCCATCGTAGTCACCGAGGTTCATGTCCAGCAAGGCCATCAACCGGTGGAGGTAGGGTGAGGTGGGGTTCCGCTGCAACGCCGCCCGCAGAAGCCCCATTCCTTTGTCGAGCCGGCCGGCGGCCAGCTCGGCCCTGGCGCCCAGGGTCCAACCGGCGGGATCGACCGGCGTCCATCGCCGGAGAGCCCAGGCGGCACGGGCCACGGCCTCCAGTCCACACTGACCGGCCTTCCGCATCAGCGGACCGGCCGTGATGGTTCTGGCCCATTCCGCCGCCGGCGGCCCGGCCAGCAGTGCCGTGGACAGCAGGACCCGGCATCCTTCGGCCGGCCGTTCCCTGGCCGTGACCATCAGATCCCTCCACAGCGCCCAACCTCCCGCGTCGAGGCCCTCCACGGCCACGGCCACAGTCACCGCGAGGATGATGGCGAGCCGAACGCCGCGTCTGTCCTTGGTGGTCCTGAAAATCATGGTCCTCCCACCTGCCAATCCATTGTAGCTCCTACCTTGACAGATCTTTGACAACGAAGGTACCACACGACGCTCCTGGAAGGGCGCAAATGGAACCAGACACGGTTAAGATGGGAGCTCTCGGGTCACACCCGTTCTCATCCTCAGGAGGGCCGGCACGGTATGGAGCTACGGTGGGAAGATCTCGAAAAGGCGCATCGAAACCTCAGGCAGATCTACCTCTACCTGGCGGCCACGGTTCCCGGCGCACCGGCTGACCCAGCCCTTCAGGACCACCTGGAGAAGATCCTCGTCCTCTCCCGATCGGTTGGGGCTGATCTGGCCTCGCTGGCCGCGGAGAACGGGATCACAACAGACGATCAGAGCCCGCCGACGGGAGCTCCGGGGGCCACCTCGCTGGACCGTTCGAAGCTCCAGTCCATTACCAGCTACTTGGAGAAGGTCGCAGCGTGGCTCGAGGGGGTTCGCGCGGCACGGGTGCCGGAACGTTCCGCCGGACAACTGGCGGAGCTCGTCGCCATGACCGGCACCATGGTGACAATCCTCGAGATCGGCAGCATGCCAGCGAACACCGGCGAATCGGGGGCAGACGGCCCTGCGCAGGCTCCGCTGACAGCCGCCGATATGAGGCCCACGGGGCCGATCGCCGTCGAGGTCCCCCAGGTGGAGCCCCTGGTCCTGGAACACACCTTCCAGGAACCCCTGCTCCGTGGCGTCGAGGGCAAGTTCGAGCTGACAACCCGGGCCATGCGCCGTATCGATGAGTTCCTCCACAGTGCCCAGCTCGACTACGACGCCGGCGAGCTCCGCCGCTTCTACCGGCAGGTCGCCCGATGGCTGGAGGCCACGCCCGATGGCATGGTGCTCACGCTGAGAATCGGGGGCCTTTCCGGCCGTGCGGAACCCTACCCGAAGTATCAGCCGATCAAGAAGAAGTGAGCACGCAGACCGGCGCCCACGCGGGCACCGGCAGGACACCGTACGATCGCGCTGAGGTCGAGGAACGGCACGGCGCCTTCCCCGGCCGGGGGCTCTACCGGCCACCGCGCCTCGCGTTCATCGAGGCGATACCTCAGCGATCCGCGGCGCAGCGAAATCCCGTCGTCTTGGTCCAGTTCTCCGGGGACTTGTGGCTGCGCCTGGATACCCGCTGCTTGACCGGGAAGTCGCCGTACGAGCCTCCACGGAGCACGCGGGAGGGTTCCCCGGCATCGTCGCTGACCTGGTTCCACGCCCGCCCATCGTTCGGCGCGTCGGTGTAGCTCGGGTGGTACGCGTCCTCCACCCATTCCCGGGCGTTACCGATCATGTCGAAGAGACCCCACGCGTTGGGAAGGAAGCTCCCCACCGGGGAAGGTCCCGAGAAGTGATCCGCACCCGCCGTCCCGATGGCGTTGGCCGCCCCGGGCTGCCACTGGTCGCCCCATGGATAGCGTGTGGAGGCCCCGGCACGCGCCGCGTATTCCCATTCCGCCTCCGTCGGCAGGCGTTTCCCGGCCCACTTGGCGTAGGCACGTGCCTGGAACCAGTCCACCCAGAGCACGGGATACTCGGCGAAGGCGGGATCATCGTACTGCTTGACCTTGTGAGGCGGCGTGCAGGCGCCGGCTTCGACACAACGCCGATACGCCCCGTTGGTCACCTCGCGGCGGTCCATCCAGAAACCCGTGATGAACACCGTGTGGGCCGGCTGTTCATCCGTCGACGCCTGGTCGTCCCCCCGGCCCCGTCCCATCAGGTAACTTCCGGAGGGCACCCAGGCCACCTCCCGGTTGTCGGGTTGCATGGTTCGTACCGCCCCTGGCTCGGGAATGACCGACTGGGCAAGACGCTTCAGCTCCTGGTCCCCGGGATTGACGCGGAGCGCCAGGCGAAAACACGCACCGGCGCCAACGGTATCCCCCTGACGTTTTCGTTCGAGGCCGGCCTTCTTGAGTGCGCCTGCGATACGACGGTCCAGGCGACCCACCCTCGAGGCGAGGTTCTTGCTCCGGCCAACTGTCTCGGTATAGCGGTTCAACCACCGCTCCAGCTGGCGAACGTCACCCCGTGCCGCTTGTTGCTCGAGGTTCCCTTCCAGACCATCGAGAAGGTCCTTCGCCACCGGATCGTCAGGGTTGCGGTCCAGGAGCACCACCGCCCTCGGCAGCGCCTCCCACGGCCTCCCCTCAACGGCAAGCCACGTGACGGCCCGCCGGTCCAGGTAGTTCCTGTCGGCCCGGTCGAGCGCCGCCCGGTCGAGCTCCTTTCCGACCTGCACCCTGATGGGGAACGCCGCCTGAGCGATGGAGATGGCCTCGTCGTCGCCGATGCTGTCCGAAGGCGCCGCGACACAACGGAAGCCGAGATCGTCCGCACGATAGGACTCCTCGTGCCAGCGCCGGGACGACACCCGGGCGAGCTCGATATCCCGGCGCCACGAACCCCCGCGGACGACCCGGCCCTTGCCCCCTTCGACCCACACCGAACCGTCCTTGGGGCCCGCCACAAGAACCTCGTGGTAGGTGTCCTGGCACCATTCCCAGACATTCCCGGCGATGTCGTAGATCCCCCAGCCGGTCCACGGGAAGGACGCCACCGGCGCCACGCCCTGGAAAACATCCGCGCCGCCGATCCCACGAACGTTGGCACGCGAGCGCATTTTGTAGTTACCCCAGGGATACCGCCAGTCGATTTTCTTGCCACGGGCGGCCCGTTCCCACTGGGCCTCCGATGGCAGGCGCCGTCCCGCCCAGGTTGCGTACTGGACCGCCTGGCTCCAGGTGACACCGGCAAGGGCATAGCTGCCCATTCCGGGCTCGTCGAACAGCAGTGGGTCCTCTGGAGGGGTACAGGCGCCGGCGTCGACACACAACCTGTAGCGCGCGTTGGTCACCTCGCGCCGCTCGATCCAAAATCCCCGGGTCGTCACCCAGCGAAGGTACTTCTCGTCCGGTTGACACTCACCGTCCTTGCGCGTACACCCCATCAAGAAACGGAACGGTGGAAGCCAGACCAGCTCTGCGCCGTCGATCGGGGAGGTCCAGATCTGGCCCGGCCGCCCCTTGCGCGGTGGTAACAGAAGGCGGCGCAGCCGCTCCACAGGCGCCGCGTCCGGGGCCAGCTCCGCTGCCAGCGCCCAGGCCGTGCCCGCGGCGGTTGAATCGGTGGGGAGGCTCCGGTCACCGTACTTCACCAGCTCCTGAGCTGCTTTCCGGTGCACGGCATCGATGTAGCTCTGCGAGTCCGGCGCCGGCGATACCAGCTCATCGAAGGCATCGATCAGCTCGCGGGTGGCCGCCAGATGGCCCGCCCTGGCCTCTGCCAGGCACGAGTCTCCCGCCGCACGGATCAACGCGATCGCTCCGGCGTCCGATGGCTTGGCGCGAAGGCGGGAAACCGCCTCCGGCACCTTGCTCCAGGTTCCGGCACTCCCCGTACCGGACACCACCACGGTCAGAACGGCGACCGCCAAAACCTCAGCAATCCGGAGTCTCCTCATACGCCGTGCGATTGTACCGCGTTTCCAGGCCCAAATCCCCTGACGGCTCAAGCGCGCGACATTGAGGAGTGAATTCGCCAAAGAGCACCGGCCGTTCCGCTGCAGCGGCGCGCAGTCGCATGTCAATGCCAGGCGTTGCGGGCAAGCTTCCATCCAACCTTGCGGACGGAAAGGGGCGAAACAACCGCCGGAGCTTCAACCGGCCTGGCGCCCCGGGTTACACTTCTTCCCATGACAGAATCCGAACGGGAGCTTGCCTACTACCGGGCCGTCGAAGATCTCTTCGCCGAGCTCCGGGGTACGCCCCACGTTCTCTCGCCCCGCGATTTCCAGCTTCTCAGGACGTGGTGGAGGGACGACGTACCCCTGGCGGCCGTCACCGCAGGCATCGCCGAGGTGTTTGCCAGAAGACGCGAGACGGGGGAGGACGACCCCGTTCTCAGCCTGTCCTACTGCCGGCACGCCGTGCGGCGGGCCGCCAAACGGCTGGCGGAGAGCCGCGCCGGCTCCTCCGACGACGCAACGGGTGATCGTGAGAGCCTCCGGCCGGTTCTGGAGCGCCTCGACCGCCACCTGGAACGGGCCGCCACGGCGCAGTTGGAAGCGAGACCCGCCGTTGCCCACTGCCTCCAGTCCATCCGTTCGAGCCTCTCCGAGCTGGCTGGAATCGAAGACCCCGAGCTCGTGGAGGACGGCCTGTTCTCTCTGGAGACCGCGCTCCTGGAAGGTTGCTGGAACGCCCTGGACCGGGCGACACAGAATGAGATCCTCGCACGGGCCCGCCGGGCGGCTGGCGAGGTGGACGGGCCCGCAGGCCGCCGAGCCGTACGGGCGCACCGTGACCGGGAGCTCCGGATCCTCCTGGACCTCCCGCGGCTGGAGCTCCCGTGAACCGGGACACCGTCACCCTCCGCTGCACCGGCCTCGCCGGAGGCGGCTGGGGCGTCGCCCACGCCGGGGAGACCACCTGGATGCTCCTCGGTGCGCTTCCCGGCGAGACGGTCCGGGCCAGGGAGCTCTTTCGGCGGGGAGGGGTCGTCCACGGGAGGACCACCGAGGTGCTGACGGGGGCCCACCCGGCCCGCCTTACGGCGCCCTGCCCCCACGCTCCGCGCTGCGGCGGCTGCGACTGGTCTCACGTGGACCCCGCCGCCGGAGCACCCCTCAAGGCGCAGGTCGCGGCCGGGGCGGCGCGGGGCAACCGGGAGCTCCGGGAGATCCTGGCCACGGCGCCGGTCACCACCTCGCCGCCGGCCTACCGCCTCCGGGCGCGCCTTCACTGGGATCCCGCCGGCGGGACCCTCGGCTTCTACGCCCCGCAATCCTGGAGCATCGAGCCCGTTTCCCGCTGCGCGCTCCTTTCGGGACCGTTGCTCGAGATCCTTCCGGCTCTCGAGGCGGCACTGGCCCGCTCCTGCCCGGCGCCCGTCGATCTCGAGTGGCTCGAAGATCTCGACGGCTCCCACGCCGTGGTCGGGCTGCGCCCGGCCAGGAACGGGCCGCGGCGGCTGGAGCGGACCCTGCTGCCACCGGACGGCTCACTGCCGCCGCCGGTGGCCGGCGCCTGGATCCTGACCCGCGCCGGCAGGATCGAGGGCGGCTGGGGCCAGCGCTCCGTGACCATGAAGCTCCCCACGCCCCTCTCCGTACCGGTGGGAGCGTTCTTCCAGGGGAACCGCCACCTCGTGCCCTGGCTCTTTCACCGGGTCAGCGAGCTGGCCGGAGGCGATCCCCGGGCCATCTGGGATCTTCACGCCGGCGTGGGCTTCCTGGCCGCTGCGGCCGCCCGCGCCGACCCCACGGCACGCCTGGCCCTCGTGGAGCCCTTCCCGCCCGCCGCACGCGCCGCTGCCGCCAACCTTCCGGGCGCCAAGGTCTTCATCGGTGTCACGGCGGAGGCGTACCTGGACCGTCACCGCAGGCTCCCCGCCGATGCGCTCGTCATCACCGATCCCCCCCGCTCCGGCCTCTCCCGGCGGCTCCGCCGGCAGCTGATCTCGTGGGGGCCGCGCCGGATCTTGATGTTGTCCTGCGACCCCGGGACCTGGGCCCGGGACGCCGCCGCTCTCCTCGAGGCCGGCTACCAATTGCGGTTCGTGGAGCTGGTGGACCTCTTCCCGTCGACCCACCACGTGGAGACGGTTTCGGTCCTGGAGAGGCCGTGACCCCGGGCGCGGCGCAGGCGCTGCGGCCCCTGTACCTCGTGGCTGCCGGCGCGGGACTGGCCACCGCTGGCGCACACCTGGCCGTCGTGACGGGCCCCTCCGCAGCCCACTGGGCCCTGGCCGCCGCGGGAATCGCCGCCCTGCTTCTGGCCGCCCGTGCCGGGGATTCCCGGCGGGCGGCCCTCCTCTGGCTCGCCGCCGGACTGGCCATGGGATCGGCGCGCGGGCTACCGGTCCGCCAACAACAGCTGGGGACCGCGGCGATCATGCTCCACAACAGCGACGCCGCCGTGCGTTTCCGGGCGAGGATCGAGGACGGGTGGGCTCCCAGCCGGTGGGGCCGTCGGACCAGGGTCCGTGTCACGGCGGCGCGGGTTGGTTCCGGGACGATCGCCCTGCCCACCAGGCTCAGCCTCGAGGTTCGCGGCGCAGGCCCCGGCACGCCGCTCCCAAGGCCGGGAAGCCTCTGCTCGGGGCTGGCGAGCCTGAGGGGCGATCCATTCAGACCGTTTCTTGCCGCGGCTTCCCCGCGGCTCATCGTGGAGACGGCCGCTCCCACCGGCATCGGCGCCCTGCGAAACGGTGGCGTCCACGCCCTGCTCCGGGCGGCGGGGACCAGCCCGCCGCGAATTCGTGCAGCCGAGCTCGCCTCGGCACTCGTCTTCGGGCGCAGGGAGCTCCTCCCCCGGACCCGGCGCGACCGGTGGAGGCTCTCGGGACTGGCCCACGTCCTGGCGGTCAGCGGGCTCCACGTCGGTCTTCTCGGCGGCATGCTGTGGCTGGCCGCCATCGCCCTGGGCGCCTCGCCCAACGCGGGACGGCTCCTCGTGCTGGCCGTCGTACCCTCCTATGCCCTGCTGGCAGGCGCCTCCCCCTCTGCCATCCGGGCGACCGCCATGGTGGTCCTCTACCTGGTGGCACGCATGATGGGCCGCCCCATCGTGCCCATGGCCGCCGTCCTCCTGGCCGCCACCGGTATGCTCCTGATCGATCCCTCTCTGATCGCCTCGGTCAGCTTCCAGCTGACGGTGGGCATCACTGCGGCCCTGGTCCGGTGGGTCCCGGCGGTCAGTGCCGCCCTGCCGCTGCCCCGATGGCTGGCGGCCGCCGTGAGCGTTCCCGTTGTCGCTCAGCTGGCCGCCGCGCCCCTGGTGGCCTGGCATTTCCGCACGCTGATCCCCGGCGCGGTCGTGGCCAACCTGCTGGCGCCACTCCTCCTGGGACCAACGCTCCTCGCGGCCTTCCTCGCCGCCGTCCTGGCGCTCCTGGCGCCCGCGGCGGCAGGCGTGACGCTCCGGCTCCTCGATCTCCTCTCCCGCGCCGTCCTGGCCTGCGGCCTCCCGGCCCGGGCTCACATGGGGATCGTGCCGCTGGTGCCGGTGGGCGTGACGGCACTGTTGATCGTGTTGGCGTTGGCGGCCCTGTGGCCCGGACGGCGGGCCCGTCTGGCGGCGGCCGTCTGGGTTGTCGCGGTCCTTTTCACGCCACTCGTCTGGCGGTTGCTGCCATCCCCGGGCCTCCGCGGTCCGACCCTGCTGCCGGTTCGTGACGGCCTGGCCGCGGTGCTTCCCGCGCCGGGGGATCCCGTTCTTCTCGATGGTGGCCGCCTCCCCGACGAGGCTGCCCGGCTGCTCGCCGATCTCCACATCAGGAGGCTCGGGGCTGTCATCGCCAGCCACACGGACGAGGACCACTGCGGTGGTCTCCCCACCGTCATCGGGCTGCTGCAACCCCGCCGGCTGCTCCTGCCAGCGTGGATGACGACGGATCCGGCGGCTGTCCCGTTGCTGCGGGCGGCACGCCGCGCCGGCGCCGCCGTCGTGCCACTGGCCCGGCAGCTCCGCGTCTCGGCGGCGGGTGATTCCGTGACGGTGCTCTGGCCCTCCTTCCGGCACCCACCCTCCCGGGAAAACGATCGCTCCCTGGTGGCCAGGATCTCGATACCCGGGGGCTCGGTCCTGGTCACCTCGGATACGTCCTCCAGGGTGGAGCGGGTGCTGGCCGCCCGCCGGGCGCCCCTCGCAACGGAGGTCCTGATCGCCGGCCATCATGGCAGCGCCAGCTCCACGAGCATGTCGTTTCTTCGGGCGGTGCACCCTGCGTGCGTCCTGATCCCGGCCGCGCCCTGGAACACGCACCACCATCCCAGCCCGGCGACCCTCGCCCGCCTGCACCGGCGCCGGATCCCGTGGCGGGCCCCGAAGACCTCGGGCCTCTGTGGTGCCGAGCGCATCGGAGAACGGTGGAGGTGCTGGCCGTGAGCGAACGCCCACCCTTGCTGGTCATTGCGGGACCGACGGGTTCGGGCAAGTCCCGCCTGGCCCTGGATGTCGCGGAAAGACTGGACGGGGAAATCGTCTCGGCCGACGCCTTCGCCGTGTACCGCGGCCTGGACATCGGCACGGACAAGCCTCCCCTCCAGTGGCGCCGGCGGATACGCCACCACCTGATCGACATTGCCGATCCCGTGGAGCGGTACTCGGCAGGCCGTTTCGCCGCCGAGGCACTGGCGGCCGTCGGGGCGATACGCTCCCGGGGCAAGCTCCCCATCGTTGCGGGAGGCACCCATTTCTACATCCGGGCTCTCGTGCTCGGCCTGTTCCCGGAGCCCCCCCGCGACCCCACGGTCCGCGAGGCGCTCGAACGGGATTGGGCCTCGGACGCCGGCCGGGTGTACGCCCGTCTCCAGGCGGTCGATCCCGTGGCCGCCGCGGCAATCGCTCCCGGCGACCGGCAGCGCATCCTCCGCGCCCTGGAGGTGTTTGAGGCCGGCGGCAAACCGATCAGCAGGTACTGGGCGGAGCACCGGCGGCATGTCCGATTCCGGACACTGCTGGCGGCTCCCCAGAGAGCGCGGCGTGACCTCTATGTTAGAATCGAACGTCGTGTGGAATCGATGTTTTCGTCGGGTCTCGAGGCGGAAGTCCGCCGTCTCGTCTCCTCCGGAGTGCCGCCGACGGCGCACGCTTTCAAGGCGATCGGTTACCGCGAGGTGATCGCTCACATGGACGGCCGCTGGGACCTGGCGGAGGCGGAAGAGCGCACGAAGATCGCAAGCAGGCAGCTGGCCAAACGGCAGTTGACCTGGTTGCGGCACGCTGAGGAAGGCCGGGTGGTTTGGGTTCCTCCCCCCGAGCTCGGGGGGGGCGAAGAAATCGCCGCGCTGTGGCGGCATCATCTTGAGGAAGGAACGAGAGGAGCAACATGAACAAGCAGGGGAGCTCGACCATCAACGTTCAGGATCCCTTCTTTTACCAGCTGCGCAAGGACGCCCGTCCCATCCACGTCTACCTGATCAGCGGGAAGCGGCTGACCGGTATCCTCCGGCGCTTCGACCGCTACGCCATCGTCGTGGAGAACCGCGGCCAGGAGCAGCTGGTCTACAAGCACGCTATTGCCAGCATCACGGCCGCCGGCAGCTATACGGAGCCCCATGACACGCAGGTCTGACGCCTGGCTCGGCCGACTGGCCGGGGCCGCGTTCCTGGCCGCCATGGTGGGCTGCGCCACGGCGCCAGTTGGAACGCGCGGAGGTACGGCGCCTCCCTTCCCCTCGCCGCTTTCCGGTCCCGGCCATCCGCCGGCCAGCGAGCGGGCGAGAAACCACATCGACCGCGGCTGGCGTGCCCTTCTCGCAGGCCGCCTCGACGAAGCCTCCCACAGGGCCGTCCAGGCGGGCAACACGCCGGCGGCCCGTCTGTTGAGCCTTCAGGCGAAGGCCGTCGAGGATCCAGGTGGCTCCCTCGATGGGCTTCATGACCTGGTGGAGACCCAGCCCGAGTATGCGTCGGCGTGGATCACCCTCTCCTTCGCCGCCGAGAAGGCGGGAGAGGAACACGCGGCACTGACGGCGGCGCACAGGGCCGCCGAGCTGTGGGGCTCACGTCGCTGGATCCAGCGCGCCGCAGGGCTCGAGGACCGCTGGGTTGGATCCCGGCTGGCCCAGGCCTCCAGCGCCCTGGAGGCCGGGGACGCCGAGCAGGCTATCCGCCTCGCCCGGGCCACCCTGGCCGCTGATCCGGGCAACCGCCGGGCTATCCTGCTGCTGGCCCGCGCCGAGTTGGACGCCGGAAGGACCGAGACCGCCCTGGCGGAGCTGCGCCGGCTCAAGGGAGACCCCGATGCCCTGCTCCTCGAGGGCCGGATCGCCGAGCAGGGCGAACGGTGGACCAACGCCATGGAGCTCTACCAGCAGCTGCCCGATACCGATCCCCGGAAGAATCCCGCCCTCGAACGGGTCAAGCAGCGTTGGCGGATCGCCAACCTGCCGGGGTATGTCCAGGCTGCGATCAGGAGCCCGTCCCTCACGCGGGGCCAGCTTGCCGTGCTCCTGGGCAACCTGCTGCCCGAGCTTCTGTCCATTCCCGTTGGAGACGTACCGCTGATTTCCGATATCGTCGATCTCCCCTCGCAGCGCGAGATCGTCGCCGTCGTCGCCGCCGGCCTGATGCGGGCCGACCCCATCGAACACACCTTCGCTCCCCAGAGGCGAGTCACCGCCGCCGACGCCAGGAAGATCCTCGATGCCGCCCTGCTCAGGACGGGACGTCCGGCGCCCCGCTGGTGTCAGGGGACCACACGGCAACCCGGATGTTTCCTTCTCTCGGATCCTCCCACCGGGCAGCAGGTGACCTCCGTGTTGATGAGCACGGAAGAAGGTGCCTTTCATGAGTGAGCGTAGCGCGAAACTGCTGCATCGCATCGATCTCTTCGCCGACCTTTCCGAGGAGGATCTGGACCAGGTGGCCGCCGCTGCCAAGGTCCACACCTTTCCAAGGGACGAACGAATCTTCGACGCCGGCGACACCGCCGACGCGCTCTACGTGGTGGCCAGCGGGAAGATCAACATCGTCGTTACCAGCCCGGATGGCAAGGACCTGATCCTGGCGGTGCTCGGAGAGGGTCAGGTCTTCGGCGAGATGGGGCTCCTGGACGCCGTCCCACGTTCCGCCGCGGCCATCACGGCGACCCCCGCCGAGCTGGTCTCCATCGCCCGCAGCGACTTCGACCAGCTCCTTGAGCGGCAACCCGGCCTCAGCCGGAAGCTCCTGCACATCATGGCCGAGCGGCTCCGCCGGGCCAACACCAAGATGGAGTCCCTGGCCTACATGGACGTGGCCGGCCGCCTGGCCCGCTACTTCCTCGACCTCGCCCGCGATCACGGCCAGTCCCTGGGAAACGGATGGATCGTCCTGCGCCGGCCGACCCACTCCGACATCGCCCACTCCATCGGGACGAGCCGCGAGACCGTCAGCCGCGTCATCAACGACTTCGAATCCCAGTTCGGCATGGTCAACAAGGGACGTTTCACCTACATCCGTGAAGAACAGCTCCGGTGATCCGGTCCTCCAAGGAGGCGTTTCATGCATCGAGCCCTGCGTCTGACACCCCTGCTGCTTGTCCTGGCTCTCGCCAGCCTGTCCGGCTGCTCCGGTGGCGGGACCCAGCCGGCGGCCTCTCGTCCGGCTGTTGCGGCGCCGGACCTGGGGATCGTCCTGGCCACGGTCCCCGCCGGCCTCAAGGTCCAGTCGGCAGCCAAGGATCGGATCGTCCTCGTACCGGGCGACCCGAAGCTCGGAGGCACCATCGAGATCACAACCGGCTCGGCGGAGGCCGGGCTCAACCTCCAGGAGGCGGCCAAGCTGCACCGGCGCGAGATCGAGGGGAAGCCCGGGGGACGGTACCTGGGCGCCACGGAGCTCAGCGGACCCACGGGCACGGCGTACTGGAGCCGTGGCCGGTTCGAACAGGACGGCCAAGAGATGGAAGAGACCCGCATCGTCACCCTCGACCCCTCCCAGCAGCGGATCCTCCGGCTCAGCTACGTCTACCCAGCGCGCGACGATTCGGCGAAGCGCGTCAACACCCTGCTGGAGGTCCTCGGCGAGATCGAGGCGCCCGCGGCAAAGGGCACCTCGTAACGGCCGCCGGGGATCGTCCTCTCGACGAGCCGACACCAAGGCCCCCGGGGAGGCGGATCAGTCGACCCGGCCGCCGACGCGGGCGATGAGACGCTCGAAGTTCCGGTCAAAGGCGTCGCGGAACGCAACGTGCATCAGAGCGACACGCTCCCCGCCCAGCCTGGCACGGAACCCATCGCCCTCCTCCACGAGGTCGTAGCGGAGCTCGCTGGTTCCCAGCCGGCTGAAGCGGACGATCAGCTGAGCTCCCCGCCGCTCGATCCGCACGACGCGGGCGAGGTCCGTACCCGCCAACTCGCCCCGGACCCGGGCGACGAAGGCATCCGGGTCACTCCCTGGAACCTCAAACGAACGCATCGTCCCTCCCCCCAACAACCGTAGCACAGGGGTCGTCCGGCCTGCCACGCAGCAGGGATCGGACGAGGTTCCTCTTCGAAAACTCCCCCAGGCTGATCCACGTCATCCAGCCCTCACGGCCCAGGAGCTCGCGGGTGAGGCTCCCAAGACTCCGCCCCCGGGCCCGCAGGAGCTTCGCCCGTTCCGCCACCGATTCCCAATGGGCGATTCGCCGGGACAGCGCCGCCGAGGCATCCTGGATCACCCCGGCGTGGGAACAGATCAGGACCCTCGGCTGAAGCTCCAGGATCCGGCGCAGCGAATCCAGGTGTTTCCTCGCGTCCTCCACCCGGCGCAGGTAGAGCACCTCCGGGGAGATGAACAGGTCCCCGGTGAAGACCCAGCCGCTTCCTGGATCGTACAGGCACACGTGATCAGCCGCATGACCCGGTGTGGAGATCACATCGAAGCGCCGGCCATCGATCTCCACAGCGCCAGCCATCGCCCGTGCCCGTACGTTGCCCGGCTGGCCCCAGACCACCCTCCGGTAGATGGGAAGCCGGTAGAAATCCTCCAGGATCGCCGCGGTCAGGGGCGGGGCCGACACCTCCAACCCGAACCGGGTGACCAGGAGCCGGTCGCCTCCCGCGTGGTCCTCGTGATGATGCGTGTGGACGATCCGGGCAATCCCCCGGCCGTCGCACCAGGCCGCCAGCTCCGCAGCCGTCTTCTGGCAGCCGCTGTCGATCAGTGTGTCCCCGAGGAGGTACGCCGAGACACTGAAGACCGGCCGGCCCAGCAGTGTCGGCAACAGCTCGATCCGCGTCAGCGGTCCGTGGCGGGAGGCTCTCAACATGCAGATGTTCGTCAGGCACCGTCCGGCGAAGGGCCGGACACGAGAAGGGGCGCGGCCAGGCCGCGCCCCGGAAGCTCGGTCAGAGCCCGGTCACATACCCGACATGGACTTGGCCAGGTCAGCGTTCTTGAACTCGTGGATCGCTTCCTTGTTCTTGATCTGATCCTTGAAGACGACCTTCTTCGAGTGCCCCTCACCAGTGTGACACCCGTTGCAGGTCTCCTGGGAGGCCACCTGCAGCCCGTTGGCCTTGGCCTTCTCCAGGTCCTTCATGACGCTCATCTTCTTGTAGTCTGCACCCGGACCGTGGCACATCTCGCACTGGACGCCGGCCATGGCTTCATCGGAGTTCGTGGCGTGGCACTTCAGACAGCTGGCCTCGAACTTCCGGTCCTTGGTCCCGGCCTTCGCGACCTCGGTGGCCTTGGCGTGCTTGGTGTTCATCCAGGAGTTGTACTGGACCTTGTGGCACATCTTGCACTTCTTCGCTCCGACGTAGGCGTGGTCACCGGCCTGAACGCCTACGGCGAATGGGAGCACAAGAAGAGCGCCCATCAGTCCCCATTTCACGATATTCCTCATGCGAAGCCTCCTTTCAATGTCCCGGACCTTGGCCCGTGACCGTCGGATGACAGTATACCCGAAAACATCGAATCCGTCGCATCTCCCACGTGCTGCTACGGACAGGGCGACCAGGGATTCCACCCGCCCAACCTGATCGTGCCGCCTGTCAGAATTGAACGGTTTTCAGGTACTCCGGCACGGAACGCAGCCAGATGACGAAGACGACACAGCCGAGCACCACCAGGGTCGAGATGGCGACGAAAACCAGGAACTTTTTCGTGGAAACCTCTGCCGGCTTGAAGCTCTCTCCGCTCCAGAGCTGGGCGAACTCAAGGGGATGCTCCTCGATGTAGAGCTCCCGGGGCAGCTTTCCGGTAAACATCGAGGTGTTCCAGTGTTTCCAGTGAACGAAGTACGAGTGCCACGTGATGATGGCCAGGGCAGCCAGGGTTGCCTCGCCGCCGTGCGCCGCCTTGGCCGCCAGGATGAACTGGCCCGGCATGAACTGCCCGAAGCGGATCGGGTAGAGCATCATGATTCCCGTGGCGACCATCAGGAAGGTCCCCCATACCAGGGCCAGGTACTCCAGCTTCTCCGGCCAGGAGTAGCGCCCGTACCGGGGCTCCGAGCTCACCATGCCCAGGTTGTACTTGATCTGCTGCACGAAGTCCTTCGCGTCCTGGAGCGTCGGAATCATGTAGAGCGGATGGCGGCGGACCCAGGTGAACCAGATCACCTCCAGGGCGTGGTACACAAGCTGCAGGGCCATGATGGTACCCAGCAGGTGGTGGACGAAGCGCATCCGCGAGACGCCGCCGAAGATCAGGACGACACCCTTGGCCCAGCCGGCCGAGGGAAACCTCTGCGGAAAACCGGTGATGACCAACCCCGTGAAGGTGATCAGCATGACAAGATGCCCGATGATGTGGTGACGTTCGAAACGGCGGATCATGATGCACCTCCGTGATGTCCGCCCTCACGGCGTCGTTTCCGCGTCCGGTAGACGTCCGTGCCGATGAAGAGCAGGAAGAAACCGATGGTGCCCGGGATGATGATCTTGTAGAAGAGCTTCACGTAATAAATCGCGGGGTACTTCGTCGGGCTGGGGATGTAGTGACCGGTCCAGGCGGACAGGTACTTCGGAGTGGCGTCGGGGTGGCAGACGCGGCACCGTTGCAGGAGGTTCTCGTTGATCTTCTTCCGGCCGACGCCGTGAACCTTGTAAACGTCGTGATAGCCGTGGCAGTCGTAGCAGACCGCCTGGTTGAGGGGCTGGTCGGGCGTCACCTCCTGGAAGAGCTCGGCCGTCGTCCCGTGGAAGTCGGCGACGTAGGTCGAGAAGACATCGGTGGACAGCCCGTACTTGGACATCAGTTTCTTGTTCGCGTGGCAATGGCCGCAGAGCTTGGGGCTGGCGGCGCGGAAACGGGGGCTCCTGGGATCGGGAGTCTGGTGCGGCTTGTGGCAGTCGACGCAGGTTGGCACGTCGGGGTTGTCGTTGGCCATCAGCGCCGCCCCGTGCACGCTCTTCCGGTACTCCTGGGAGATCTTGCCGTGGCAGCGGCCACAGGTGAATGAGATCTGGCGGCGCGCGGTCCGGGCATCCGCTTCGTTCACAGGCTTGATGTCGTGAGCGCCATGGCACGAGATACAGGTGGCCGCCCCCGTCAGGCCGGCCAGCTCCACGCCCTGGCCATGGACCCCGGCGAGGTATTTCTGTTGCTCGTGACAGCGCAGACACACGCCGCTGACGTTGTAGGGATACATCGGGGACCTCGGATCATTGGTCGGAAAGATCCTGTGGGCGCCGTGACAATCCCAACATTGAAGCACAAAGCTCGATCCGCCCAGCGGATCCCGGTGCACCGAGTTGTTGAGCGTATCCGCCACATCCGGATGACAGTTGGCGCACGGGTTGGCCAGGTTCGTGTTCTTCGGGTGCGGAAAGCGATCGATCCCCACGTGACACTCGGTGCAGACCATCCCCATGTGCGTGGTGCACCCCTCCTGGTTCACCAGGAGCTTCTCGACCTGTTCCTTGCTCAGTGTCTTGCCCAGGGCCTGTCCCGCGGTAAACAGGGTCTCCGCGTCGGTGTGACAGGAGGTGCAATCGAGCGCCTGCGCCCCGGCAGCCCAGGTCAACATGATGGTGGCGATGACGAGAATCCGTCCCAGTATTCGCATCTCCCCTCCCCGCCGGAGAGTATGTGCGAGTTTTCACATGGTTGTCAATAGCGCAAGTCCTCGCATTCACAAATGTTTACTTGATTGTATAATCTCTCAACGATGAATACCTGCTCTTCGGCGGGCCTTCTCCCGGGAACTGTTGAACATCACAACACTGTCACGTTGCCGGAACGGCAGGGGTTCCCGGGCAGAACCCTCACCACCTCCGCGGATCGATCCCACGGAAGACGAGCAGCTGGGCCGTCGAGCTCCGGCGGTTGATCACGAGCCGCCCCGTCGAGCGATCGACGGTCATCGGCATGTGCTCCACGTGGGGCGCTGCAGGGCCGCCGAGATCCAGGGGACCGACGCGCCTCCATTCCCACGAACCCGCCGGGGCCTCCCACAGCTCGAGATTCTCGCCCTTCCGGCGCACCTGCCACAGCACCCCACCGTCCGGCCGCCAGGCCAGCTGCGTCGGGAACCGGCTCAGCTGTTTCGCCCGGCCGCCACCCGCCGGAACCACCCAGGCCCCCTGCTCCGGGTCCGAGGCGTCGGTCCAGACCACATAGGCGATCCACCGTCCGTCGGGACTCCACTGCGGATAGTCGCCCGGACCCGGGGTCAGCCGCTTCGGCGTTCCGCCGGCGGTGGCCACGGTCCACACGGCCGGCGGCGTCCCCGAAGCAAAGGCCAGGAAGCGGCCGTCGGACGACCACGACGGGTACTCCGAGGGCTCCACCCCCTCGGCCAGCAGGACACTCGCACCGCCCTCAACAGGCGCCACGCGAAGCTCCTGCGCCCCGCCTACCCCCGGCGCCAGGAAGGCCACGCGTGTTCCGTCCGGTGAGAACACCGGGCAGGAGCCCTGCTCACCGGAATTCAACAGCACCCGCTCCTCGCCGTGGCGATCCCTGAGGTACAACACCTTGCGGTCGCCGCGGGCGATGCGGAAGACCACCCGGCCATCGGGGCCGACACTTCCCCATCCTGCTCCCGAGAGACCGCAGATCAGGCAGACCGGTGGACCGCCCCCGGGATCGACGGAAACCAGCTCCGTCAGCTTCCGGCTGCGAACGACAGCCATGCTGTCACCCACCGGCGAAACGGCGGGATCGAGCAGGCGGTCGGTCATGGGCAAGACGGGCGTCAGGCGGCCCTGCGTCAGCCGTTCGAGCATGCCATCGTTGCTGACCACCAACGATCTGCCGGATGCCGACCAGGAGGCGCCCAGCTGCGGGCCCTTCGGCTCCATCCACAGTGACCAGCTCGCCCCGGGTTTCAGCCCCGAGCTCACCATGATTCCGGCGTGGACATCGTCCGGGCCGATCACCGCCGCCATGCGGCCGCGCGGGCCGGGGATCAGCCCCCATACCGAACGATCTCCCAGCCCCGTCTCGAGCCGCCGTTCCTCCCGGCTCTCGAGGTCCACCTCCCAGAGCCGTCCCTTCCCCTCCTCCGGACGGGAAAAAGCCAGCCGGCGAGCCCCCAGCCACACCGGGTGCGCCGCATTCATCGCCACCAGCTCCGGCCGGCCACCGACGATCGGGAAGACCACGAGACGGTATTCGCCCTCGTCAATGGCGACGGCGGCCACGGCAGCACCGTCTGGCGAGATCACCGGCCATGCCAGGATCTCCCCTCCCCGGCCCCGGGCGATCACCCGCTCCTTCCCGCCCTTCGCCTCCACCAGCACCAGCTGCGTGGCGGATCCCTGGTGGCGTTCCACCACCACCAACTGTCCCTTCGGCCCCCACGAGGGATGCCGGAGCGATCCCCGCGTTCCCAACAACCGGGCGACCCGCCACCCGCCGGCATCCGAGCGGAACTCCCGGCTCAGCATGCGCTCCACCAGGAAGCCCAAGGCACCGCCCAGCACCAGCGCCAGCACCGCCACGGTGAGAAATAGGGCGGCCTGCCGCCGCCTGCGGATCACCATGGCCCCCACGCGGCTCCGGGTGATCCGCGTCTTGGCAGAGTCTTCCACCTTCGTCAGCCGCTGCCGCGCCGCCGCCAGGTCCTCAGCCAGCGCGGCGCCATCGGGATACCGGCGCGCGGGGGCTCGTTCGAGGCAGCGCTCGAGGATCGCCGCCAGCTCGGGCGGCGTGTCCGGCGCCGCGCGCTCCAGGGGCTCCATCTCCGCGGCGGCCACACGTCGCAACACCTCAACCGGCGTCGCCCCCGTGAAGGCCCGCCGTCCCGATACCATTTCGAAAAGGACCGCACCACAGGCAAAGATATCCGAGGGCGGACCCAGCGGCTCGCCCAGGGCCTGCTCCGGCGACATGTAGGGACAGGAGCCAAGGACCATGCCCGGCTGCGTCAGCGTGGCCTCGGGGCACTCGTCCTGCTGCATCAGCCTCGCCAACCCGAAGTCCAGCACCTTCACGCCGCCGCCGCGGGTCACCATGATGTTGGAAGGCTTGAGATCCCGGTGGATGATGCCGGCCCCGTGGGCGGCGCCAAGGGCCCGCGCCACCTGCTCCGCGATGGCCATGGCGCGGTCAGCGTCGAGCTTGCCCTCGGCCGCCAGGAGGCGGTCCAGGGAGGTTCCCTCCACCAGCTCCATGACGATGAACGGCAGCTCCTCTCCCGTGGAGGGATCCGCCGTCCCCATGTCGAAGATCGGGACGACGTTGGGGTGCAGCACCCGGGCCATGGCACGCGCCTCGCGCTCGAAACGTTTGCGAACCGCATCGTCCGAAACCATGATCTGGGGAAGCACCTTGATGGCCACTTCCCGTTGCAGCCTCTCGTCCCGGGCCACCCAGACCGTCCCCATCCCTCCTTCGGCCAGCCGCCGCAGCAGCCTGTACCGGCCCAGCAACATCCCCTCGGTCAGCTCGACGGTCATGACCGAACTATCATACCCTCACCGGGGACACGCGGGTCCGAGGACATCCCCCGCGCCAACACCAGTGGCTTATCCTGAAACGACCATGCTCAAGAACCGCCACATCCTGAACGATCTCGAGGCTGTCATTTCCCGTCTCCTTGAGGTTATCCACCCATATCATCCGGCAAGAAGCCTTCACACCCACCGTTGACGAGGCCAATCACCACCCGTTGAACCCCCCGCGATTCCCTGTTGCATGCGGGGTACCTGCCCCACGGCGATGCCTTTCCAGGGAGTGGATGAAGGTGGTTGTGTTCCTTCTGCCCCGATGGTCCACATTCCAGGTGCCCGGATCAAGGCCGCCTGGAGAACCGTGTGAGAGCTGACCCATTGGGGGAAGCCGGAGTCCCGGCCCCGAAACGCCTCATTGCGCTACTGCCCATATCATGAGACCATGTCGCGGCCGTGAGGGAGGTCCCATGATTTCAAGAACCCTGAAGACGACGCTCGCACTGGTGCTCTCCGTCGGACTGCTATCCGCGGGATGCAAGCCCCAGGCCCCGGTGACGGCCGGAACGGCGGCGGCGCCCACGCACGCCGAACGGCAGGAGGCCCGCCTGCTCGACCCGGACCCGCGTGAGATCCACTTCTCCAAGCTGCACATGCTGACGGACGGCGGGGAGAACGCCGAGGCGTACTTCTCCTTCGACGGGAAGCGGCTGATCTTCCAGTCGACCCGGCCGCCCTTCCACTGCGACCAGATCTTCAGCATGGGCATCGACGGGTCGGACCTCAAGCTCGTCTCGGCGGGGAAGGGCCGAACCACCTGTGCGTACTACTACCCCGACGGCCGACACGTCCTGTACTCGTCGACCCACCTGGCCGGCGACGCGTGTCCTCCCCCTCCCGATCACAGCCAGGGCTACGTCTGGGCCCTCTACCCCTCCTACGACATCTTCCGGGCCGATGCCGACGGGAAGAACCTGGTGCGCCTGACCGACACTCCGGGTTACGACGCCGAGGCGACCATCTCGCCCAGGGGTGACCGAATGGTGTTCACCTCCATGCGCGACGGTGACCTCGATATCTACACCATGAATCTCGATGGCACCGATGTCCGTCGCCTGACCGACGCGCTGGGATACGACGGCGGTCCATTCTTCTCCCCGGACGGCAGCAAGATCGTCTACCGCGCGTACCACCCCACGTCGAAGGAGGAGATCGACGACTACACGAGCCTGCTCCGGCGCAACCTCATCCGGCCGACCACCCTGGAAATCTGGGTGATGAACGCCGACGGGTCTGACAAGCGGCAGATCACCCACCTCAATGCCGCCTCCTTCGCGCCCTTCTTCCACCCCTCGGGGAAGAAGATCATCTTCTCCTCCAACCACGGAGATCCCAGGGGCCGCGAGTTCGACCTGTGGATGGTCAACCTGGACGGCACGGGCCTCGAACGGATCACCTACTCCAAGGGCTTCGACGGCTTCCCAATGTGGGCTCCGGACGGGAAGACCTTCGTCTTCTGCTCCAACCGCCACGACTCGGCCCCCCACGAGACCAACGTCTTCGTGACCACCTGGAAGGACTGAGCACCGGCCACGCCCGCCTCCTCCTGCAGACCGTGAATCCAGAGGGGCCACCGGCCCCGCCGAACGCCCCATCATCCTGGCAGCGGCCAACGAGCTCCCGGCGGGTACCGCCGCGCGAATCTCCATCTCCGGCCACGCCCCCTGCTGTCTTCCCCCCTTCTCTCGTCTGTCCTCTCTCCTCCCCACCCCTCACCCTTTCCCCCAGCTCCTCACTCCTGATCCCTGGCTCCTGGCTTCCCCCTCCCCCCACCTTCCACGCCCTCGACCGCCGCACCCCAACGGGTATGCGATACAGTAGCCGGCCATGGGGATCTGGCAATACGCCCTGCTGCTTTTCGTCGGTCTCGGGGCCGGGATCGTCAACGTGCTGGCCGGGGGAGGCTCTTTCCTGACGATCCCTCTGATGATGTTCCTCGGCCTGCCGCCGGCCACGGCCAACGGAACCAACCGCATTGCCCTGCTGGCCCAGAACATCATGGCGGTATCGGAGTTCAAACGGCGTGGTTTTTCCGACTTCAGGCTCAGCCTGACGCTGGCGCTGTGCACCATCCCGGGCGCGGTCGCCGGCGCCGTGGCCGCCGTCTATTTCGATCCGACCTGGTTCAAGCGGATTTTCGCCATCCTGATGATCGTGATGCTGCCCATGGTCCTCGGCGGGGCACGGAAGGCCCGGAAGCGCCGCTCACCCCATGGAAAGCTCCTGGCCCACCTCGGGGCCGTCGCCCTCGGGTTCTACGGAGGCTTCATTCAAGCAGGAACGGGACCGCTGCTGATCTTCCTCCTGGTCTCGACCCTGGCCCTGGACCTGGTCCGCGTCAACATGCACAAGGTGTTCATCATCGGCTTCTACATGGTGCCCTCGCTCCTGGTGTTCGCCCTTTCGGGCGACATCGACTGGATAGCCGGACTCATCCTCGCAGCGGGGACCACCACGGGCGCCGTGCTCGGGACACGTCTTGCCGTCGAGGGTGGCGAGCGGGTCATCCGTATCTTCCTCGTCGTCGCCGTCATCGTCATCGCCATCCGCCTGCTGCTCTCGGCCTGAGAGAACAACTCATCGTGAAGCGCTGCCAACGCTCCCGGCTCCGGTGCTCACCGTTTCGACGATGGCAGCGGCACCCCACGAACCGGAACGCCGCGTCTCCGGAGTGTCGGGGCCGGCCGGCTCCGCGGAGTCGGCGCCGCCGGCTATACGAGGCGCCTGCCGACGGCGCGGAGGAGCATGCGCAGCCGGTCGTACCACGGAAGCCGCCAGAAGTTGGTCTTGAGAACGCCCCGGGTGAACCAGGTGGGCCGGGAATAGTCGATCACCACCTCGAGCATCACTGGGATGCCCTCGCGGGTGACGTTCAACGCGATGTCGAGGACGCTGTCCACCTCTGTATCCCGCAGGATACGGAAGTAGCGGCAGCCGGTGGTCCGCGCAAAATCCTCCACCCGGTAATCCGGTA
>JAADFK010000036.1 GCA_013152925.1 Acidobacteriota bacterium | reverse complement strand
CCGGTCCTGGAGCACGTTGCCGGGAAGTTGGGGCTGTCGCCGGTGGAGGTGTACAGCGTGGTCAGCTTCTACCATTTCTTCACCACGACGCCGCGCGGCCGCTACCAGTTGAAGGTGTGCATGGGTACGGCCTGCTTCGTCAACGACGCCCGGACCATCTGCGATGTGCTGGGTGATCTCATCGGACTGCGCGTCGGGGAGGTCAGCGAGGACCGGTTGTTCAGCCTGGAACAGGTGCGCTGCATCGGGGCCTGCGGGCTCGCCCCGGCCATGATGGTCAACGACGAGGTCCACGGCCACCTGACGCCGAACGCGATCCGGAAGCTGGTCCGGAAGCTCAAGGCGGCCGCGCGGAAGAAGGGGGATCCAGCCGGAGAGGAGGAGAACGGTGAGAGCGAGCGCTGAATCGTCGCCCCGGGCGGGCCGGATTCTGGACCGGGAGGCGCTGGCGGCTTACCGGCGCCGCTTGCGGCCCCTGATCGAGGAACGGCTGGCGGCGCGGCGCGGTGCCGCGCCGGTCCGGCGGGAGGTGCTGGTCTGCCACGGCGGGGCGTGCATCTCCTGTCGTGCGGTGCCGGTGGCCGACGTGCTGGAACGGGCCATCGCCGAGGCCGGCCTCGCCGGCCGGGTCCGCGTGGTACGCGTCGGCTGCATGGGGCTGTGCGACGCGGGACCGCTGGTCCTCGTGACACCCGACGGGGTGTACTACCCCCGCGTGACCGAAGAGCTGGCTCACCGGATCGTCGACGAGCACCTGGAGGCGGACCAGGTGATCGAAGAGGCCGAGCTGAGCTGGGAAGGGCCCGGGGGCGAGACGCTCCGGAGCCGGGAGGTGCCCTTCTTCGCCCGGCAGCTCAAGATCGCGCTCCGCAACTGTGGCGTGATCGATCCGGGGAGCCTGGAGGAGTACGTGGCCGCGGAGGGGTTCGCCGCTCTGGAGAAGGTGCTCTTCGACATGACGCCGGAGCAGGTTCTGGACGAGCTCAAGCGGGCCGGCCTGCGGGGCCGTGGCGGCGCCGGGTTCCCGGCCGGGCTCAAGTGGCAGTTCGTCCGGGACGCGGCCGGGGAGCTCAAGTACGTCGTCTGCAACGCGGACGAGGGCGATCCGGGCGCCTTCATGGACCGGAGCATTCTGGAGGGCGACCCGCTGTCGGTGGTGGAGGCCATGACCATCGCCGGGAAGGTCATCGGATCGAGCCAGGGCTACGTCTACGTCCGTGCCGAGTACCCCCTGGCCATCGAGCGGCTCGAGGCGGCGCTGGGCGCGGCACGTGACGCTGGCCTGCTGGGACGGGACATCCTGGGATCGGGTTACGACTTCGACCTGGAGATCCGGATCGGCGCCGGCGCCTTCGTCTGCGGTGAGGAGACGGCGCTGATGCACTCCATCGAGGGCAAGCGGGGCATGCCACGGCCTCGGCCGCCCTTTCCTGCCCAGAAGGGGCTGTGGAACCGCCCGACCCTGCTGAACAACGTGGAGACCTGGGCCAACGTTCCACCGATCCTGTTGCGCGGATCCGCCTGGTACGCGGGGATCGGTACCCGGCGCAGCAAGGGAACCAAGGTGTTCGCCCTGGCGGGGGCCGTCCGGAATACGGGGCTGGTGGAGGTTCCCATGGGGATCTCCCTCCGGGAGGTGGTGGAGGAGCTCGGTGGGGGGATCCGCTCCGGGTTGCCGTTCAAGGCCGCCCAGTCCGGAGGCCCGTCCGGCGGGTGCGTCCCGGCCAGCGCGGCGGACGTACCAGTGGACTACGAATCGCTCCAGGAGCTCGGGGCGATCATGGGATCGGGTGGCCTCATCGTCATGGACGAGAGCACCTGCATGGTGGAGCTCGCCCGGTTTTTCATGGACTTCATCGTGGACGAGTCCTGCGGCAAGTGCCCGCCGTGCCGGATCGGGAACAAGGTGATGCTCAACATCCTGGAGAGGATCACCCGCGGGGAGGGCACCGAGGAGGACCTGGAGACCCTGGAGCGGCTGGGGGAGCACATCAAGCTCAGCTCCCTCTGTGGTCTGGGCCAGACCGGGCCCAACCCCGTGCTGTCCACCCTGCGCCACTTTCGCCAGGAGTACGAGGCCCACGTCCGAGAACGCCGGTGTCCGGCTGGACAGTGCCGGGCGCTGCTGACCTACACTGTTCTCGAAGAGGCGTGCAACGGATGCGATCTCTGCGCCAAGGCGTGCCCGGCGGGCGCCATCAGCGGAGAGATCAAGCACGTCCACCTGATCGATCAGGATGCGTGCATCCACTGCGGCGCGTGCCTGAACGCCTGCCCGTCGGGTGCGATCCAGGCACAGTGAGGAGGCGGCCATGGCCGAGAGGACGATTCTGCTCGTTGACGACGATGACGTGTTCGTGGAGGCGGTGTCGGCAGTGCTGGAGGGCCGGTACCGGGTGCGCCGGGCTGCCAACGGCACCGAGGGGCTCCGGATGATCGCCGAGGAACGCCCCGACCTGGTGATCCTCGACGTGATGATGGACCACCTCTCCGAGGGTTTCGACGTGGCACGCAAGCTGCGGAACGATCCGGCGACCGCGGACCTTCCCATCATCATGCTGACGGGTGTGGACCAGGTCTACAACCTTCGCATGGAGGTGGACGAATCGTGGGTCCCCTGCGACCGGTACCTGGAGAAACCCGTGGCACCGGGAGAGCTGCTCGAGCAGGTGTCCGAGGTCCTCGGAGAGTAGCCGTGGCGGAACCGGAGGTACGGTACCTCTTCGCGCCCGAGCTCTACGGACGACTGGTGTGGTTCGGGCGGCTGCGGTGGCTGGCGGTCGCGGGTCTCGCCATCGCGTCGGTCGCCGGGCCGGCCGTCGACGTGCCCCACGTGTGGCCGGCCCTCTTCGTCGTGGCTCTCTTCGTCGCCGGCTACAACACCTTTTTCACGATGGTGCTGCGTCACCGCTTCCGGGAGGGGCACCCCTACGAGGATCTCCAGGCGTGCGCCATCCGGCAGATCGTGCTCGATCTGGCGGCGCTGACGGTGACCGCTCACTTCACGGGCGGGCTCCAGAGCCCGGTGTTGATCTTCTTCGTCTTCCACATGGCCATCGGCACCATCATGCTGCCGACCCGCGTGATGTACCTCCTCGCCGCCGGCACCTCGTTGATGGTGCTGGCCGTCTACCTGGCCGAGGAGCACGGTGTGGTCGCCTTCCATCCCCTCGACCCCTCCTTCGGAATGTGCGGCCGCATGTGTCACGTCAACATGGCCTTCTTCGTGGTGGCGCTGCTGGGTATCGTCTACCTGACGGACTCGGTGACAAGCCGCTTCAAGCAGCGGAACATCGAGCTGTGGCGGACCACCGAGGAGCTTCGCGAGCGGACGGGGGAGCTGCAACGAACCCTGCGCCAGATGGAGATCGTGGAAGAGCGGAAGTCCCACTACATGCGGATCTCCGCGCACCAGCTCCGCTCACCGCTGGCGACCATCCGGACCTCCTTGCAGGTCCTGACGGAGGGATACGTGGATCCGGGATCGGAGCGTGGGAAGCGTCTCCTGGCCGGGGCGGTGGAGAGGGTGGATGGCCTGCTCGCCATCGTCAACGACCTCCTCGAGCTCGCAAAGATGCGGGAGGGCCGGGCACGGGCCCCGTGGGCGCCGAACGTCAACGTCAACCAGCTCCTCGCCGACCTCTTCGATGCGCTCGAGCCCCACGCCGAGGAACGGGGCGTTGGCCTCCATCCCGAGTTCGAAGGGGTCGCCATCCTTGACCGGGGCATCCCGCCGGACCTCGTCTACGCCTTCGAGAACCTCATTGAGAACGGCATCAAGTACTCCAGGTCCGGTGGCGAGGTCACGGTGCGCCTGCGGGTGGAGGGAGACCACGTCAAGGTGGAGGTCGTGGACCGGGGGATCGGCATCCCGGAGGAGTTCCTGGACGAGGTGTTGCACGAGTTCGTCAGGGCCCCCAACGCCAGGAAACACGCGGCCCAGGGCACCGGCCTCGGCCTGGCCATCGCCCGGGAGGCCGTGGAGGCCCATGGCGGTACCCTGACGCTCCGGAGCCGTGAGGGAGAGGGAACCACGGCAACGGTGGAATTGCCCCTTCACGCGAAGCCGCACGCGGCCTCGGGAGAGCTCCCCGTCTCGGGTTGAACGGGAGCCGCTCCCCATGACGGCCCTTACGCCGGATCTCACCGGTTTGGCGCGGGGCGGAACGACGAGCCGGCTCCCATCCAGGAGCCTGGAGGGGAGCGGCGTGGCGCCCGGGGCAGAAACGAGCTGGCCGCTGGAGCAGGCGGTTTTCGCCCTTGGACGTGAAGGGCCCGCCGGATGGGGAAGTTCCGGGATGTGCAGCCGGGTCACGGATTCGTAACAGCTTCGGATCTCTTCGCAACGGCCGCGTCTCCAAGTTGTTGTGTAACAGGGGGTTACATAATGATGCCAGCGCTGCTCCTGGAATGAAAGTTGCAGAAACCACATCCCGAAGGCAGGGCGCCGTCCGGGTGCCGGAAAGGAGAAGATATGAGGAAGAATCTGAGTCTGTCGATGTTCGTGGCGATGGTGCTGGTCGTGGCGGTAGGGGCCGCCGGAGCGGCGGAGAAGTACAAGGGGTTCGAACGGGGCCAGGCCTTGATCACGGCCAAAGAGCTCAAACGGATGATCGATGCCAAGGATCCGAAGCTCGTGATTCTCGCCGTGGCCAACACGATCGACTACAGGCTGGGTCACATTCCGGGCGCCTACCAGATCTGGCGTCCGGACTACGAGCCCAAGCCCGATGTCGAGTATCCCTACGAGGGCATGGCCCTCGACCGGGAGGATTTCCAGGCTTTCGTCAGGAGGTTCGGGATCGACAACGATTCGAAGGTGGTGATCTACGACCACAAGTACGATGCGACCCGTGTCTGGTGGATGTTCTACCTCTACGGAAAGACCGACTGCCGAGTATTGGATGGTGGCTACCCCGCCTGGAAGAAGGCCGGGTACGACACCGACATTCTGGCGCCCGATCTGCCGAAGAAACCGGGGAGCTTCACGGCCACCACGGCCCTGCCCGGCTGGTCGGTCTCCATATCGACCATCTGGCGGTGCAAGACCTCCAGCGATTACCAGCTGTGGGATACGCGGGGCAACGCCGAATGGACCGGTGCCAAGCTCAAGAAGGGCGCCTTCGCCAAGGGGCGGATCCCCTGGGCCAAACACTGCAACTGGCCGAACTTCAAGAAGCCCGTGACCGAGGGCGGCAAACCCACCGAGTTCAAGACCGCGGCGGAGATCGAGACGGTTCTCAAGAAGCTCGGTTTCGACCGGAGCAAGCAGCAGATCTTCTACTGCCAGTCCGGTGTGCGGACGACAACGGAGATGTTTGCGTTGTACCTCATGGGGTGGGATCCGGCCCAGCTCCACAACTACGACGGCTCGTGGATCGAGTGGAGCTACTACCACAAGAATCTGCCGGACTCCGGCGCCATCGTGTGCGAGAAGTGTGGCAAGTAAGACGAACCTAGGACGGAACCGGGAGGCCGGTGCCCGGCCTCCCGGAACGTCATCCTCCCTGAGCTCGGCTTCCGGACCGCACGGCCGGGAATGGGGAGAGGAGGGGAACGTGAATCAGGAAACCACCGAGGAAAAGCGGGGGCTCAAGCCCTGGGTCAAGCTGCTGATCGTCGTGGCCGTCATCGGTGTGCTGCTCGTCATCGCCAACCACTTCGGAATCTTCGACATGTTGAAGGAGGGGACGCTCAAGGACCGCGTGTTGCGGCTCGACGCATTCTTCAGGAGCATGGGTCCCTGGGCGCCGGCGGCCTTCATCGTCATCTGGGTGGTGGCCTGCGTCCTGCTCTTGCCGGGGTTGCCCATCGCCATCGTCGGCGGCCTGATCTTCGGTGCCGTCTGGGGCACGGTGTGGAGCACGGTGGGCGCCAACCTCGGCGCGGCACTGGCGTTTCTCGTCGGCCGCTACGCCGCCCGGGACATGGTTGAGGGGTGGGTCCAGAAGAACCCCACCCTCAGGAAGATCGACGAGGGGGTTCGGAAGCAGGGCTGGCGCATGCTGATGATCACGCGCCTCGTTCCCATCTTCCCCTTCAACATCCAGAACTACGTCTACGGTCTGACCAACATCTCGTTCCGGACCTACGTGGCCGTCACCCTTCCGTGCATGATCCCCGGCACCATCGCCTTCAACTTCGCCGCGGGTTCGGCTCGTGAGGTGATCCTGTCCGGCGGGCAACCGGACGCCATCAAGAAGACGTTGATCTATCTTGGAGTTGCCGCCGTCTTTTTCGTACTGCTGTCCCTGATCCCGGGATGGATCAAGAAGCGCTACGCCAAGGACGGTCTGATCGAGGAGCACTGAGCGAAGGTGGATTGGCCCCTTGCCGGCCCGGCGCGCCTGGAGTGGGTTCAGGTCGAGGTGACCACCCGCTGCCAGGCGTCGTGCCGGTATTGCCCCCGCCGGGCGTATGCCGACCGGTGGAGAGAGGGCGACCTCGACCCCGGACTCCTGGAACGCCTGCTCCCCCAGCTTCCTCACGGTACGGTGGTTCACCTCCAGGGGTGGGGCGAGCCTCTGCTCCATCCCCGGCTCGTGGAGCTCGCCGGAAGGATCCGGACCGCTGGATTGGTGCCAACGACCACGACCAACGGCCTGGCGTTGGACACGGAGGTCACCCTGAGGCTGGCGGAGGCGGGACTCGAGATTCTCGGCATCTCCATGACCGGCGTGGATGCCGAGCACAACGATCGGTGGAGATGCGGAACGGAGGCCGCTGGGATCCTGAGGGCGGCGGAGAGGACGGCGGAGATCGTGGCCCTGAGGGGGCTTCCAGGCCCACGGCTCCATGCGGCCCACCTGCTGCTCCGTTCGGGCGTGCCGCATCTACCGGAAGCCGTGGGGAGACTGGCCTCGGCGGGTTTCGAACGGATCGTCGTCAGCTCGCTCGACCTCGTGCCCGAGCGGGAGCTGGTGAGGGAGACCCTGTGGGACCTCGGCGATGTGGCGGCACAGGAGCTCCGGGACACTGTGGAGGCCGCCATGGACAGAGCGCGGCAGGCGGGTGTCAGCCTCGTGGTCCAGCTGGCCACGGCGCGCCGGCGCGGGCGATGTCCGGAACGGCCCGGCCACTCCGTCTTCATCGGTTTCGACGGCTCTGTGTTCCCCTGCGTCGACACCGGTGTACCGATCGAGCGGGCCGGGTGGCACTGGACGCCGGAAGGCTGCCACGAGATCGGGAGGTTCCCTCTTGGAAACATCGCCGACGGAGATCTCAAGAGCATCCGCCTGGGAAGGGCGTTCCGGCGCATGGCCCGATCGGACAGGGGGCCCCTCTGGGTGACGGCGCGTTGCCGGAACTGTGCCAAGCCGTTCGTGGAGCGGCCCGGAACCGTTTCCGATGAGGCGTTGCTGGTGCCGGAGCTCGGGTGAGGAAAGACGGCGGGGCCGGTTACGTTTCGGTAACGGTTTGGCCGGTTGGTCCCGCGTCACCGTTTCCCTAAGGCATTGACTGGACGCCCGATTGTGCCGGGCGGTTCCCGGGTAGGGGCTGGCACGTTCGTTGCTCGGCTGCTCCACAGGGGCCCGGTTGGGTTCGCAGGCAGGAGGCAATCCCATGAAGATGGAGACGACCACCACTCTTCCAGAGATTCCGGCGGAGATCCTGGCGGGCCTGTTTCCGCCGCGGCTGACCCCGGAGAAGATCCAGGAGCGCCTCTCCTACATCATCGAGAAGGACCGCGTGGCGGGGGATCTGCCGCGCCGTTTCCTCGAGGCCTTCGCCGCGGTGCTCAAGCACACGAACTATCGCCAGGTCATCGACAACTACGCCAGGATCCCGGCGCGGTGCGCCAACTGCACCTGTGCCTGCCAGATCTACCAGCACACCAAGGCGCCGGAGGACGTGCCCTGCTACCGGTCCAACCTGTTGCTGGAGGTCTACCGGCGGCACTTCACCCTCCGGGGGATCGTGGAGAGCCATCTCAAGGGCAGCCCGCTGCTGACGGACGACTACATCCTGGAGATGGCGGAGACCTACTACCACTGCACGGCCTGCCGCCGCTGCACCCTGGAGTGCCCGCTGGGTATCGACCACGGCCTGGTCACCCACCTGGCCCG
>JAADFK010000035.1 GCA_013152925.1 Acidobacteriota bacterium | reverse complement strand
AGATCCGAAAGGAGCCGTTTCCCGAATCCTTTCTCCTGATCCTGATGATGTTGTCCCGTGGTCGCTCGTCTCACGGAGCCCCCGGTCGTCCCCGCGAGTTTGGGAGCTGCTGCCGGGGATCCAGAGGGAATCAACAGCAGGAGACACAGTGCAGAGACTACGGTTGTTCGTCGCATCAGTCGCAGTGTTCTCCAGCCGCGTGAACAATGCCTGACAGGAAGATTACAGTTCGTTCATGTCCGTGGAGAACTGCGGCGCCGAACCGGTGTCGGTCTTGCGTGGTTCGCGCTGCACCTCGCGACTCTTTCAGCGAATCCCGGCCGCTCCGGACCAGATTCCCAGGGCCAGCACTGCCCAGAGCGTGCCGCCCCGGTCGCCCAGAAAATGGTCCGGCGGCCGACTCAGCCAGGATTCCAAACCCGGTAGCGCCCGCCGCACCGGCGCAACGTCCAAGACATAGCCGCGGATAGTCTCCCCGTAATCCCTGAGAAGCCGGGCAATGCTGCCCGCATGAAAGGGGTGTTTCTTTCTCTTCGTAATGTCCTTGGGAAGATGTCGCCGCGCCCACCACCTGAGGATGAGCTTGGTGTTGGTATGCCCGGGCCAACGGCCGACCCGCGCCCAGTGCGGGAGGGAGAGTACGAACTCCACCAGGTCCCGGTCGAGAAACGGCATCCGCAGCTCCGCCGCCGAAGCCATGGCCATTGAATCCGCGAAGGAACAGATGTTCTCCGACAGGAAGGTCGCAAGCATGACTTCCTGGATACGATCAAGGTCATGCGCGTCCTTGCCGCACCGCGCGTACAGCTCATCGATCGTCCTCAGGTAGGTCGGGAAACAGCCATCGTGGCCCACAAGCTCGCCCAGGTCCTCGATGGGAAGCGGGCGGTGAATGATGAACCTGGCGGCCGCCGGAGCTTCCGAGGCGGATGCTCCCAGCAATCTCGCTCGTTTGGCTCCAGTGCCTTCCGCGCCATAGACGAAGTGATCGATCGCCCGGGCGGTCAAGCTGCCGGGAATCCGGGCAAGGGCAGCCAGGACTGCAAGGCGGAAGCGGTCCTGACTGAGCCGGTACCCGCCGAGCAGCTCGTCTCCCCCATGACCGCAGAGAAAAACGGTGGCTCGCTCGCGCGCAGCTCGTACCAGCATCCAAGTGGCCAGCGCGGAGCCATCCCCCACAGGCTCGTTCAGTGCGGCAAAGGCCGGCACCATCATCCTGACGCGCTCATGGTTAGCCACAACGAGATCGAGGTGCAGCCCTGACCCCGGCCATGATGCCGGCACCGGGGACGCGTTCGTCCTCGCCATTTCGGCCGGATGGAAGCTTATGGTCGGCAGCTCTTCCCCGGATTCCCTGAGACAGGCGTGAATGCTGTTGCTGTCGATGCCGTCGCTGAGGAAGAGCGCCACCGGGACGTCCGAGACCAGGCATCGGCGGGATGCCCGCTGGAGCAGGGCGCCGAGTTCCGCGCCAAGCTCCTCACGGTTCGTTTCGGGAGGCGCCCCCCCGCGCGCATGGAACTGCGGGCGGTACCAGCTGTGGATCTCCATCGACCGGCGGTCGGCCCTCAGGAGGTGGCCGCCGGGCAGCTTGTCAACGCCAGCCAAGATCGTCCGCGGGCTGACCACGTACCGCAAGGTCAGGTATTCCTCCAACGCATCCGGATCGAGCTCGCGCGGCACCCATGGAGCCTCGAGCAACGCGGGGATCGTGGAGGCAAAGGCAAGTGTCTGCGCGGTGCGATGAAAGAAGAGGGGCTTTTCGCCGAACCTGTCACGCGCCAGCCAGAGTGTCGCCTCCGCCGTGTCGTAGACGGCGAAGGCCCATTGGCCGACCATCCTGGACAACGCCTGGGGCCCCCAGCGCTGCCAGGCCAGGAGAACAACCTCGGTGTCCGTCCGGGAATGTAGTCGTCCTCGGTCGATTCCCAGCTCATCGACGAGCTCACGGAAGTTGTAGGTCTCCCCGTTGAAGGTGATCACACAACGCCCGTCGGCGCTCCACATGGGCTGATCACCGGCGTCGCTCAGGTCGAGGATCGCCAGTCTCCGGTTGCCCAGGGTAACCGGCCCGGCCCGCACGACCCCGCCGCCGTCAGGGCCTCGAACGGCGAGCCGTACGTTCATCGCCTCCACGACCCCCGTGTCATCGTCCACACCCTTGACGCGGTACACGCCCGCGATGCCACACATGACTCAGGCACGCCCGGCTATGCAGCCCCTCCAACGGGCGATCCGCCGGCGTTGTGCCACGTACCCCGGGAGAATCAATGCGCCGCATGACATGCTCCAGGTGTAGCTGGAGAAGATGAACGCTGGCTTTCTGCGGGATTACAGTCCGTTCATGCCAGCGGAAACACGAGTCGAACCACGCTGCCGCCGCCTGCGGGCTGATCGAGCTCGGCACGGCCGCGGTGAGCCAGGGCCACGGCACGGACGACCGCCAGCCCGAGACCGCTGCCCGGGGAATCGGGGCCCTTCACCAGGCGCTCGAAGGCCCGTTCCACGACCTCCCCGGGAAAACCGGGGCCCGAGTCCCAGACCTCGAGGACGGCGGCATCCCTCGCGGCGAAAACGCGAACGGCCGCACCTTCGCCCGGCGAAAGGTGGGAGGCCACGTTGTCCAGCAGGTTGGCCAGGGCCCGCTGCAGGAGGGAGGGGTCGCCCCGGACACGGACCGGCTCCGGCGCTTCGAGGCCCAATGTGATCCCCCGCTCTTCCATCAGCGGCCGGTACAGCTCGACGAGCTGCCCGGAGAGCGTGGAGAGATCCACCGTCTCCTGCCGGACCCTTAACGCCCCGGCCTCCGCCTCGGCCACGTCGAGAACGGCCTCCAGGAGGCTCACCAGCCGATCCACATCCTCCATGGCGTGTTCCAGGGCATCGTCGACGGCCTCTCGATCCTCCGACCTTCGCGCCAATTCCAGTCCAGCCCGGATCGTCGTCAACGGGCTCCGCACGTCGTGGGCCATCGCATCCGCGACAGCCCGGATCTGGTGTACCCCAGCTTCGATCCGGTCCAGGAGACCGTTGAAGGCCAGGGCCAGACGTTCGATCTCGTCATCCCGGTCCTCCGGGGTCAGCCGGGCCGCGAGATCGTCCATGCTCATGTTCTTGACAGTGGCCGCCATCCGGTCCACGCGCGCCAGCACCCTCCCGGCGGACAGCCAGGACACCGCGGCGCCCACCAGGAGAACCGCCAGCCAGCCCCCGACCGCCAGGTCGCGCACATCCTCGAGAAGCTCCATGTCCCCGAAGGGTGTGGCGCCGGCGATGACGCGTTCCCCGCTCGGGACGGCCGCCGCTGCGACCCGCACGGGGTACTCCCACCCTGGCATGCGGATCCATGCAACCCGGCCGGTGAGACTCGCTGCCTTGCCAAGCAGGGATGCCAGAGGGCCCTGGTTTCCTCTTGCCACACGGGTGAGCTCCTCGCCGTCGCTCCCGATCACCGCGAGAAAGAACAGGCTGTGTTGCCGATCCTCCGCGTCCTCGGGACCGAAGCTCTCGTGGTGTCTGAGCTCTTCCAGCTCGGCGTCGAGCTCCTGGCGCAGGTGCGAGCCATGACCGCCGGCGAGGATCTCTGCAACACCCGTGACCTCGGCCTCGAGCCACCTGTCCCCACGGCTCCGGACACTCGCCGCCAGGAGCCGATACATCACTCCCATGACCCCGGCCGACCCCATGGCAAAGACCAGGATCACCGGCAACGCCAACCGCCACGCCGCCGTCCGCCGCGTCCGCATCATGGGCCCGCTCGTGCTGCAAACGGCCAGATGTGGAGTGCCCGGAGCCCGCAACGCGAGCTGGACGAGCGCCAGCCGGAAGAGGCGGTGCAGCCGACCCTGCGGCAAACGAGCACCTCGTCGGCACGCTCACGATGGATCTCAGCCGCCCAGGACATACCCAACCCCCCTCACCGTCCTGATGAGCGGTTGTTCCCCCTCTCGATCAACCTTCTTCCTCAAACGGTGCACGTAGACGTCCACCACGTTGGTTTGCGGATCGAACCGCATTTGCCACACGTGGTCCAGGATCATCGCCCGGGTCACTACCCGCCCCCTGTTCCGGCAAAGGTACTCCAGAACACTGAGCTCCCGCGGCGAGAGATCCAGCACCCGGTCTCCCCTGCGGGCGGAGCGGCGTGCGAGATCGAGCGCCAGGTCCTCGACCTGGAGAAGAACGGACCCGCCGGCGGGCAGCTTCTGACGCCGCGTCAACGCCTCCACACGCGCCAGAAGCTCTGCCACCGCGAAGGGCTTGGTCAGGTAGTCGTCTCCCCCCCTCTGCAACCCCTCCACCCGCTCGTCCACCGAGCGCCTGGCGGAAAGGATCAGAACCGGTGCTGTCACCCCCTGGCCCCTGCACTGCTCGATGAACGCGAGGCCGTCCATTCCCGGCAACATGATATCCACGATCATCACATCGTAGGCCTCGTCCGGCACCGATCTCAGTGCCCTCTCCGCGCTCTCGACGGCATCCACCGCGTAGCCGAGCTGCTGCAACGCCGTGGCGACGAATCGGGAGATCGCTGCATCGTCCTCCACCAGCAAGACTCTCATGGAGTCCATCGTGCCACGGCGCAACGGCATATCCAAGGCAAGGAGCGGGATGCGCAGACCACCGGGAGCGGGACAAACCGTGGCTGCCCTGGAGGCCGGACCTGTGGTACAAGGGTGGGGAGGTGCGCAGAATCTTCCACAGGATCATGGTCTGGACCGCCACCGCCGGGGCTGCCCTGGCGCCCGTTGTTCCTGTGGCCGGATTCAACGGGCGAGCTCCCGGCAGCGGCCAGCCGTCGGCCCGGCGATCGTCCGCCTCCTCCAGCTCCACGGCACAACGGAACGCACGGGAGATCCTCATCACCTTCGAGGATGGGGATGAGCCCTGCCATTTCCCAGAGACCGTTGCCCTGAGGGATCGCTACGCCCCGCTTGGCGTGGTGTTTCCCGGTCCGGGCGATTCCGGGGGCGGCGCGATCCTCGGCGACTGCAGCAAGTTCGGCGTCGAGGGTTACGGCGGGTACAGGTTCCTGGCCTTCAACGCGGCCGCCCGGCTGGCCGACGGAGGCGTTCCCAAGGGACCGGAGGTACTGAGCTTCTCCTGGCCGGTCCAGAGCGTCGAGGTCCTGACGGGCTCGCCGGCCCAGGGGAGTGTCACGCTCAGCTGCCTCGACGGGGATGGCGCTCCAGCGGGTTCGGCTACCATCGGCCTGGGAAAGGCGCTCCAGCCTCTCTCCGTCTCCGGCCAGGACATCGCCAGCTGTCAGATCGACTTCGACGCCGCGGCGCTGGTTCTGGATAACCCCCGCTTCACGCCGCAGGACGCGCTTCCGATTCCCGCGCAGACTTCGCCAGGCACGGGCCTCCTGATCCTGCTCCTCGCCCTGGCGGGGGTGTTGCGGCTCGGCAAGCCGTGATTGTGGCAATCGTGTCCGGCGAGGGCGCCACGGCGTGCGACGGATGAGAACCCCGTGGCGGCAGGCCGGCTGTGAGCCTTCCGGCCACCGGCGTGATGTGCACCGCACCGCCGCCACCGCCGGAGCGTGCCCGGTCATCTCAGATCTGAGACACCGTATGTCGCAACGCCGGGATCGCCCGCATCGTTGCCACGGTGAAGAGCCCCTCGAACCTGGCATCGTTCTTGCCAGCTCCCCACCCAGAACATGCCGCCCGCTCCCAACCGGAGAACCTGGATGGCAGAAGGAGCATCAGATGACCACTCACCACACCATCAGGATCCACAGGCTCGCTGTGGCGGCCATCGTTCTTGTCCTGGCCGCCGTACCGGCTGTGGCTCAGAACCTGGTCGTCAACGGAACCTTCGACCACGACATCAGCGGCTGGACGACGCAGGATCCCAGCGTCAAGATGCTGTACCGCTCCGACCTGGGGAACACCCTCGCCGGCGGCTCCGGTCCGGGCGCCATGGAAGTACAACACCTGGCGTGGAACGGCGGAGGCAGCGGCCCGCTGCAACTCATCCCTGTGACGGCGGGGAACACCTACACGGTCTCCGGCGCCGTGTTCGTTCCCGACTCCACCGACAACCTGATCGACTACGCTCTCATCACGCTGACCTGGTATGACGAGGCCAACTTTGTGCTCGACAGGCAGGAAGTGGCCGCCACATCGGAACGAGGCGTCTGGAACGCCGGGAGCGACGACCTGGTGGCGCCGCCTGGAACGGCCAAGGCGGAGGTCCGCGCGGTCGTCTTCACCAGGAACGCCGAGAACGAAACCCGGCCGAGCGTGGCGTACTTCGACGACATCGCCTTCGCCGAGGCCGGCGCTGCGGGAGCCAGGCAGGTTCTCTTCGTTCCGGCGTCGGCGTCGGCGCACGGTTTCAACGGGACGTTCTGGACGACCACGGGATGGTTTTCGAGCAAGGTTTCCGTGCCGGTGGAGATCCGGGCCGCCTTCCTGCGGCAGGGCCAGAGCAACCTCTCGGCGCCGGGGAACTTGAGCCACCTCGGCACGATCCCGGCGAATGGCTTCCTGGAGATCCAGGACATGGCCGCCAAGCTCGGCGGTGCCGGTCTCTCCGGCGGCATCTACATCGAGGCGACCGCGCAGGGGACGGGACTTCCCGCCGAGCTGGTAGGTGCCACCACCTACACGTTCACGCCGAACGACAAGGGGCCGGGCGGCTACGGCCAAGGCGTCCCTGCGGTCCCCGTCGGCGTCAAGACCGAGGTGAGCATCCCCGGCGTCTACCAGGGAGAGGACTACCGGACCAACATCGGTCTGGTCAACACCTCGGGCGCGAACATCGAGATCGACGTCCGGATTCTCGCGCGAGACGGGAGCACCTTGGCCGCCGCCGAATGGGCCCTCAAGCCGTACGAGCAGAAACAGGTCTCCGTCACCGGCATGGGGGTTGCCAGCACCAACGGTGGATCGGTGACCTTTTCCCGGGTGGGTTCCACCGGGTCGTTCCAGGCCTATGCCACCGTGGTCGACCAGAGCACCGGCGACGCCGTGTACACGCCGGGGCTGTGACTCCCATGCTCTCCCCGCGTCACGCCCGTCGACTGTCCGGCCATCGGGAGTGCGCGCCCGGACAGCCTGCAGAGCCACGGCCCGCCGTGAGCGGGAGATCCCGGCGGTACCGCCTTGATTGGAAAAAACCAGACCTTTGGAGGTAGACATGAAATCCTTGTTCATTGGACTCGTGGCATTGGGCTCGGCGGCGATCGCCTGGAGCGGGCAACCCGCGGCCCTACGCAGCGTGGACCCGCTCCTCACCTCGCCGCCGTCCGTCGAGATTCGCTGGAGCCCCGACACCAGGGACCCCGCCGAGAAGATGACGCCGCTCCTGCATCGACGGCTCGCGCAGGTCGACGAGAGTGGCGAGCTCAAGGTGCTGGTGACCCTGGTGACACCGGCCGACGCGACCGCCATGCGCGGCGGGACGGGCCGGAACGATGAGGCCGAGGCGGCCCGCATGTCGGTGCTTGAACACCAGTTCGTTGATGCCGCCGTACCTCTGGGATTCCGGGCGATTCATGGGTTGCGGCATATCCCGGTTGTGGTGGGGAGGATTCCTGCCGGGGCGGTGCGCGAGCTGGCCGCGCTCCCCATCGTCCGTGCCGTGGAGCCCGATTTCAAGCTCCGGGCCATGCGGACGGAGGGCGCCGCATTGATGCATTCGGATACCCTCCTCGCTCAGGGAGGCGATGGAAACGGAATCGGCGTGGCAATCCTCGACAGCGGCATCGACTGGACCCACCCCGAGCTGCCGGCCGGGACCAAGGTCGTGGTCCACGCCGACTACACCGGAACCCAGACCGGTGACACCACTGGCTTCGACGATCAGGGACACGGCACCGCCGTCGCCGGAATCATCGGGGGCCTCCAGGGCGGCATGGCGCCCAAGGCGACCCTGTGGGCACTGAAGGTCCTCGACTCGAAAGGCTCGGGCGACTTCTCGAACTCGGTCAGGGCCCTCGATGACGTCTATGCCAACAGGGACCAGTTCGGCGGAGTCCGGGTGGTCAACATGTCCCTCGGGGGCGGCGGACCCTTCAACAACCAATGTGACGGCCAGATGCCGGCCATGGACGCCGCCCTGGCGAAGGTCGTAAACGCCGGAATCGCCGTCTTCATCTCCTCCGGCAACGAGGGTTGTACCAACGGCATCTCGTTCCCCGCGTGCATCTCGGACGCAATCGCCGTGGGTGCCGTCTACGATGCCGCCATGGGCAGCGCCGCCTTCGGCGAGGGCGGGTGTACGCCGGGAGGTTGCACCGACCAATCCACAGCGGCCGACATGATCACCTGCTACTCCAGCTCCGGGGCTCCTCTGGACATCCTGGCGCCCTCCCACTGTGCCACGACGACGAAGCTCGGTGGCGGCTACGAGAGCTGCTTCGGCGGCACATCCGCGGCGTCTCCATATGCAGCGGGAGTGGCGGCCCAACTCCTCTCCCTTCGGCCCCAGACCACCGTGGCCCAGCTCAAGACGGCCCTGACGTCCACCGGCCGTCCGATCACCGATACGCGCAACGGCATCACCCGCCCGCGAATCGACGCGGTCCAGGCCAGCCAGTACCTGGCCGGTGGAGGTGGCGGGGGCGGCGGAACAACCACGCTCTGGATTCCCGTCATCGCACACGCCACAGGTACGAACGGCACAAACTGGGCCTCGGACGTTGCCGTGCTCAACGGTGGTGCCAGCTCGACCCCGGTGCGGTTCGCGCTGTACATCGGCGGGCAGAAGCTGACAGGGGCATCGCAGAGCCCGCTTGCGCCCGGCCAGATGGCCGTCTTCTACGACCTCGTTGGGCAGTTCGGCGTCAGCGGCGGCGGGGCCCTCGAAATCGGAGCCGATCAACCCATCGTCGTCACGTCTCGGACCTACAATACGGTCGGCGGCAAGACCTACGGGCAGTTCCTTGACGCCTACTCGGCGGCGGACGGGCTGTCCACCGGCCAGCTGGCGGTTCTCAACCAGCTCCAGGAATCGACCGCGTTCCGCACCAACATTGGTGTCGTCAATCTGGGTACGGCCCCGGCGACTGTGACGATCACGCTGTACGACGCCTCGGGTTCCTCCGTGGGCGCCTTCAACGTCTCCCTTTCTCCCGGCCAGTGGAAGCAGGACCAGCAACCGTTCTTGAAGCGCTTCGGCAGGACGAGCACCACCGGCTATGCAACGGTTTCCGTTACCTCGGGCAGTGGGATCGTCGCGTATGCCTCGGTGATCGACAACGGGAGCGGAGATCCCACGACCATCCCCATGAAACGCTAGGCACGTGCACACGGCGTCGCTCCCCTTGCCGACCGGGGCGAGGGGAGCGCCGACGCCTCGACGGCTCCGGAAGAGCGGGGCGACACCGTGAGAGCCGAGGAGTGGGGAGTGTCGGTGTTGGAGAACGACCACAGACGAGAGACGCCGGGGGGGAGGGGGGGGCGTGACGGTGCTGTCCGCTGCCGGCGGGCTACGGCCGTGGCCCTCTCCAGCCGGCAGCTCAGTGGGAAACCCCCAGTGCTTTCATTCGCCGGTAGAGGGTCGCCCGGCTGATGCCCAGTTTCTGGGCGGCCTCCGTGACGCCGCTCGTGGCGGCCAGGGCCCGCAGGATAGCCACACGTTCGGCCTGTTCCAGCACGTGGGCCAGTGTTCCTTCCATGTCGCCGCCAGCGCTCGCCTCGAGGACGGTTGCGGCCAGCCGGACGGAATCCAGCAACTCGCCATCCTGGAGGAACAGCACGGCCCGCGCCATCTCCGTCTCCAGCTCGCGGATGTTGCCCGGCCAGCTGTAGGCCACCAGCGCATCCAGGGCACGCCGGGAGATCCCCCGGACGGTGATACCGGCACGCTCGGCCTCGCGGGTCAGGAAGAAGGCGGCCAGGTTCGGGATATCCTCAACGCGCTCGCGAAGCGGCGGCAGGTGAACCACCCAGCCGGCGATCCGGTGGTAGAGGTCGGACCGGAACGTGCCTTCGGCGACCATGGTGGCGATGTCACGGTTGGTGGCAGCGATGATCCGAATGCGAACGCTCCGCACCTCGCGGCCGCCCAGCCGGAACACCTCGCCAGATTGCAGCACACGCAGGATCCGCGACTGCGTTTCCAGGGCCATGTCGCCGATTTCGTCGAGAAAGAGCGTGCCGTGGTCGGCCAGCTCGAACTTGCCCGGCCGGGCATCGACGCCCGTGGCCACACCTCGCTCCACGCCGAAGAGCTCTGATTCGAGCAGGTCCCGCGGCAGAGCCGCGCAGTTGAGGCAGAGGAACGGTCCGTCACTGACGGCCGATGCACCGTGGAGGTACCGCGCCAGGACCTCCTTGCCGGTTCCCGACTCGCCGAGGATCAACACGCTGATGTCGCCGAGCGCCACCCGGGCGGCACTTTCGTAGACCTCGCGGACCCGTGGCGAAACCGTTGGGGGGGCCGGAAGCGGTGGCGGTGAGCCGACCCGCGCAGGCTCGGTACGCGGCCCGCCCTGCTTCCGCTTCGCGGCGGCGATGAGGCTGACGGACGCGGACACCAGCGGCCGGTAGGCGGCCGCCATACGAGCCGATGGAAAGCGCGCGGTCACCTTGTAGCCGCCGTCACTCGCGGTCACCGGCGAGGCATCCTTCGTCACCGGATCCTCGCGCGCCGCCGTGAACAGCGTCCCCTCCGGCTCGTCACCGTTTGCCGCAACGACCACGACATCGAGGCAGGGAAGGGTCGAGAACAGGGCCTCTCCCGTTCGCTGGGCCATCTCGTCCGGGCCGGCGCCGGCCGCAAGCCGGCCGGCCAGACCGGGGAGCGCAGTGAACGCGAAGGCATCGCTCAAGCCTGTGGCGATCGTTGTACCGGATCGCGAGCCTCCTTGGCCGATATCGGGCGTCGCCTCCTCGCCGGCGAAGAGAACCGCGGGCTCGATGTCCCCGTCCGAGACCTCCTCGAGCTGGACCTCGACGGTTCCAAACAGCACCGGCTGGTCCGGGCTCAAGCGGCCCTTGGCGATTCGTTCGCCTCCGATCCACGTGCCGTTCCGGGATCCCAGATCGTCGACGCGGGCGCCATCGCCGTCGACCCAGATGATGGCGTGGCGGCGGGACACGCTGGGATGGGTCAGCCGGACATCGCAATCGCCGAGAGACCCGACGAGGTTCCCCCCATCTTTCAGCAGGAAGCGACGGACACCGCCCTTCTCCGCGACCAGGAGCCGGAACGCCATGTATCCATCTTAGCGTGTTCCCGTCCAGGAACCTGGATGGGAACGGCGTGGCTCCCGATGCAGGAACGAGCGGTTTTTCTGCAAGCTTCAGGAAGACAAGGATTTCCGCGGAGGCGCACTCAGAAACGCCGCACCGGGGGATCCGCGGGCTGACGCCAAGATTGCAAGAATGCGCCGTTTCTGGACGGGAGGAGCCTGTAACTTTCCCGGGCCGGCCCGGACTCCGGCCACGGGCCAGCCGGCGCCACGACGCGGACCGTCACGTTTCCCGAAGCCGGGCTTGACGTCGAAGAAGGAACCCCGTATCTATTGAATGGGCATGCAATCATGGAATCTCAGGAATACGAGGGACGCGGCACGCACCTGACGGCACCCGGCAGCACCATCGGGAGGTATATCGTTCTCCACCCGGTGGGGAGCGGCGCCATGGGCGTTGTCCTCGCCGCCTACGACCCGGAGCTCGATCGCAAGCTTGCCATCAAGGTGCTTCGCCCGGGTCCGCCGGGTTTCGAACCCGGTGAAACCGAGAAGAAACGCCTGCTCCGCGAGGCTCAGGCCATGGCGGCCCTCGCCCACCCCAACGTGGTGACCATCTTCGACGTCGGCACCGTGGAGGACCAGGTCTACATCGCCATGGAGTACCTGGAGTCGGAAACGACCGCGCGGTGGCTCGAAGGCAAGCCGTCCAGGCAGGAGATCCTCCACGTCTTCCAAGCGGCCGGCAGCGGCCTCGCGGCCGCCCACCATGCAGGGCTGGTGCACCGCGATTTCAAGCTGGACAACGTCCTGGTGGCCCGCGACGGGCGGGTCAAGGTCACGGATTTCGGGCTGGCCCGGCCCCTCCCAACTGATCCCAACGCCTTCACGGCCCCTGCCGTTCGGCACCCGCTCCCGGAGCTCGACGAGTCCCCGCGATCGAACAGCCTGCTCGACCACTCCCTGACGGCCGGCGACATGATTGCCGGAACGCCGTCCTATCTCGCGCCGGAATGCCTCAAGGGACAACCCGCCACGCCGCTGGCCGACCAGTTCAGCTTCTGCGTGGCGTTGTACCGGGCCATGTACGGCCGGTACCCTTTCCCCAGGCGCCAGATCATGGATCTCATCACGCAGGGCCATGGCCCCATCGAGGATCCGCCGCCGGAGAGCCGCGTGCCAGCCTGGATCCGGAATATCCTGCTCCGGGGCCTTTCGGACCGGCCGGAAGACCGCTTCGCGAACATGGAAGAGCTCCTGGCCGCCCTGTCCCGGGACCCCGCCCGAAAGCGCCGCCGGATGCTGCAAGCCGCGGGCGCGGCGCTGGCGGCAGCCGCGGTGCTCGGTGGCGCCGTTCTCATGGCACGCCGGCCGGCAATCCGCTGTGAGCGTGCCGCCGCGGCCATGGAATCCGTCTGGAACGGGAACGTCCGCCAGCGGCTTCAGCACGCCTTCGCCGCCACGGGCTCTCCCCTGGCCGGTGGCTCGTGGCGTCGCGTCGAGGAGGCTCTCAATCGCTACGCCTCGAGCTGGAGGGACATGCGCGTCGAGGCCTGCCGCGCCACCCACGTCCGCGGAGAACAGTCGGAGGAGCTCCTGGACCTCCGCATGGCGTGCCTGGACAACCGTCTCCAGGAGATGAACACCCTGATCGAGCACCTGGGCTCCCCCGACGAGAAGATCGTCGTCCAGGCGCCACGGGCGGTGCTCGACCTCTCCGGCCTGGCAAGCTGCGCCGACACGGCCGCCCTGACGGCGCCCGTGCCGCCTCCCAGGGAGCCGGCGATCCGGGACGAGGTCCGCCAGCTCCAACGGCGCCTGGCGGTGGCGCGCGGCGCCCGTCTCGTCGGCAATCTCGAGGAGTCCATCACCACGGTCCGGGCAATCGTCGGCCAGGCGAGGGAGCTGGGCTACGAGCCGCTCCTGGCCGAGTCTCTGACGCTCCAGGGGCAGATGGAGGAGCTCGGTCACAACGTGGATCCGGCACGGGCCCACCTGGAGGAGGCCTTGAGCGCCGCCCTGGCCAGCCGTCACGACGCGGCCTCCGTCCAGGCCCTGATCGGCCTGATCTGGCTCGACGGAAACGACACCTTCGACTTCCCCCGGGCCCACACCTGGGCTCGCCTTGCCACGGCCATCCTCCAACGCCTCCCGAGGGATCAGGAGCTGTCCCTCGACCTGGCCAACGCGCTGGGCTCCACGTACCAGGCCGAGGGCCGGGCTCAAGAAGCTCTCGAACAGCACCGGTCGGCCCTCCGGCTGGCCGAGAAGCTGTACGGTCCCGACAGTTACTTCGCGGCGCGCTCCATGGGCAACCTGGCCAACGTGGAGCTGATCCGTGGAAACTTCCGGGGTGCAGCGGCGCTGCTGCAGCGTGCCGTGCCGTTGCTGCACCGGCACCTGGGGGGCAGCTTCAACACCGCCCTGGGCGAGAACAGCCTCGGCGCCGTGCTTGTCGAGCTCGGAAGGAACGGGGAGGCCAGGGCCAGGTACATGAAGGCCCGGAATATCTTCGCCCAAGTTCTCGGTGCGGACAGCATCTGGATGACGATCACCGATCTCAACTTGACGCTGGTTGACCTGGAAGATGGCCGCTACAGCCGAACGCTGCGCAACATGGAGATGATTCGGAAACGCTTCGCCACGACCTTCCCGAAGGAACACCCTTACTCGGCGTACCTGGACTACGGCACGGGGCTGGCGCTCCTCGGCCTGGGACACGCCGAGCGGGCCCTCCCGCTGCTCCAGCGGGCCTACGAGCTCCGGATGAGCTCGGGTACCGTCAACCCCTACGAGGTGGCCCAGGCGAGCTTCGCCCTGGCGCGGGCCCGCTGGGCAGTGGGTCAGCACCCGGCCGCCCTCCAGCTGGCCCGCAAGGCCTCGACCGTTCTTCGCGGCCTTCCAGACGGCCCCATGCCTTTCCGGGACCGGGTCGCCGCGTGGCTCGGGCAACACGAAGGCCGACGAAAGCGTGATGCCGCTCCCTGAGGCTCAGCATCCTCCCCGCACCGGAAACCAGCGGGCCTCGGCCCGCCGTGCGGCGAGGGAGGGCGGCAGGACGGGAAGCGGCGCCGGACGCGCTTCGAGATCCAAGGCGGCGGCGAAGGCCCCGGCGAGACGAGCGGCCGCCAGCCCGGGCGCCGTGCCGCTGAGCGCCGGTCCCACCGCCCGGCGGATCCGCTCCTCGCCGATGCCGAAGATCCTGGCATACAGGCCGGCATCCAGGTCCAGGAGCACCGCAGCGTGGACCAGAACGCTGCCCTTGCGCCGTGCCTGCGCGCAGCCGACGGCCTTGCGCCCGTTCACGAGCAGGGTCTCGGCCAGGTGGTCCTCGAAGCAGACCGGTGAGCGCTTGCGGACTGAGCTGTTCCCGGTCTTCCCGCGAGCGACGGCGGCCCCCAGCTCCCCGAGAGCGGGCGCCAGCACGTCCAGGAAGCGCCCGTAGAGCCCCGGGATGCTCCGGGACCAGAGGTGCGCCGATGGCAGCGCCAGGCCGACGGCCAGGTCTCGGTCGTGGATCACCCCCGTGCCGCCGGTGATCCGCCTGAGGACGGGGATCCCCTCCCGCCGGCAGAGCGCCAGATCGGCATCATCTTCTGGCTGGCCGTAACCGAGGATCACGGAGGGCCCTGGCCACCAGGCCACAAGGAGAGCGGGCTCCCCGCGGCGAGCCGTCTCGAGCAGCAGCTCCTCGGCCATCAAGGCCTCGAAGGGATCGGCGTCGCCGGCCGTGATGACCGTCAGCATTCCCTCACCGGCGGGCTCGATCACCGCCGGATCACCTCGTCCAGGGCGCGGTGCTCCAGCGGCCACCCCTCGGGCAGCAGGCAGCGGAAACCTTCCGACGCAAACCACGACTCGTCTCCGGCATAGGTGGGTACGATCAGCCGGGGGAAGCGGTGGAGAATCTCGCGATCGGCAACGGTTCGCTGCTCGGCCAGCCGGCGGCGGCGGATGGTTGTCCCGTCCAGGCCTTCGAAGAACCCCGAGGCCGCGCGGAGCTGCATCAGCAGCAGGCCATCGTGGAGAACGGGACCCGGCGGAACGGACGCCGCCCGACGGAAGAACCGGCGCAGGCCGGTTCCCATGCCGGGCACGTGACCGCCTCCTCCGGTGGAAGCCTCCATGCCGAAGGGATCGCGGGCCGCGGCCGCCATGGCCTCGTCCTCGCCCGCGAACGCCACGAGCCGGTGCAGGAAGGTCGTCAGCACGGCGTTGCCCAGGGCGGCCCGGTGCTCGGCGTCGGCCGTGGAGAAGAAGACGCGCAGGGCGTTGCGCTCGAAGAGCACGCCCCGCCGGTAGTTGCCCATGGAAGACGAGGTCGCCGCCCCACGATGCCGGGCCTGCGCCCGGGGAGCCGCGATGACCTGCCGCCCCAGGGCCCACAGCCGCCAGCCCAGCTCCAGATCCTCGAAGTAGGCGAAGAGCTCCGGGTCGAAACCGCCGGCCCGCTCCCAGTCGGCGCGGCGGATGGCCATGTTGCCGCCGCAGGCCAGGGGCAGGGGCTCTCCCGTCGCGGGCAGCTCGGCCCCCTCGAGGAGCATTCCCTGGCCCAGCTGAAAGGCGTGGGCGTCGAAGGTGACCACGGGCCGTGTAAAGTCCACCAAACGACCGTCCCAGCTCGTCAGGAGGCCGGCCGTCGCCGCGGCCTCAGGATGGCGCTCGAGCGCGTCGATGTGTGCTTCGAGCCACCCCTCGCCGGCGGCCGCGTCGTCGTTCAACAGGCAGAGAATCTCGCCCTCGGCAGCGCCGGCCCCCAGGTGGGCTCCGCCGGCGAACCCCAGGTTCCGCTCGCTCCGGACCACCGTCGCCCAGGGGAAGCGCTTCCTGGCCTCCGGACCCACCCCATCCGGGGAGCCGTTGTCGACGATGATCACCTGGGCCGCGCCGGTCCGTCCCCACGGCTCCAGCGAGACGACGGCATCGTCCAGCCGCTCGCAGCCCGAGTGGATGACGACGATGACGGAGACCTTCACCGCCTCCCCCCCCGTTGCAACCTCCTGGCCAGGCGCGTCGCCAGGGAATCGCGAACGTCCGGGTCACCGGGATCCACCGGGGTCGCCTGGCGGTGAGGATCCCGCCACGGGTTTGCAGCGTACCGCAGCAGCGGCCCGGCGACCCTGTCCCACCTGCGCCCGGCGGCCCAGGAACGGCCGGCCCGCGAGGCCGCGGCGCAACGCTCCGGGTCGTCGAGAAGCCCGAGCACGGCCCGGGCCAGCGCGCCGGCGTCACCCGGCGGCACGACCACCCCGGCGCCCGTCTCGCGGAGCACGCGCGACATGGCGCCGCCCTCGGTGGCGACCACCGGCAGGCCCAGCCAGAGGAGATCGACCAGCCGCGTGCGAAAGCTCAGCGTGGCCTCGAGCCCCGGCCGGTGCGTCACCACGGCGAGGTCCGCCACCAGCGGAAGGGCGAAGCGCTCCCGGCCGGGATGCCAGTCGGCGAAACGGACCTCCCGCCCCAGCCATCCCCTCTGGCGGGCGGCCCTTCGTGCGGCGGACGCCGCAGACTGCGGCGTGATTTCCGGGTGCGGGTGCTCGACGAACACCACCGTGGCGCCCGGGTGACCTTCGAGGACCATCGGGAGGGCCTCGAGCACGACCCCGGGATCGTACCAGTCGTAGATGCCGCCGAAGTAGAGCACGGGCCCCTCGCAGCCCGGGAGGATCTCCTCCCGCCATGGCGGCGCCGGCGGCCCATCCTCGGGCACGCCGAAGGGCAGCTCGTCGATCAGCCTCCGCAGATCCGGGTCGGCCTCGACCGCCGGCGGATTGACCCGTCCCAGGGCGGTCAGCCAGCCGAGGTAGTAGCTCCGCTGCTCCTCCGAGGAGCAGAGGAAAAAATCCCCACGGGACATCTGGAGCCTCCACGTGGCGTGATCCGTCCTGAAGGGCGCCAGGCCCAGCTCCCTCCAGTAGTGCAGGTTGTCCACCAGGAAGGGATCGTAAAGGTCCACCACGACGGGCAGGTCGTCCCGTTGTGCCAAGTAGTGGTTGCCCAGGTGCCCGTGAAGCAGCACCCAGTCGTGACCCTCGGCCTGCTCTCCCAGGCCGCCGGGGTCGGCCCCAACGACCGTGACGCCCTCCGGCACCCCGCCGGCCTCGGCGGGATCGTTGGGAACACCCAGCGTGACCCGGTGGCCGGCGCGCTGCAGCACGCCCGCAAGGGCAAGAAAGCGCGTCCCCACCCCGGCCGTCAGCTCCCGAATCGGCTCGGGGCAGATCAGGAAGGCACGGCTCACCCCTCCTCGCCCCCCCGCTTCCCGCCGCCGGTGGCGCCATCGCCGGCGAGCTTTCGCCACACCTTGCCGGGAAGGGAGGAGCGCCCCCTCACGAGCTCGGCGCGCAGCTCATGGAGCTGCTGAGCCGCCGCATCCCTGGCCGACCGCAGCGCCTCGGCTTCCTCCAGGAGGGCTTGCCGCTGCGTCGACAGCCTGGAGAGCTCGGCGCGCAGACCATCCCGCTCCCCGGCGGTCTCGATCAACCGTTCGTCCAGGGATCGAACAAGCTCCGCCTGGCGGTCGCGTTCCACCACCAGCGCCATGACGCCTGCCGCCAGCGCCCGCGGGTCATCCAGAAGCCCGTGGCGCCGCCACACCGCCGCCAGTGCCGTCAACTGGCCGGGGGAGCCCGGCGGGTTGCCGGCGGTGATGGAGGCCGAGCCCGTGACGGTCCGGTACTCGCAGGTGATCATCGCCAGATGCTCGGGCCGGGCCCGGCGGACCAGCCGCAGGAGCAGGTCCCAATCCTCGTAGAGGTCCAGCTCCCGATCGAAGCCCCCGAGCTCGAGGGCAAGCTCCCGGGGCACGGCCACCGTGGGCAGCGGAATGTGGTTGATCAGCCGGAAACGCCGGGGATCGAAGTCACCGCCGAAGGTGCGATGCCGCGCCACGGGCCGAAGGCCGCCCTCGCCATCCGGTTCCCAGATCCCCTGGACCGCGTCCGTGTAGGGCAGGACGATGCCCTCGGCCACGGCCCGCCCGAGAACCAGCAGGTGCTCCGGCAAGAAGCGGTCGTCGTCGTCGAGAAAGACCACGTGGGAGGCCGAGGCCCGCTCCAACCCCAGCTGGGCTGCCGCGGATCGTCCCGCCCCACCACCCGTGGCAATCACCTCAAGGGAGAGCCGCTCACGGAGCTCCTCGCAGACCGCCGTGGCGGGAACGGTCCCGTCGTCCACGACGATCACCCGGGCCGGCGGCGCCAGTTGCTGCGCCAGGGACTGGAGGGCCTCCCGCAGGAGCTGTGGCCGGGACGCCGTGCGCACCACCACGTCCAGGCGCGCGGCCTCGCGGACGGGTTCGAGCCGGGCGCTCGGCCCCTGCTCGGCGGCCCATTCGGCGGCGCTGTGAGTCCGGATCCAGCGGAGATCCGTGACGAAGTACGCCTCGGCCCGCCGGACCGAAGCGGGCAGGGTCAGGCGCCGCATGGAGGCCACGCCCTCGAGAACCTCGACGTATGGCAGCAGCGTGACCTGTGATTCGTACGCCTTGGCCGCCGCCAGGACGTCCTCCCATACCTCGCTGACGTCCACCAGGAGGTTCGGCCGCAGCACAGCCGACACCTCGTAGGCGGCCAGCCGAAGGGCCGGAGAGGCGGCCTGGATCCGGTCTCCAGGGGTGACGCGTTGGAGGATCCGGTACACCAGCAGGGCCAAGGCCCGGTGGTCGGGATGAACCTCGGCCGGAGATGGCGTCAAGACGATGGCCGGCGCCACCCGGGCGATGAGCGCCTCCAGGCGCTCCCGGAGACGATCGTCGCTGGGATCCAGGCTGCGGTCGGCCAGATCCCAGTGCTCGGGCTTCGGGATGCCGAGCCGGCGGGCGGCCTCGGCCGCCTCGTGCCGCCGAACCCCCGGATCTCCCTGCGCCCCTCCATCCGTCAGGATCACGGTACGGACCCGCGCACCGGCCCGGCCCGCCAGCGTCACGGCACCACCGCAACCGAAGACTTCATCGTCCGGATGGGGCGCCAGTACGAGGATGGGGGAGCCATCCAACCGTCCCGGCGCGTAGGGCACCAGCTCGGGCTCGCTCCGCATGCTCCGATGGTACCAGAAGCCCCACAAGCCCGGGCAGGCCAGCCGCATCCTGCGGCACCGGTCGAACCGCGGTAGAATCTTTTCGCGTCAGGGTACGGAGGAACTGCCAGTGACCGTCAACGCCCAGTCCCGCGAGGAGCTCTCTCCTGGTCTCCCCGGGCTCGAAACGTCCATCGAGAGAGCTCGCAACGCTCTGTTGGCCGAGCAGCGGCCTGACGGGCACTGGTGCTACGAGCTCGAGGCCGACTGCACGATCCCTGCCGAGTACGTCATCTTTCTTCGCTATCTCGGTGAGGAGAAGCCGGATCTCGAGCAGCGGATCGGGCGCTACCTTCGGGCCAACCAGGCCGATGGCGGCGGGTGGCTCCTCTACCCCGGCGGCCCCTTTGACCTCAGTTGCAGCGTCAAGGCGTACTTCGCCCTCAAGCTGATCGGAGACGACCCCCAGGCGCGGCACATGCTCCGGGCCCGGCGGGCCATCCTCGCTGCCGGCGGCGCCGCGCGGTCCAACGTCTTCACGCGGATCACCCTGGCGATCTTCGGCCAGGTGCCGTGGCGGGCCGTCCCCTTCATGCCCCCGGAGATCGTCCTTCTCCCAAGATGGTTCCCCTTCCACATGAGCAAGGTCTCCTACTGGTCGCGAACGGTCATGGTCCCACTGTTCATTCTCCACGCCCACCGGGCCCGGGCCCGGAACCCGGAGGGCATCGGCGTTCCGGAGCTCTTCACCGTGGATCCCGAGGAGGAGCGCCGCTACTTCCCCGTCCGCTCCCCACTCAACCGTCTCTTCCTCGTGGCCGAACGCACGGTCGGACGCTTCGAGCCCCTGATCCCTGCCGCCGTCCGGCGGCTGGCCGTCGAGAAGGCCGAGGCCTGGATCATCGACCGTCTCAACGGCCGTGACGGCCTCGGGGGGATCTTCCCCGCCATGGTCAACGCCTACATGGCCCTCGAGCTCCTCGGCCATGACCGGGAAGAGCCCCACATGCGAGCGGCCCGCCAGGCCATCGACGATCTCCTGGTCGATCGCGGCGACACGACCTACTGCCAGCCCTGCGTCTCACCGGTCTGGGACACCGGTCTGGCCGCCCACGCACTGCTCGAAGAGTCCCGGGAGGCCGACCTGTCCGAGCTACGCCGTGCCCTGGACTGGCTGGTGGAACGCCAGATCCTCGACCAGCCCGGCGACTGGAAGGAAAAGGCTCCCGGCGCCAACGGGGGGGGCTGGGCCTTCCAGTACAGCAACCCCTGGTACCCGGACCTGGACGACACCGCCCTGGTGGCGTGGGCCCTCCACGAGGCCAGCTTCGATCCCGAGTACAGACGCCGTGCCAACCTGGCCGCCGACTGGCTGTGCAGCCTCCAGTCCCGCCAGGGAGGCTTTGCCTCCTTCGACCCGGACAACACGGCATACTTCCTCAACGAGATCCCCTTCGCCGATCATGGAGCCCTTCTGGACCCCCCGACGGCCGACGTGACCGCCCGCTGCATCGCCCTGCTCCGGCGCCTGGAACGTCCCAAGGACCGCAAGGCCATCGAGCGCGCCACCCTCTGGCTCCTGGAGCAGCAGGAGGAGAACGGCTCGTGGTTCGGCCGGTGGGGAACCAACTACATCTACGGGACCTGGTCGGCACTGGCCGCACTCGAGGGGTGCCAGGAAAAGGAGGGGTGCGAGGCCATCGAGCGGGCCGCCGACTGGCTCGAGTCCGTGCAGCACCAGGACGGCGGCTGGGGCGAGAGCAACGATACCTACGAGGATCCTCACCGCGGCTGTGCGGACGACCGCAGCACGGCCTTTCAGACGGCGTGGGCCCTGCTGGGCCTGCTGGCCGCAGGGCGCGCCGGCAGCCCCGCGGCGGCTCGGGGTGTCCGGTGGCTCCTCGAACACCAGGAGGACGACGGCCTGTGGAGCGATCCCGAGTTCACGGCGCCCGGCTTCCCGCGGGTCTTCTACCTCAAGTACCACGGCTACAGCCGCTACTTCCCCCTGTGGGCCCTGGCCCGGTACCGGAACCTGACGGCCCGCACGGGACCGCGCGACGCCGCACGTTCCTAACGCCATGCCCGATCTCACCGACCCCACGTCCCCCGGCCCGAAGATCGGCATCGTCTGCGGCTTGCAGCTGGAGGCCGACTGGCTGGACGCCGCCTGGACCACCATGGCCGGCCGCGTCGAGATTGTCGTCGCCGGAATGGGGCCGGCCCGCGCGTTCGACACCGCCAGGCGGCTTGCCACCTCGGGCGCCAACGCCCTCGTCAGCTGGGGCAGCGCTGCCGGCCTGGATCCCGCCGTGGTCCCCGGGACCGTCGTCCTGCCGCAACGGGTCCTCTCGGCCTCGGGCGTCGCGTTGGAGGCCGACCGTGCCTGGCTTCGCAGGATCACCGGCGCACTGGGGCCAGCCGTTCCGGTCAGCTCCGGGGATCTGGCCGAGGCCCGCAGGATCCTGGCCGACGCCGGGGCCAAGGCCGAGCTGGGGCGTCAGACCGGGGCCGTGGCGGCCGACATGGAGAGCGCAGCGGTCGCGCGGGCGGCCGTCGAGGCCGGCATACCGTGGATCGCCGTCCGGGCGATCGCAGATCCGGCCGGCGAGGCCCTCCCGGACGCCGTCCTCCAGGCCATCGGCGATGACGGCGCCATCGATCCGGCCGCCGTGATCCGCTCGGCCGCCACGTCGATCCATGGCATGCGATCCCTCCTTCAGCTGCGCCGGCACCACGCGGCCGCCCGCCGTTCCATGCGGCGCCTGGCCCGGGAGGCCGGTCTCCCGCTCGCGACCCCGGAAACGGCCGCCACATCAACTCCCTCCCAGGAGTCGCCATGAGCTCCGGCGAAAGCCACGCCACCGCCGTCGCCCACCCCAACATCGCCCTGGTCAAGTACTGGGGCAAGGCCGCAGTGGAGGACAACCTCCCGGCCGTCGGCTCGCTCTCCATCACCCTCGGCGGACTGAGCACCACGACGACCGTTCGCTTCGACCCGGCGCTGGAGCACGACCGCTTCTTCCTCTCGGGCCGAGAGGACCCAACCATGGGCCACCGGGTTTCAGCGTGCCTCGACCGCCTCCGCGCCCGCCTGGGTAGCGGACTCCACGCGGTGATCGAGAGCGAGAACGATTTTCCCACTGCCGCCGGACTGGCTTCGTCGGCCTCGGGCTTCGCCGCACTGGTGACGGCCGCTGACGCCGCCCTGCGCGGCAACCTGCCGCCCGAGGATCGTGCGGACCTGGCGCGCCAGTGCTCCGGTTCGGCCGCGAGGTCGGTTTTCGGCGGCTTCGTCGAGCTCCGGCTGACACCCGGCGGGCCCCGTCCCACGGAAACGTCGCAGCTGCTGCCACCGGAGGCGTGGCCCCTGGAAGTCCTGGTTGCCGTGACCTCCACGGGCCCCAAGGAGACCGGCTCCACAGAGGGAATGCTCCGGACCGAGCGGACCTCGCCCTACTACCGGGCGTGGGTGGAGAGCTCACCCGCCGACCTGGCCGGAGCCCGCGCAGCCGTCGTCGCGAGGGACTTCGAGGCACTGGCCGAGATCAGCGAGGCGAGCTGCCTCAAGATGCATGGCTTGATGCTCTCTGCGCGGCCGGGCCTCCTCTACTGGAACGGAACCACCCTCGAGTGCCTGCACAGGATCCGGAAGCTCCGCCGTTCCGGCGTCCCCGTGTTCTTCACCGTGGATGCCGGTCCCCAGGTCAAGGCCGTCTGCCTGCCGGAAGGTGTCGAACGGGTCCGGGCCGAGCTGGCCGCCGTACCCGGAGTCCTGAGAATCCTCGAGACGGGCCTGGGGGAAGGAGCGAGGGTCCTCCGGTGATCCGCGCGATCGAGGCCACCGCGCCGGGAAAGCTGATCCTCCTCGGCGAGTACGCGGTCCTCTTCGGGGCGCCAGCGGCCGTGCTCGCCGTACAACGGAGGGCGCGGGTGAGGCTGACTCCATCGGAGGACCGTGCGTGGCACGTGCGGGCGCCCGGCCTGGCGCCGGGCGAGGCGCGGTTGCGGATCGAGCCCGGTGGTGGCATCTCGTGGGAGAAGGCCGAGGACGCCCGCCGCCTCGGCCTGTTGGAGCTTCTGCTCCGCGGCCTCCACGACATGGGGATCCTCGAGCCCTCGAAGCTGCCACCGCTGGAGGTGCTCCTGGACACCCGGCAGTTCTTCCAGGAGGGTGTGCCCGGCAGGCCCAAGCTGGGCCTGGGCTCCAGCGCCGCCCTGATCGTCGCCACGGCCACCGCGCTCGTCGCCTGGGCTCAGGGGGGCGACGCTGCGGAGGTCGACACCTCCTGGCTGGCCGAGCTCGTGGAGCTCCACCGCCGCATCCAGGGAGGGATGGGCTCGGGAGCCGACGTGGCGGCCAGCCTGCTCGGCGGGACCCTGCGGTACCAGCTTCACGGGGAGGCGCGCCGTCCCGAGGCCTCTCCCGTTCGACCGCCCACGGGAATCCAGCTACGCTTCATCTGGACGGGCCGGCCGGCCAGCACCGGCGATTACCTCGAACGCCTGCACCGGGCCCTCGAGGACCACCCGACGACCACGGGACGGCACCTCGAGGCCCTGGGCGAGCTGTCCGACACTGGCATCGCCCAGCTGGAAGCCGACGACGGCGAGGCGTTCCTGGAGACCGTGGAGTCCTTCTGGCACGCCCTGGACCGGCTGGGACGTTGCCTCGGCCTCCCGATTCTGTCCCCGGAGCACGTGAAGCTCCACGAGCTGGCATCGCGGGCGGGCGTTCGCTACAAGCCAAGCGGTGCCGGCGGCGGCGATTTCGGCATCGCCTTCGGCGAGCGGCCCGAGCCCCTCGAACACTTCGTCCGCCTGGCGGCGGCCGGCGGTTACCACCCGTTGCAGCTGGAGGTGGCCAAGGAGGGCGTGGTCTCGAGCGCAAACGCCTAGGATGCCAGCAACCGCCACCGCTCTTCGCGCTGGCTCCCAGCCTGCTCATCTCCTCAATGCCTCAGCTCTTCACCCGTTCCTGTGATATAATTGGTCCAATGGCGCAGGACCTTGCCAAATCCTCGTACAACAGCTCCGTCGATGCCGCTGCTCTCCGTTCCAACGTTTCCGTCGGTGTTCTTTCTGACGACGACGAGGCCTTCCAGCTGGAGAGTCTGGCCGGTGTGTCGCGAACCTTCGCCCTGACGATTCCCCAGCTGCCACCAGGGCTGCGCCGGGCCGTCGCCAACGGGTACCTGCTCTGCCGAATCGCCGACACCATCGAGGACGATCCGGCCCTGGGGCGCGACGAGAAGGGCATGTTCCTCGAGGCTCTTCTCGCCGAGCTCGAGGAACGCCGGGATGGGCAACGCCTCGCGGATGCGCTCTCGGCCCGGCTCTCCAATGTCTCTTTGCCGACGGAGCGCCGTCTGATTCAGGAGATGCCCCGGGTTCTGAGGATCACGGGCTCACTCGACGAGCCCCAGCGCAGGAGCCTGATCCGCTGTGCCGCCATCATGGGCCGGGGCATGGCCGAGTTTGGCCAGAGGAGCAGCCGGGCCGGACTGGAATCGCTGGAATCCCTGGAGCGCTACTGCTATCACGTGGCCGGCGTCGTCGGCGAGATGTTGACCGACCTTTTCTGCCACCACTCCCCCAGGATCGCAAGGCGTCGCCCCAAGCTGGCGGCTCTGGCCGTCTCGTTCGGCCAAGGCCTCCAGATGACGAACATCCTCAAGGACATCTGGGCTGATCTGGAACGGGGCGTCTGCTGGCTCCCACGTCAGGTTTTTGCCGAGTGCGGTTACGATCTATCCTCCCTCCCGGCGGGACATGACGGCCCCGAGTTCGCCGAAGGCCTTCGCCGGCTGGTGGCCGTCGCTCACGGTAACCTCCGGGACGCGCTGCACTTCACGCTGACGATCCCCCGGAGCGAGGCGGGAATCCGGCGCTTCCTCATGTGGGCCGTCGGTCTCGCCGTCCTGACCCTCGGCAACATCTCGGCCAACCCCGGGTTCTCCCACGGAGCCGAGGTCAAGGTCCCCAGATCCACCGTCCGGCGGGTCATCGCCATGACGAATGCGTGTATTCGTAGTAACATGGCGCTCGGCGTGCTCTTTCGCCGGTGGGCGAGGGGGTTGCCCGAACCTCTCTCGTGCGGGTCGCGCCTTGCCGGTCTCAGCCCTGACGGGTGGGCCGCCAGAGGGTAGTTCGTAACCTGGAGCCGAAGGGCAGAGGACCATGACATCACCGAAACGCGGGATCAGCTCTCACATTCCGTCCTTTCACAAGCTATCGCTCCCTGAACGGGTCCGGACCATCCGCGACCGCGGCCTGATTTCCACCCAGGACTACAAGAACCTGCTGACGGGCCGGAGCGTCCTCAGCCTGGCCAACGCCGACTCCATGATCGAGAACGTGGTCGGTGTCATGGGGTTGCCGGTGGGCCTCGGCCTCAACTTCCGGATCAACGGCAAGGACTACGTCGTCCCCATGGCCGTCGAGGAACCCTCCATCGTCGCCGCCGTCAGCTTCGCCGCCAAGACGGCCCGGAGCTCCGGCGGGTTCGAGACCGAGGCCACCGAGCCGATCCTGATCGGCCAGGTCCAGGTGGTCGATGTTCCTCGTCCCAGCCAGGCCCGCCGAAAGCTGCTCCAGCACAAGGAGGAAGTGCTCAACCTGGCCAACAGCCTGCACCCGCGCCTCGTGGCGCGCGGCGGCGGCGCGGTGGACATGGAGGTCGTCCTGCACCCGGCCACCTCCGAGACCGTCGAGATGCTGGTCGTTCACCTGCTGGTGGACACACGGGACGCCATGGGGGCCAACCTGGTCAACACCATGTGCGAAGGCGTGGCCTCCTTCGTCGAGAGCCTGACCGGAGGCCGGGTCTTTCTGAGGATCCTCTCCAACCTGGCCGACCGCGCCCTGGTGCGGGCCCGCATGCGGGTCCCCGTGTCCGAGCTGACCACCAAGGGCACCGACGGCGAGCAGGTTCGCGACGGCATCATCATCGCCGGGCAGTTCGCCAGCATCGACCCCTACCGGGCGGCAACCCACAACAAGGGCATCATGAACGGCATCGACGCCGTCGCCCTGGCCACCGGGAACGATTGGCGGGCCATCGAGGCCGGCGCCCACGCCTACGCGGCGCGTGGCAACCGCTACACCTCCCTGACCCGCTGGTACAGGGACCACGAAGGCGCCCTGGTGGGGGAGATCGAGCTTCCGCTCAAGGTGGGCATCGTCGGAGGCTCGCTCCAGTCCAATCCAACGGTCCGGCTCAACCTCAAGCTCCTCAAGGTGGAGACGGCCACGGAGCTCGCCCAGGTCATGGGTGCCGTGGGTCTGGCCCAGAACTTCGCCGCCCTCCGCGCCCTGGCCACCGAGGGAATCCAGCAGGGTCACATGACGCTCCACGCCAGGAGCGTCGCCTCCGCTGCGGGTGTGCCGGCCGAGCTCTTCGACACGGTTGTCGAGCGGCTCGTCGATTCCGGGGAGATCAAGGTCTGGAAGGCGGAGGAGATCCTCTCGGAGGTACGCATGGCGGCGTCCACAGGCGGAGCCGGCTCCGAAGCGCCCGAAGAGGAAGGTGCCGGTCACGGCAAGATCATTCTCTTCGGTGAGCACGCCGTGGTGTACGGCAGCCGCGCCATCGCGGCGCCGGTTCCCCTCGCCGTCCGGGCGCGCGTCACCGATACGGATGCCGGCATCTGGGTGGTCATGCCACGGTGGGGCGTCGAGCAGCGTCTCCACGAGGACCCGAGAAAACGAAGCTCCATCGAAAAGACGGCCGCTCTGATTCTCGAGCACCTCGGCCTGATCGACAAGCACATGAGGATCGAGGTTCTCTCTGAAATCCCCCGGGCCATGGGCCTCGGTGGCTCCGCCGCCGTCGCCGTGGCGATCATTCGCGCCCTGGACGCGCACTTCGAGCTGGGCCTTTCCGACGACGAGGTCAACGCCCTGGCCTTCCAGGCGGAGACCGTCGCCCACGGCACACCCTCGGGAATCGACAACACGGTGGCCACCTTCGGCAGGCCCCTTCTCTACCGGACCGGCTCGCCGCCGGAGATCGAGGAGGTCAGCTTCCCGAAGCCGCTTCGCTTCGTCATTGGCATCACGGGCAAGGAGAGCCTGACGGCCAAAATGGTGGCGCGGGTTCGCGATGCCCATGAGAAAAACCGTGCCGTCATCGACCGCGTCTTTCGTGGCATCGACGCGTTGGCAGGCCAGGCGCTGACCGCCATCAAGCGTTACGACCTGGAGCGGCTCGGGAACCTGATGAACGTCTGTCACGGCCTGCTCAACAGTCTCCAGGTGTCCTCGTGGGAGATCGAGGAGCTGGTCCAGATCGCCCGTGAGAACGGCGCCCTGGGGGCCAAGCTGACCGGCGGCGGGGGCGGCGGCTCCATCATCGCTCTCTGTCCCGACACCGCCGAGAAGGTCATCCAGGCCATGAAGGCCGCCGGGTACCAGGCCATGGAGGTCACCGTTGGCTGAGGAGGCTCCCAGGGACGTCCGGGAGGTCGTTTCCAGCGAGGACGAGGACCTGATCCTGGTGGACACCCAGGACAACGTTGTGGGCTACCTCTCCAAGGGTGCCTGCCACGACGGGGAGGGCAGGCTCCACCGGGCCTTTTCCATCTTCATATTCGACGACGAGGGCCGCCTGCTCCTGCAGCGCCGCAGCGCCGAAAAACGGCTCTGGGGAGGGTTCTGGTCCAACACCTGCTGCAGCCACCCCCGCCGCGGCGAGGTCCTGGACGAGGCCATCCACCGCCGCCTGGAGCAGGAGCTGGGCATGGATGCCGAGCTCCACTACCTCTTCAAGTTCACCTACCACGCCCCCTTCGGCGACCTGGGTTCCGAGCGGGAGGTGTGCTCCGTGTACGTGGGCCGCTCCAACGAGCCTCCCCGGCCCAATGTCCACGAGATCTCCGAGTGGCGCTGGATCGGCCCGGACGAGCTGGACCGGGAGATTACAGAGCACCCCGAACGGTTCACACCCTGGTTCAAGGAGGAGTGGCCCCGGGTCCGGGAATCCTACCGCAGCGTTCTGGGTTTCCCGTCGTAGCGACGGCAGCGGAGGAGCGTGTATGGGCATCCCCCTGATACAACAGGCGCGGATCGGCGCCTACCTGGTGAAACAGCACCTGGCACGGCGCGCCAGGTATCCCCTCGTGCTGATGCTCGAGCCGCTGCTCCAGTGCAACCTGGCCTGCGCCGGCTGCGGCAAGATCGCCCACCCCCCCCAGGTGCTCAAGCGCCGCATGAGCGTCGAGGACGCCGTGGCCGCCGTCGAAGAGTGCGGCGCCCCCGTGGTCTCCATCGCCGGCGGCGAGCCCCTGGTCCACCAGGAGATGCCGGAGATGGTCCGGGCCATCGTCGCCCGGAAGCGGTTCGTCTACCTCTGCACCAACGCCCTGCTCCTCCACAAGAAGATCGGCGATTACGAGCCCAGCGTCTACTTCACCTTCTCCATCCACCTGGACGGGCTCGGCGAGCGGCACGACCAATCCGTCCGCCACCCCGGCGCCTACGAACGGGTGGTGAAGAACATCCGCCTGGCGCTGGACCGGGGTTTCCGGGTCACCATCAACACCACACTCTTCGCCGGGGAGAACCCCGGCGACGTGGCCGAGCTCTTCGACGAGGTCATGGCCATGGGCGTCGAGGGAATCACCATCTCGCCGGGATTCAGCTACGAGCGGGCCCCGGGGCAGGACCGCTTCCTCAGCCGCCGGGCCAGCAAGGAGCTGTTCCGCGGGATCTTCCGGCTGTGGAAAGAGCGGGGGCGGAGCTGGGCCTTCAACCAGTCCAGCCTCTTCCTGGACTTCCTCGCCGGCAACCAGGACTACCGTTGCACGGCGTGGTCCAACCCCACCTACAACATCTTCGGCTGGCAGCGGCCCTGCTACCTCCTGGACGACGGCGGCTACGTCAAGACCTTCGCCGAGCTGATGGAGAGCACACCCTGGGACCAGTGGGGCACGGGACGGAACCCCAAGTGCGACAACTGCATGGCCCACTGCGGCTATGAGGGCACCGCCGTCAACGACACATTCCGCCGGCCCCTGACGGCCCTCAAGGTCGCCCGCCGCGGCCCGGACACCGAGGGCCCAATGGCCCCCGACCCGCCCGTGGAGTACGTGGACCGGCCGCCCACCAGGCTACCCATCCGACAGGCCAGTTAGCGCCATGTGGGGTGTGAGGCGTGAGGGGAAAGGGGTGAGGAGGCCGGGCTTCCACAGGCGCCCACGGGGGTCCCGAGCCGGATGCGGCCCCCCGGAGATCGCTCGCCGCCTCACCGCCCCCTCCGGCCACCGGCAGGCGTCACAGAAGGACCATTACCCTCCGCGCCCCTCGATCGTCCCACCTGGACTCCCCAACGCAATCCCTTCCTTCACCCCTCAATCTCCTCTCCCCTCTCTCCTCTCTCGTCTCTCGTCTTCCCCCTCACCCCTGACTCCTCACCCCTCACTGCTCCCCCCCAACTCCTCACCCCAGGTCCTGCCCCCATGCTCTGGCTCTGGCTGACCCTCCCTGGCGCCATCATCTGGCTGGGCGTTCTGCTGGCGCCCTGGCGGCCGTGGAGCACCCGGGAACACCTGGAGGCCCTGCCGGAGGCGATCCCGCCGGAGACATTCAGCGACCTCACCGTCCTGATCCCTGCCCGCAACGAGGCCGCCGGAATCGGGCGAACCCTGCGTTCCCTGGAAGCTCAGGCCCCGGATCTCCACGTTGTGGTGGTGGACGACCGCTCCACCGACGGCACCACCGAGGCGGCCCGCGCCGCCGCCGGATCCCTACGCCTCGAGGTCCTCCCGGGCGAACCGGCGCCCGAGGGCTGGAGCGGCAAGCTCTGGGCCCTCCACCAGGGCCTCCAGAGGATCGTCACTCCACGAACCCTGCTCCTGGACGCCGACATCGAGATGGTCCCGGGAACATTGCCCGCCCTCCGGCACAAGATGGACAGCGACGGGCTCCAGCTGGTCTCCCTCATGGCTGCCCTCTCCATGGAGGGATTCTGGGCGCGGCTCCTGATCCCCGCCTTCATCTGGTTCTTCAAGCTGCTCTACCCCTTCCGGCTGGCCAACTCGCCCCGCTCAAGGATCGCCGCCGCCGCGGGCGGCTGCATCCTCCTGGACACCGCCGCCCTCCGCGAGGCCGGCGGCTTCGAATCCATCCGCCACGAGCTGATCGACGACTGCTCCCTGGCCCGCCGCTTCAAGGAGCACGGCCGCCAGACCTGGATCGGCCTGAGCCGCTCCCTCACCAGCCACCGTCCCTGCCGCGGCCTGAGCCCCGTCTGGCAGATGGTCACGCGCACCGCCTACACCCAGCTCCGCTACTCTCCCTCCCTGCTGGCCCTTGTGGTCGTCGTCATGCTCCTGGCCTTCGCAGCGCCCGTGGCCGGCCTCGCCGCACCGTTTCCGACGGCTCGGCTCGCCGCCCTCACGGCGCTGGTCTCCATGTCGGTGGCCCAGGCCCCCCTCCTCCGCTTCTACGGCCTCTCTCCCCTCCGGGCCCTCCTCCTCCCTCTGGCCGCCCTTCTCTATCTCGCCATGACCATCCACTCGGCGCTCCGCTACCACCGCGGCATCCGATCCAGCTGGCGGGGCCGAACCTACCGGAGCTGACCACCCGGCCCTTCTGGATCTCTCCCTCAATCCGTCACCTTCGGCACCTCACATCCCCCGGGCCGCCGGCACCTCCTCTTCGAAGCCTCCCAACGTCCCGCCCGGCCCGTCGGATTGCCCCGCCGCCGCCCCGCGGCGCCTCGCAATGACACGATGCAGCGAGCCCCGTGCCCACCTCCCCGAACGTCATCCCCACCGGAACGGCGTCCGCCCACCCCCCTGTCATCCCCACCAGAGCAGCGTCCGCCCACCCCCTGCCATCCCGACCCGGGCGGCGTCCGCCCACACTCTGTCATCCCGACCGGAGCGGGCCGAAGGTCCGCGGAGTGGAGGGATCCCCCCCGGTTGGCCTCGCGCAATCGCCACTTCCACAGACCCCTGATTGCAGAGAAGATCCCTCGGCTCCGCCGCCCTGCGGCTTCGCTCGGGATGACAGGAAAAGAACATCGTCCCCACCCGTCGAGCTTCCCATCCCCTGTCATCCCCACCAGAGCAGGTCCACCCCACCCCCATGTCATCCCGACCCGGGCGGCATCCACCTCACCTGTCATCCCAGCCCGGGCGGCATCCGCCCCACCTGTCATCCCAACCCGGGCGGCATCCGCCCCACCCCTGTCATCCCGACCCGGGCGGCGTCCGCCCACACTCTGTCATCCCGACCGGAGCGGGCCGAAGGTCCGCGGAGTGGAGGGATCTCCCCGCCACCACAAGACCTCCGTTCCCCGCCACACGCCTTCATCACCGGGGAGAGTCGCCGGGCGTCC
>JAADFK010000034.1 GCA_013152925.1 Acidobacteriota bacterium | reverse complement strand
TCGATGCCGAACCGTTGCCGTTTGGCTTCCTCGTAGTCCTTGGAAGGCACCCGAATCTCGTGCTCCTGCCGTTGAAGGTCCGACTGGTCCCCCTTGTGGTCCCGCGCGGCGATGAAGAGAACCACGCGGCCCACGTAGTCGTCTCCCTCGGGAAACAGGGCGATCTTCCGCAGCGGAAACGAGATGTGAACGGGAACGGTCCACTGGTCGGAGCTGGCCGGCGCCGGCGTACCCATCCTCACGTCCACCTGCATGGGGTTCTTCTTGACGTCGAAGACCAGCCCGGTCACCACCGTGTCCTCGACCTGGGTTTCCAGTGATTTCTCAACGTAGCGGCGCCGGTAGCGGAGCTTGTACCCCGGGTGAGTCGGCAGCTCGACCTTGATCTGGTGGATCCGGTCGCCCCCGGAGCTGGTGATCGTGTACCCCAGGGAGTAGTAGGTGAACAGATCGGCGGTGAACCGGTCGAGGCCCTTGAGGAAGTTGTTGGTGTTCACGATGGCCTGCCCGCCCGTCTGATCCGCCAGGAAGCGCAAGGAATCCTGGTAGTTGTTGGTACCGACACCGATGACATCGAGGTTCGTGCTGTACCGGCTTTCGGCCGAGATGTCGCTCTGCATGCGCAGGCCGCCGGCATCGATGGTGTAGAAGGCCACCCCCTGGCTGTTGGCCCTCGAGGCAAGGCCCTGGAAGTACCTGCTCTTGTCGTAATGGCTGAGCAATGTCAGAACCGAGGTGTTGTGGAAGACACTGGCGAACTGCTGGATCAGGTCGGCGCCCGGCGCCATGGGAAGACCGTCCGAAACGTAGAGGATCATCTTGCGTCCGGGCAGGCCGGAGAAGGTCTGGATGGTCTCCTGCAAGGCCCCCAGGGCGAAGCGAAGGTCGTTGGATTCCTCGTCGGCGAAGCTCCGCATCAGCTGGTAGGCCTGGGCGTAGAGCTGGCGGTTCTGGCTGCCCGCATTCGGACGTTCCCGTTCCTGGTCCAGGTACTCGTTCATCAGATCGATGATGTCCTGGCGGTCGGAGTCCCGAGCCTGACGTCCTCCCGTCCGCATCTGCTGGACCTGCAGTGCCGAGATGATCTCGGAGACATCCTGCGTGAACGGAACCTCGATCTTGAGCGCCCGGTTGTAGCTGACCACCATCATGTGGACGGGCGGGTGCAGATTCTCGCGAACGAACTGCTTGACGGCGCGGAGAACCCGGTTCCGGTCCAGCGGCCTCAGGTTCATGTTGTCGATGTAGAGGACGATGTAGATCGGCTTGATCTCGAGGTCGGCCGCCACCTCGTCCGGAGCCGGGGTCGGTGTGGGCCGGCCGGGAATCGGCGTCTTGAAACGGTGCAAGACGAGCTCCCGGTTCAGGGCGGCGAAGTTGGACACTGGCATCGGAATGCCATCCTGGTAGATGCGAAAGTCCTCCTTTTTCAGGCCCTCGACCGGGTTCCCCTTCTTGTCCCGGACGAAAACGTCCACGTTGACCACCGTGACCGTGGTCTCGTCGGAGAAGCTCAGCCCTCCGATGGGCTTGGGCGTCGGCCGCTCCTTCTTGCTTCCAGCCAGGATCAGCCCGGGACCGCCGAGAAAAACTGCCAGGAGAACCGTTACGAAACGCTTCGTCAACCTCACACGCACCTCCAGAGGAGCAGTGTAGCAAAGGACAGCCCTGTCAGCTCCCGTCCGGCAAGGGCGCATCCCTGCAATCCCGGCGTCAGGCCGCGGCCTTCCTCGCGCGGCACGCCGCAGCACAGCTCAGCGGAGCTCATTGCTTCCCTTGATCTTCCAGGAGCATCGTTCGTTCCTGCACCGCGAGCCATGCTGCCTGCATCCACGTCCCACGGCGGGAACCGGCTCGCCGCCGGCACCAGCCCGTCCAGCCGGACTCAAGACGGAGAACAGCCGTCCTCCACCGGATCTTCCCGAGCCACCCTCAAAGATCGACCGTCACCTCGGCGACCCAGCTGCCACCGGGAAGCCGTTGGAGACGGGGCTCGTTGTAGGTGACCGCCTTGACCTCGCGGGAGGGACGGAGGCCGCCGGGAAGCGCCGCCAGCCCAACGCGCCCCTCACCCGGCTCGCCGTCGAGGGCCACGACCGCCTCACCCGTGACCACCGCCCGGTACAGGGCCTCCGACACGAGCTCCACCAGCGCCATGGCCCCGGGCAAGGAGGCCGGCGCCCGCCACGGTTCCCACCGTTCGGGACCTGGAGCCGGAGCCTGTCCGAACATGGCCGCCCAGAGCGCCCGGAGCACCCCCGCGGCAGCCTCCCCCGCGGTCCGCCCCCGGCCCCGAAGCCTGAGGTCACCCCCATGGTCCAGCAGCTCGAAGCCCGTGCTCATACCCCCGATGGTACTCCGCCCCCACCCCAGCCCGCAGGAACAAAGCCCCGCCCGCGCGGACCCGGGTAACGACCCGGCGCCCGGCCGCGATGATCTCGATCGGCGTGACCAGGGGGAATCCGGGGTAGAATGCCGCTCGTGGAAATACTGCGATTCTTCGTCGAAACCGGTTGGACCGCCAAGGTGGTCCTGGGCATCCTTCTCCTCTTCTCGCTGGGCTCGTGGTCCGTCATCCTGGCCAAGTGGCGCGAGCTCGGCACGGCCCGGAAGAGCTCGGAGGGCTTCCTGAGGCGGTTCCGCAAAGCCACGCGGCTGAACGAGGTGGCCGAGGTCGCAGGGAAGTACAAGAGCTCGCCGCTGGCCACGGTGTTCCAGGCGGGATACGCCGAGCTGGGCGCCCAGATCCGGGTGTCCCAGCGTCGGGGCTCGCCGGAGGAGGGCCAGCGCATCCGGAGTGTTGAGGGCGTTCAGCGGGCCATGCAGCGGGCGATCGGGGCCGAGCGGGAGCGTCTGACACGGGCACTTCCCTTCCTCGCCACGACGGCGAGTGCGACACCGTTCATCGGACTGTTCGGCACCGTCTGGGGCATCATGAACACCTTCAGGGCCATCGGCGCCACTGGCTCCACCTCCATCCTGACCGTGGCGCCCGGCATCGCCGAGGCACTGGTCAACACGGCAGCCGGCCTCGTGGCCGCCATCCCGGCCCTCATCGCCTACAACCACCTGCTGGGCAAGATCCGTCACCTCTCCCGCCGCATGGAGGATTTCGAGTTGGAGATGCTCAACCTCGTGGACCGCAACTTCTCCTGAGCCATGGCGATGATCAACCGGCGTGCCGACGACCTCGGGGAGATGGCGGACATCAACGTGACGCCGCTGGTGGACGTCATGCTTGTCCTGCTGATCATCTTCATCGTCACGGCGCCCATGCTGGTCCAGGGTGTCAAGGTCAACCTGCCCAAACAGACGGCGCCGGCCCTGACCAGCAAGCACCAGGAGCCCCTGGTGCTGACCCTGACCTCCGACCGCTTGATCTACCTGGGTGATCAGCCGGTTCACCTCAAGCTGCTGGCCAGCCGGCTGGGGGCCACCCTTGGTGGAGAACCCAGGCCGGTCTTCCTCAAGGCCGACGAGAAGCTGCCCTACGGTTTCGTGGTCAAGGTTCTGGCCATCCTCGACCAGGTGGGCGTCGAACAGGTTGGGATGGTCACACGGCCCGAGGGACGGTAATGGACCCGGTGTCCCAGGTCGTCGAGGAGCGGACGGGAAGACCCCGTTCGATGGGACCGTACATCCTCCTCGCCGTGGCCCTTCACCTGGCGGTCGCCACGGCCGTCGTCGTGGCGGCACGCCGGCAACCCAGCCGCATCATCCACTTCCCCTCGGTCTCGGTCCGCCTCGTCCAGATGCCGCGAGCCCGGCACCGGGGACGATCCACGGCAGCGAGACCCACCGCGGCTCCCCGGCCGACGGCCGCACCACAACCGACGACCGCACCGCGACCGACGGCCCCTCCCGCCGAAAAACCCAAGGCGCCGCCGGCCAGCAAGAACGCAATGGCGGATCTCCACGCCACGCCCGCGCCGACGCCCAGGGCCGCGCCTTCCGCGGTGCCGGAGGCCGCCGGCCACGGCCTGGTGCTGGCGGGCCGGGAATCCGGCGGTCAGCCCGCCATCCCCGAGGACTTCCGCTTCGCGTACTATGTCAACCGCATGCTGACCTTGATCGAGTCCCACTGGTACAAGCCGCCGGCGCCACCGGGCACCACGGCCAGGGTCCGTTTCCGCATCCGCACCGACGGGCGTCTCGAGGAGATCGCGCTGGAGGCCAGCTCCGGCATTCCCAGCTTCGACCGGGCGGCCCTCAGGGCTCTTTACGCCTCGAACCCCTTGCCGCCGCTGCCGCCGGCCTACCACCGGCCTTCTCTGACCGTGCACCTGGCCTTCACGGAGTGACCATGAAGATTCTTCGCTGTCTCGTCGTTCTCTGCCTGGTGGCCATCCCGGCCACGGCCCAGGAGGAGCTCTACCTGGAGATCACCCAACCCGGCATGACCCGCGTGTCGGTGGCCACGCCGCCCTTCCTCGTCCTGCCGGGCACCCCCAGCGAGGCCGCCCAACGCTTCCAGGAGGTCCTGGACAAGGACCTGGATGCCGCGGCGCCCATCGCGGTTCTCGACCGCAAGCTCTACTCGCTGGTGAAGGACGACCCACGGCCCAAGGTCCTCTACGAGCGCTGGCGCTCCATCGGTGCCCAGTTCCTGCTGACGGGGACCATCGTCCGCGCCGGCGGCCAGCTCGTGGTCGAGGCCCGGCTGGTGGACCTGGTCTCCGGGGAGTACGCCTTCGCCAAGCGCTACCGCGCTGGCCTGGGGGCGATCCAGGTCCTGGCCCATACTCTGGCCAACGACCTGGTCCAGGTCTTCACGGGGCGCCCCGGGCCCTTCCTCTCCCACATCGTGTTCGTCTCTGACCGCAGCGGCGCCCAGGAGCTGTGGATGATGAACTGGGACGGCAGCGAGCCCCGCCAGCTGACCAAGCACGGGAGCATCGCCATGAGCCCCGCCTGGTCCCCCGACGGCAAGCGTATCGCCTTCACCTCGTTCCTCAGGGGAGCGCCGGCGCTCTACCTCCTCGTACCCGAACAGGGCTACCTCAAGCCCCTCTGGAGCCAGGGCGGTGTCAACTCTTCCCCGACCTGGTCGCCGGACGGCAAGCGCATCGCCTTCGCCTCCTCCAGGGATGGCAACGTCGATATCTGGGTCATCCCCTCGGAAGGCGGCGAGCCCTCCCGCCTGACGGCGGCCCGCGCCATCGACACCAATCCGGCCTGGTCGCCCAACGGACGCCAGATCGCTTTCACCTCGGCCCGCTCGGGATCGCCCCAGATCTACCTGATGGACATCGACGGCTCCAACGTGCGGCGCCTGACCTTCGACGGCCAGTTCTTCGACGAAGCGTCGTGGTCGCCGGACGGCATGCACGTGGTCTGCACGACCCGTGTCTCGGGGAAGTTCCAGCTGGCGACCATCGACGTGACCAGCGGACAGGTCCAGGTTCTGCCGGGTCCGGGCAATAACGAGTCCCCTGTCTTTTCGCCGGACGGTTCCATGATCGCCTTCTCGTCGGACCGCAGCGGCAAACCCCAGATCTACATCACCGACGCCCAGGGCAGGCCGCGCCAGTTGACCAGCGAAGGGAGCAACCATTCGCCCACCTGGGGTGGCGTGCCCGCGCAGCCCTGAGACACACCACCGGCGCCGGGCCGGGGGATGGTACCCTTGTCCGGAGGACGACACCCGATCCAGAGGAGAACACCATGAGTGATCGAAAGTACCGCCATCGGGGTTACATGGACGATTCCGACGACCGCGAGCGGCCGCGGGAGCGCGGTTCCGGCCCCAAGCCACGGGTCGAGGGGGCCCCCCGGGGCCGCGGCGTCGGCACGCCCACCGACGTGGTCTTCCGGTGCGCCGTCTGCGGCCAGAGCGTCAAGCTGCTTGGCACCATTGAGACCAAGACCAACTGCCCAAAGTGCGGCAAGCCCCTCCACACCTGTACCAACTGCGCCTTCTTCGACCCCGGCGCGCCCTTCGAGTGCCGCAAGCCGCTGAAGGCCCGGGTGGACAGCAAGGCCCGCGCCAACCGGTGCCCTCACTTCGCCCCGAAAACCGTCCGCGATCTCACGTCCCGGGGACCCGCCAGCCCCGACGACGCCCGCGCCGCCTTTGACGCACTCTTCAAGAAATAGACAGCTCTCCTCACAGCACGAGGACCTGGGGTACGAACCGGGCTCCGGTTCCTGTATCCTGTGCCGACGCCCGGCTCCACGAATCGCCGGAACCGGGGAAAGGATCGTGCCATGACCGCTGAACACGGCTTCTTTCACCCCGCGGGCCGGCCCTACCGGTTCACCATCCTCCTCTTCGTCAGCCTGCTGACCTACGGCTCGTACTTCGCCTACGACTCCGTCGGCGCCATCGCGCCGACCCTGCTCAAGGTGCTCAACGTGGACCGCAGCGCCATCGGCACCATGTACACGGTCTACAGCGTCGCGGCCATCCTCTCGGTCTTTCTCGGGGGCATGCTGATCGACTGGATCGGGACACGGGCGGCCAGCACCATCTTCGCGACCCTGGTGGCGGTCGGCGCCGCCATCGTCGCGCTGGCCCCCTCCATCTACCTGGTCTACGCAGGCCGCTTCATCTTCGGCGCGGGCTCCGAGGCGCTGGTGGTCGCCCAGAGCGCCATCCTGGCCCGCTGGTTCAAGGGCAAGGAGCTGGCCCTCTCCTTCGGCGTGGCCCTGACCATCAGCCGGCTGGGCACCCTCTTTTCCTTCAACACGGAATCACTGATCGCCAAGTACTTCGGCACCTACAAGGCGGCCCTCTGGGCAGCCGTGATCCTCTGCCTGGTCTCCCTGGGCGCCGCCCTGGTCTACTGGCTCATGGACCGCCACGGCGAAAAGGTGATGCAGCTCGAGGATGCCGGCGCCGAGGAGAAGGTCGTCTTCTCGGACATCGCCCGGCTGCCCCGTTCCTTCTGGTACGTGGCCATTCTCTGCGTCACCTTCTACTCGGCGATCTTCCCCTTCACGGCCCTCTCCACCGATTTCTTCCACAACAAGTGGGGGCTTCCCATGACCGTCGGCCAGGGCGGCGGTTTCCTCTACCAGGTCTTCTACAACATCATCCACATGTTCTCCACGGCGGGTGGTACGACAACGATCATCATCGCCGCTTCCATGTTCCTGGCCCCCTTCGCCGGCCAGCTGGTGGACCGCATCGGCAAGCGGGCCACCCTGATGCTCTTCGGCTCGCTGATGATGATTCCGGCCTTCCTGTTGATGGGCTTCACGACCATTCCGCCCCGCTGGCCCATGATGATGCTGGGCGCCGCCTTCGTCCTCGTGCCGGCCGCCATGTGGCCTTCCGTGCCGCTGATCGTCCCCGAGCGGCTGACGGGCACGGCCTTCGGCCTCATCACCATGATCCAGAACATCGGGCTGGCCCTCTTCCCCTACCTCAACGGCAAGCTCCGCGACCTGACCCACACCTACACGGCCAGCATGCTGATGTTCGCCTCCCTGGGCCTGGTGGGCCTCCTCTTCGCCTGGCTCCTCAAGCGCGCCGATGCCCACGAGGGCGGCGCCCTGGAGCGGCCGTAGGGTCAGGCGGGCGATCTTCCGGCCCCGTATGGCCATGCCACGGGCTATACTCCTGGCGTGCTGGCCGTCGTTTTCTCACTGGCCGCCGGGATCGTCCTGGCCCTGGCGTTGCCCGGCCCCGGGCTGGCGCCGCTGGTGCTGCTGTTCCCCGGGCTCTTTCTTGAGGCCATCCGGCGGACCTCTTCCCTGCGTCGCGCAGCCCTCCTGGGCTGGCTGGCCGGCACCGCCCACTGGATGATCGCCACCAACTGGATCGTGCCCGTCATGCACCACTACGGCGGGCTCCCCGTGCTCGCCGCCGTGGCGGCCCTTGCCGGCATGTGTGCCCTCCTGGCCCTGACCTGGGCGCTGACCGCCGGACTGACCCGCCTGGCGGCGCCGGCCCGCCGCCCCTGGATCTTCGCCTTCGCCTGGATCGCCTTCGAGGTTCTCCGCCAGAGCCTCGTCTACCGCTTCCCCTGGAACCCGACGGCGGCCGCCGTGGCCGCCTACCCCGCGCTCCTCGGCTCCCTGCCCGTCTGGGGCGCCAGCGGGCTGGGCTGGGCCATGGTTGCCCTGGGCGCCGGCGGCTGGGCTGCCCTCCGCCCGGCCAC
>JAADFK010000033.1 GCA_013152925.1 Acidobacteriota bacterium | reverse complement strand
ACGTACAGGTGTTCAGAGAGAAGGCACGGGATCGGGAGGTGCGAAGATGACGGCGCTCTTGGCAACACGGGATCGGGACCGGGGCTCTTTTCACGACACGGAGCGTGCCGGGCATGACGCGCGGCACTGTATCGTCGTGACCCGGAGCGAGGATTTCCTGTTCAGGATCTGCTTCGAGCTGGGCGCCATCCCGGAAGCACGGGTCACCGGTTGTGTCTCCCTGTTCCAGGGCTGGCAGACGGCCGGCGAGGATCTGCCGCAGCTGGCCGTCGTCGATGCCACACTGGTGGACGAGGATCCCGACGGTGTGCTGACCCTGGCTGGCTGCATGGCGCCGGGTGGCACGCTGCTGGTGCTGACGGACAGCCCGGTGGAGGAGATGCGCTCCAAGTGGGGAACGGCCCGCCTGGTGTTTCGCAGCAGCCCCAAAAACCCCGGTGAGCTCTCGGCCTTCCTCAGGGAGCTGCTCCTCAACGAGGGTGGTGAGGAACCGGCTCCGTCCCCGGGCCTGGAGCTCGAGGAACGATCGTCTCAGAGCTCGGCCCTGACCCTGTAGCCCGGACCGTTCCTTATCCATCGGCCGTAGCGGGTGATGCGCCATGTCCGGAGGCGTTTGCTCGATGCGTTCGCTCGACGCGCCAGCGAGACGCCTTCGACCGCTCCTCGGGTGAGAACGCCGCCATGCACGGTGCTTCGCCTCCTTCGCGACGAACCCTCATGAATACGCCGGACCAAGGCTCTCGGCCGGCCCACGGGCCGGCCGATGGTGTCTTCGCCGGTTGAGCGTCCGGGTTTTCTAGCGGCCCCGGCCGCCGCCCCGGCCGCCCCGGTCGTCCCGGCGTCCGCCGCGGCGGTCGTCGTGACGTCCCCGGCCTCCGCGGTCGTCCCGGCGTCCCCGGTCGGGCTCCTCGCGGCGGGGGATCTCCTCGCCCCGGGCCCGCGCCTCCTCCTCGAGGATGACGCGGTGCGAGAGCTTGATCCGGTCGTTCCCGTCGATGCCGATGATCTTGACCTTGATGGTGTCGCCGAGCGCCAGCACGTCGCGGATGTCGGGGATGCGTTCCATGGAGACCTCGGAGATGTGCAGCAGGCCGTCCTGGTTGGGAAGGATCTCCACGAAGGCGCCGTAGGGCTCCAGGCGCTTGACGATGCCGTCGTAGACCTCGCCGACCTTGGGCTCCCGGGTTAGGCCCTCGATGATCTCGATGGCCTTTCTCGCCGCGCTCTCGTCGTTGGTGGCGATCTGTACCGTGCCGTCGTCCTCCACGTTGATGCGCGCTCCGGTCTGCTCGACGATGGAGCGGATCATCTTGCCGCCGGGGCCGATGATGTTGCGGATCTGGTCCACATCGACCTTGATCTGGGTGATCCGCGGTGCGAACGGCGAGATGTCGGGGGCTGGCGTGGAGATGGCCTCGGCCATGAAGTCCAGGAGCTGCATGCGGGCGCGGTTGGCCTGCTCGAGCGCCTGGGCCATGAGCTGGCGGGACAGGCCGGCGATCTTGATGTCCATCTGGAGCGCCGTGATGCCGTCGCGCGTTCCCGCCACCTTGAAGTCCATGTCGCCGTAGTGGTCCTCCTGGCCGGCAATGTCGGTCAGCACGGCGTGGCGCTGCCCGTCGGAGACCATGCCCATGGCGATGCCGGCCACCGGAGCCTTGGTGGGCACGCCGGCGTCCATCAGCGCCATGGAACCGCCGCAGACGGTGGCCATGGAGGAGGACCCGTTGGATTCCAGGATGTCCGAGACCACCCGCATGGTGTAGGGGAAGTCGGCCTCGTCGGGAATGACGGGGGTCAGGGCGCGCCGGGCCAGGTTGCCGTGGCCGATCTCCCGCCGGCCCGGGCCGCGCAGGAAACGCACCTCGCCCACGGAGAAGGGTGGGAAGTTGTAGTGGAGCAGGAAACGCTGGTGGGATTCACCCTCGAAGGCCTCGATGAGCTGCTGGTCCTCGGAGGTGCCCAGCGTGCAGGTGACCAGGGCCTGTGTCTCGCCGCGCGTGAACAGGGCCGAGCCGTGGGTCCGCGGCAGGAGGCCGGCCTCGCAGGTCACGGGCCGGATCTCGTCGAAGGCTCGCCCATCCAGGCGTTTGCCCTCGTCGAGGATGGTGCGGCGGGTGATCTCCTTCTCCATGGAGTGGAAGATCTTCTTGATCCAGGGCCCCTTCTCGGCCAGCTCATCCTCGGGGAGGGCGTCCATGGCCTGCTGGCGGACCGCCTTGACGGCATCACGCTGGGCGAACTTGCCGCGGACGTGGAGCGCTTGTGTCATGGGAGCGTCCCAGCGCTCGCGGATTGCCGTCTCGAGCTCGGCGGGCCAGGGCGGCTCGGGGCTGACCCAGGGGGCCTTCTCGACACCAAGCTCGGCGACGATCTCGCGTTGCAGGGCGATCAGGCGTTTGATGTTGGCGTGGGCCACGTCGAGCGCGTCAAGGATGATCTCCTCGGGGAGCTCCACGGCACCGCACTCCACCATGACGATGGCGTCCTCGCTGCCAGCCACCACCAGGTCGAGATCGCCCGCGTCCCGCTGCTCGTGGGTGGGGAAGACGACGAAGCGGCCGTCAACCCGTCCCACGCGCACACCGGCGATGGGCGTGTAGAAGGGGATGTCCGCGGCGGCCATCAGGGACATGGAGGCCCCGGTCAGGGCCAGGATGTCGGGGTCGTTTTCGCCGTCGGCCGACAGGACCATGCCGACGATCTGCGTCTCACGGTGGTAGCCGTCGGGGAAGAGGGGCCTGAGCGGCCGGTCGATGACCCGGCAGGTCAGGATCTCCTTCTCGGTGGGCCGGCCTTCCCGTTTGAAGAAGCCGCCGGGAATCCGTCCGCCGGCGTAGGTCGCCTCACGGTAGTCGACGGTCAGGGGGAGGAAGTCGATACCCTCCCGCTCGGTGTCGGAGGCACAGGCCGTCACCAGGCTGATGGTGTCGCCGAGGCGGATGGTGCAGGAGCCGTTGGCCTGCTTGGCCAGCTTTCCAAGCTCAAATGTCAGGGTCTTGCCGTCGATTTCGACGGTCTTCGAAATGTGCATTCGTTCCGTTCCTTACCCGCGCAGGCCGAGGCGCTTGATCAGCTCGCGGTAGCGCGTGATGTCCTTCCGCTTGAGGTACTCGAGGAGGCGGCGCCGCCGCCCCACGAGACGCAGCAGGCCGCGCCGCGAGTGGAAGTCCTTCTTGTGGGTCTTGAAATGTTCCGTCAGGTACTCGATCCTGCGCGTCAACAGCGCCACCTGGACCTCGGGCGAACCGGTGTCGCTCGGATGGGTGCGGAACTCGTCGATGATTCCGGGTTTTCTCAGGTCGAAATGACTCACCTTGTCCTCCAGATTCTGAAACCTTCCGGTGCGAAGGCATGCGTACGTTACCAGGAAATGGCTTCTCCCGCAATAGATTCCCGGGGTGAAATGGCCGAAACCGGGTGCTGCTGGCCGTCAACTCCCGAAACTGCATGGCCGCAACCACGGTTGGAGCACGAGACGCTGCCCCGTGCCGCCTGCCGGCCCGGAAGATGGGCGGCAGCCTGCCCGCCGGTGGTGGCGCCGGCCCAACCGGTCCAGCTCCACAAGCCCTCCGGTTCCCCCCATTTCCTGTCTTCCATCCTCTTTTTCCCCTTCATTCTCGTGCCCCGGGTCTCTCAAGGCCACCCGAGAGCGGATCACGAACCCTCCGGCCGTTGCAACACCATCTTCGGGCTGATGACGACCGTTCGACCCCGTGCCAGGACGTTGGTGACCGTGCCGATGCCCACCAGCCGGTTTTCCCGGCCCCGGAGGACGGCCAGATCGCCCTGCGAGAAAGTCTCCTCCCCCTGGCGGAGCAGGATGACCTCGCCGCCGTGGCGGAACCGCTCCTCGGCGCCCGGGTTGAGGGTGAGCTCGGGGTAGGGGAGGGCCAGGTCCTCGAGAGGGATCCACGCAGGATCCTCGAGGATCTCCTGAGGATCGCCCGCCGCCTGGAGGTGCTCCTGGGAGATGGCCGCCTCGGCGGTGTAGGGCCCGATGCGCAGCCGCTTGAGGTGTTCCAGGTGGCCCCCGCAGCCCAGGTGCACACCGATGTCGTGGGCAAGGGAGCGGACGTAGAAGCCGGAGGAGGTCCGGACCTCGAAGTGCAGCATCCCGGGTTCCACGAGCTCCAGCCGGAGGGACTGGACTGTCACCCGCTTGGGCTCCACGTGGACCTCGCGCCCCTCGCGGGCCAGCTCGTAGAGCTTCTTGCCGTCCACCTTCTTGGCCGAAAACGGCGGCGGGACCTGGTCGATCTCGCCGCTGAAACGGGTTTCGAGCTCCCGGAGGGCGCCCTCGTCCAGCGAAGGGGCCGGCCCCGCGGGCTCCATGGCCTCGCCCTCCCGGTCATAGGTGGTCGTGGCGCCTCCCAGGCGGATCCGGCCCTCGTAGGTCTTGTCCCACGCCAGCAGGTATTGCTGGAGGCGGGTGGCCGTGCCGACGCAGAGGATCAGCAACCCCTCGGCCATGGGATCGAGCGTTCCGGTATGGCCGATACGCCGCTCCTTGAGGGCCTTGCGGGCCATGTCGACCACGTCGTGGGAGGTTGGTCCGGCGAGCTTGGCCACGGGCAGCAGCCCGTGCCAGCGCGAGGGTCGTCGTCGGCTCATGTGGTGCACTCCAGGGATCGTTCCAGCCGGGCCAGGAGGAGCTCCCGTGCCGCCCCGAGATCGGACGCCACGGTACAGCCGGCGGCGTTGGTGTGGCCCCCGCCGCCGAAGGCCGCCGCCACGGAGCGGACGTCCACCGCTCCCTTGGAGCGCAGGCTGACCCGGGTGATGCCCGGTTCCCACTGTTTGAGGAAGACGACGGCCTCGACGCCGGCGATGGAACGGGGGAGGTTGATGATGTCTTCGGTATCGGAGGGGTGGGCGCCGGCGCGGCGGAAGGCTCCCGGGTCCGCCTGGATGACGGCGATCCGTCCGCTGCATCGAAGCTCGAGGGTCGCCAGGGCCTGAGCCATCAGGCGGACGGAGGCGGCGCTGCGGCGCTCGTGGATCCACTGGGCCACCTGCTCGGGACGCGCGCCGTAGGCGACCATCTCGGAGGCCGCCTGGAAGGCGCGCTGGGTGGCGTTCGAGTAGCGGAAGTCCCCGGTGTCGGTCGAAAGGGCCACGAAGGCGCAGGTGGCGGCATCGGCGTCCGGCTGGACGCCGGAGATCGTGAACATCCGCCAGACCATTTCCCCGGCGGCGGGTGCCTCCTCGTCCAGGTAGTTGACGACGCCGAAGGCCTCGTTCTCCCGGTGGTGGTCGATGTTGAGGACGGGGAGGCGCGTCAGACCCTCGAAGCCCGTCCGGTCGAGGCCGGGGCACTCCATGGTGGCCACGAGGTCGTAGGCGGCCGGGAAATCGTCCGGGAGGGCATTGGCCACGCGAATGGAGCCGGCGCCCGGCAGCTCGGCGAGGCCGGCCGGCGCCGGGTCGCGGTTCCAGACGACGCTGTCCACCCCGAGCCGCCCGGCCAGGGCGGCGCAGATTAGCTCGGTGCCGATGGCGTCGCCGTCGGGGCTGCGGTGGGAGGTGATCAGAACGCGGCGTGCATCGGCCAGGCAGCGCAGGGCGGTGCGGGGATCCCGGGTCGGGGAGCTCACGAATCGTCCCCCGTTGTGTCGCCGTTCTCCTCGGGGGGCAGGAGCCCCTCCTGGTGGAGCTTCTCGAAGACCTTCTCCATGTGCTCGCCGTAGGCGTAGGACGTGTCCCGCCGGAAGCGAAGCTCGGGAATGATGCGCAGGCGCATGCGGTGCGCCATCTCCCGGCGCAGGAAGGGGCCGGCCGCCGCGAAACCGTCCGCTGCCTGGCGTTCCCGTTCCGCGTCGCCGTAGATGGAGAAGTAGATGGTGGCGATGGAGCGATCGGCCGAGAGCTTGACGCCGGAAACGGTGACACCCTCCAGGCGCGGGTCCTTGACGGAAAAGACCAGCAGCTCGGCCAGCACGGTGCGAATCGACTCCTGGAGCCGGGCGTTGCGGTCGAATGATTGTTTGACCATGGGTGACCTCCATGGGTTCACAGGCGGATGATTTCGACGTCCCAGCCGAGAATCATGCCGGCAAAGACCTCGTCCACCGTGTTGCGAACCCGTTCCATGCGGGACTGGGCGTCGGCTTCCACCGTCGAGAGGGCGGTGAAGGCGATGGTGCAGCGCTGGTAGAGATCCTGGTAGTCGGCCTCCACCGCCAGGACCTGGTGCCGGCTGCGCACACGTTCGGTGATGCGCCGGACGACGCTGCGCTTGGCCTTCAGGCTGCGCGCCTCGGGGATGTGTACCTCGAGACGCGCGACCGCCACGTAAAGGGGCGCGTCACCATGCATCGTTCCGTCACAGCTCCGGCTCGACCTCGACCATCTTGTAGGCCTCGATGACGTCGCCCACCTTGATGTCCTGGAAGCGTTCCAGGCCGATCCCGCACTCGAAGCCCTGCCGCACCTCGCTGACGTCGTCCTTGAAGCGGCGCAGGGAGGCGATAGTGCCGTCGTAGACGACGACGTTGTCGCGGAGCAGCCGGACCTTGGCGTTGCGCGGGATCGTTCCCTCGGTCACGTGACAGCCGGCCACGGAGCCGACCTTGGGCACCTTGAACACTTCGCGAACCTCGGCCTGCCCGAGGACCTCTTCCCTGAAGACCGGCTCGAGGAGGCCCACCATGGCCTTCTTGATCTCGTCCACCAGGTCGTAGATCACCGTGTAGAGGCGGATGTCCACATGTTCCGATTCGGCCAGCTCGCGGGCCGTCCTCTCGGGGCGGACGCTGAAGCCGACGATGACGGCGTTGGAGGCCGCGGCCAGCATGACGTCGTTGGTGGTGATGGCGCCGACGGAGCCGTGGAGGACCTTGATCTGGACCTTGTCCGTGGAGAGGTTCTCCAGGGTGGCCCGAAGCACCTCGACGGAGCCCTGGACATCGGCCTTGACGACGACGTTGAGCGACTTGATCTCGTCCTCGGCCATGTGGTCGAAGAGGTTTTCGAGGGAGACCCGGCGGGTCGCCGCCAGCGACTCTTCCTTTTCTTTCTGGCTCCGGAAGCGGGCCACCTCGAGCGCTTTCTCCTCGCTCTCCACGGCTTGCAGGATGTCGCCGGCGCCGGGTACGTCGTCGAAGCCCGTGATCTCCACCGGGTCCGAAGGCCCGGCGGTCTTCACGCGCTGTCCCACGTCGTCGGTCATGGCGCGAACCCGGCCCCATGTGGAGCCGCAGAAGAAGTAGTCGCCGACGTTCAGGGTGCCCTGCTGGACGATGACCGTGGCCACGATGCCGCGGCCCTTCTCCTTGCGGGCCTCCAGGACGATGCCGCGCGCGAAGCCCTCGCGCGGCGCCTTGAGCTCCTTCATCTCGGCCACCAGGAGGATCATGTCCAGGAGATCCTCGATGCCGATGCGCTTCTTGGCCGAGACCTCGATGGAAGGAACGTCGCCGCCCCAGTCCTCCACGAGGACTTCCTGCTCGGCCAGGGCTTGCTTGACGCGGCTGGGGTCGGCGTTCGGCTTGTCGATCTTGTTGATGGCGATGATCAGCGGCACGTTGGCGGCCCGGGCGTGGTTGATGGCCTCAATGGTCTGGGGCATCACCCCGTCGTCCGCGGCCACCACCAGCACGACGATGTCGGTCACCTGGGCGCCCCGGGCGCGCATCTGGGTGAAGGCTTCGTGGCCCGGCGTGTCCACGAAGACCACGGTCCTCCCGTCGTCGGTCGTGATCCGCGAGGCGCCGATGTGCTGGGTGATGCCGCCGGCCTCCTGCTCGGCCACGCGGGTGGAGCGGATGGCGTCGAGGAGCGATGTCTTGCCGTGGTCCACGTGGCCCATCACCGTGACGATGGGCGGCCGCGGCTCGGCCGGACCCGTGGCCTCCAGCTCCTCGTCGGCCTGCATGTCGATGATCTCCTCGACCGAGGCCACCATGGCCTCGATGCCCAGGTCGGCGCACACCTGCTCGGCCAGCTCGTGGGGCAGGGACTGGTTCGTGGTCACCATGACGCCCTTCTGGATCAGGAGGGCCAGCAGGTCCTTGACCGTGATGTTAAGCTTCTCGGCCAGCTCCTTGGGCGTGACCATCTCCGAGAGGAAGATGGGTCCCTCCGGCTTGACGCCGTCCTTGAACTGCAGGGTGCGGGCCGGGCGCGGCGGCGCCGGCGTCGCCTCGGCCGACACGCGGCGCCGTCCTTTCCGGCGGCCG
>JAADFK010000032.1 GCA_013152925.1 Acidobacteriota bacterium | reverse complement strand
GCCGTGACCATCGCCTTCGGCGTCACCTGGGCGGCCAACCCCTGGGCCATGCCGCCGACCTTCGTCGCGGCGGGCCTGATGCTGCTCGCGGGAGATGGAAGGTGGCACTGGCCCGCGGGAGAAGGGTGGCGGCGGTGGTTGGCCCTGCTGAGCGTGGGCGTTGGCGGCTGGCTGGCCACGGCGCCGTTTCAGCTGGCCTTTCACCCGCCCTTCCACGGCATCGGCCTGGTCCACGCGTGGACCTCCTTCCGGGAGCTGACTCTGTACGGTCTTCCCTTGATGGTGGTGGCCCTGGGGGCCGCCGTCGCGGTGACGGCGGCTCGGGGCGGTACCGATCGGGAGCGGCAGCTGGCCCTGGGAACGGGGCTCCTCGCCCTGGCCGTCCTGGCCGGGGCCGTCACGGGAAAGCCCGTGGCCGTGATGACGGGGCTGGTGGCCGTGGTCCTGACGATGGAGGGACTCTCTCCCGGCGAGAAGCGCGAGCGCCCCGCCATCCTCCTGGCCGCGCTGGGGATGTTCCTGTTCTTTGTCCCCGAGATCGTCTTCGTCCGCGACCCGTACGGCGCCGATCTCCACCGGATGAACACGATCTTCAAGTCGTGGTTCCAGGGTTGGGTGTTCCTGGCCATGGCCTTCCCGGTGCTCCTGCGGCGGTGGACGCCGCCGGGAAAGAAGCGGTTGGCGGTGGCCGCCCTTCTGTTGGCGCCTGGCCTCGTTCACCTGGCTGGCATGGCAAGCGGTCTCGTGAGCGGCCGGCCGTTGGGCTTGAACGGCTTCGGCTGGATGACCCCCGGAGACCGCGCGGCGATCCACGAGCTTCGCAAGGAGCCACCCGGCACGGTCCTGGTGGAGGCTGTCGGCGGGGCATACACGGACTACGCCCGGCTTTCGGCAGGCTCCGGCGTACCGGCTGTGCTCGGTTGGGGCAACCACGAGCTGGTGTGGCGGGGCAACGGGATTCTCCCGGAGGTGGACCGGCGGCGCGCCCTGGTCAAGAGGATCTACGAGTCGGGCGACGTGGAGACGATCCGGAATACGGTGCAGGAGGCGGGCGCGGACCTGGTGGCCGTGGGACCCTTTGAACGCAAGAGCTATCCGGAGGAGGGGCTCGAGGCGGTGGCCCGCGCCGGGAAACTGGTTTTCGGGCAGACGGACACCACGGCGCTCTACCGCTTCGAACATGGGCCGGCCGGAAAGGACGGTGCACGGTGAGCACGGCCGGTGAAGCTCTCCCCGTGAGAGGGCGGCGCAGCTTCTTCCGCCGGTGGCCTTGGGTCGCGTTGCTCTTGCTGTCGGTTGTCGTGCACCTGGCCGTACTGGGTCAGCGTTCCTTCCACCACGACGAGTCGATCCACGCCAAGCTGTCCTGGGACCTGCTCCACTCGGGGAGCTACCGTTACGACCCGACCTACCACGGCCCGCTGCTCTACTACCTGACGGCGGCGACCTTCGCCGTGCTCGGCGATTCCGACTTCACGGCTCGCCTTCCCATCGCCCTGGCGGGTACCGCTCTCGTTTTCGTGGCCTGGGGTCTGCGGCGCCGGCTGGGGGAGTCCGGCGCGTGGTGGACCGGGCTGCTCTTCACCATCTCGCCGCTCTTTCTGTACTACGGCAGGTTCCTGCGGATGGATGTGCTGGAGGCGGCGCTGGCCTCGGCGGCCGGGGTTTCGTTCCTGGGGGTGCTGCGCCGACGGCGCCGAGCGTGGTGGTGGCTGGGACTGTGGATCGCCCTGGCCGTGGCCACCAAGGAGAACGCCTACGTCACGGCGGCGCTGGCCGCCTTCGCCACGGGCGTCGTGGGGCTCTATCTCGGGCCGCTGAGCAGCCTCCGCCGGGGCTGGGGCTGGGTCCGTGGGCATCTCGGCGGTATCGCCCTTGTACTCAGTATCATCGTGCTTCTCACCATCCCGATCTACACCGTTGGATTCAGCTTCCCCGCGGACTGGTGCTATCCGGCCAAGGCCATCGCCTACTGGTGGCAGCAGCACAGCGTCCATCGTGTGGGCGGGCCCTGGTGGTACCACCTTCCCCGCCTGGCCATCTACGGCTTTCTGCCCATCGGCGCGGCCCTCGTGTGGGCGGTGCGGCGGAAGGGACGCCTCAAGCCGCTGGAGGTCTTCCTCCTCAGCTTCGCCCTCGGCTCGGTTGGGCTCTACTGCTACCTGGGCGAAAAGACGCCCTGGCTCGGGGTTCACCAGGTGTGGGCCTTCATCCCCCTGGCCGGGTTGCAACTGGCCCACACCTTCGGCCCCCACGGCTCCCGGTGGGGGAGGGCGGTGGCGGGCTTGGCCTTGGCCGGGACCCTCGCCGCCACCCTGACGGCGTCCTTCGTGCTGGACGAGATCTCGCCGGTTGATCGCAGGGTCGAGGCATTGATCTTCGTCCAGACGACGCCCCAGGCCCACGCCGTGGCCCGGCAGGGTGTCAGGCTTGCGGCCGGGAACGCCGCGGGGCCGGTGGCCACCGTTTCGGGACAGGCTGCCTGGCCCATGATGTGGTACTGGCGCCATCTGAAGATCCGGTGGGGGAGACCTGCGGCGGGGACCCGGCCGCCCCTGGTGGTCTGCGACCCCGAGGAGGAATCCGGTATCCGGAAGCTCCTTGGGCCGGGGTACGAACGCCAGCGGATCCCCTTGCGCGCCTGGTGGCTGATGTACCAGCGTCGGCCGACCGTGATGGAGGCCCTGCGCTACGCCTTCACGAGGGTGCCGTGGGGCAGCCTGGGTTCGACCGACGTCATTGTGTTGCGGCGCGGTCCCCCGCCTCCGCCCTCGAAAGAGGTTCCCGTGCCCGGGGGGCTCGCGGACACCCTCGGGTGTGAGAGCGCCCGGGTCATCGGGTGGGGGCGGCTCGGAGAGCCCCGCGGTATCGCGCTCCGGGAGACGCAGCTGGCCGTGGCGGACACGGCCCTCTCACGGATCGCCGTATTCGACATCGCCAGCGGGGATGTCGTCCGGCGTCCGGAGCTTTCCCTGGACCGGCCCGAAAGTGTCGCCTGGCTGCCAACTGGCTGGCTGGTGGTGGCGGATACCTGGCACCATCGGGTTCTCGAGCTCGATCCGGAATCCGGCGCGATCCGCGAGCTGCCGCCGCCGCCCGGCGGGTGGTACGGGCCGCGGGGTGTGACGGTCCGTGGCGACGGAGCCGTCGTCGTCAGTGACACGGGGAACAAGCGCCTGGTGCTCTACGATCCGGGCCTGTCGAAAGTCACGATCGTGGGTACGGCGGGCTCCGGTCCGGGCCAGCTCAACGAGCCCGTGGGCGTCGCCTGGGTCTCGGATCGGACCGTGGCGGTCTGCGACACCGGCAACCACCGGGTCCAGCTGTTCTCCGTGGATGGGAAGGTCCTCCGGACCGTTCCGTTGCCGGGTGCGTGGACCGACTTCTACTCGAGGCCGCAGATGGCCGTTCTCGGAGACTCGGACTGGCTCGTCAGCGATACGCCCGGGAGCTGCCTGTGGCGGATCCGCGGGGACCGGGTGGAACGGATTCCCCTGGCCTCGGCGGAAATCCAGCCCACCGGCCTGGCGTGGGACGGGCGAACGCGTACACTGGTGGTGGGAGATCTTTCCGGGAGGTTGTGGGTGCTGGAGGTGCCGGATGGGTGACGGGCCCGAGCTCAGCGTGGTGGTTCCCGCCTTCAACGAGGAGGAGAACGTCGAGGCCATGTTCGAGCGCCTGAAGGCCGCTCTCGAGAGAACCGTGGACGGCTTCGAGGTGCTCTTCGTGGACGACGGCTCGTGCGACGGCACCTGGGACAGGATCACCGCCCTGGCGAAAGCGGACCCGCGAGTCCGCGGCGTTCGCTTCGCACGGAACTTCGGCCACCAGGCGGCGGTCACGGCTGGGGTCGACGCCGCCCGCGGGAGAGCCGTCGTCATCATCGATGCCGATCTCCAGGACCCGCCCGAGGTGATCCCGGAGATGGTGGCAAAATGGCGCGAAGGCTGGGAGGTGGTCTACGCCCAGCGGGAGGTGCGAGAGGGCGAGAGCTTTTTCAAGAAGGCGACGGCCGCGGGCTTCTACCGCCTGCTCCACGCCATCACCAGCGTAGACATCCCCGTGGACACCGGGGACTTCCGGCTGATGGGGCCGCGCGCCGTGGCGGCCTTCCGGTCGTTGCCCGAGAGAAACCGCTTCATTCGCGGCCTGGTGGCCTGGGCGGGCTTTCCCCAGGCGCCCGTCCGCTACCGGCGGCACGCCCGGCACGCGGGCGAGACCAAGTATCCCCTCCGGAAGATGTTGCGCTTCGCCCTGGACGGCATCACCTCCTTCTCCTTCCTGCCCCTGCGCCTGGCCACCTGGACGGGCTTCCTCGTGTCGTTCCTGGCCTTCTGCTACATCGTCGTGGTGATCGTCCTCAAGATCCTCGGCATCAACTGGGCCGGCTACACCTCCATCATGGCCTCGCTTCTCTTCCTCGGCGGCGTGCAGCTGATCATGATCGGGATCCTCGGGGAGTACGTGGGCCGCGTGTTCGACGAAGTCAAGCGGCGGCCGCTCTACCTGGTCCGGGAATCGACGGACGGCAGCGTGCCCGTCGTGCCCCCGGAACGTTGAGCGGGGGGAGGAGCTTCGTGGCGCCGGACCCGGCCGGACCCGCGGTTGGATGGAGGTGGCGGTGGGCCTGAGCCCTCGACCTTGGGACGCCGTCATCGTCGGGGCTGGACCCGCCGGCTGCCACGCGGCGTGGACCCTGGGCAAGCTGGGATACCGCGTGCTGCTCCTGGACCGTGCGCACTTTCCGCGCTGGAAGCCCTGCGCCGGAGGGATCACGGTCAAGGCGGCGCCGTACATTCCCATGGAGTTGCAGGAGCTCTTCGAGCTGACCATCGACCGGGCCCTCCTGGCCTACGGACCCGAGCGGCGGACCCTGATCCGGACCCGCCGGCCCGTCGCGTGGACCGTACACCGGGAGAGCTTCGACGCCGCGCACCTCGAGCTGGTTGGGGGGATCGAGAGCGTGAGCATCCAGCAGGGGTGCGGCGTTGTGGGAATCGAGGAAGATGCAGACCACGTCCGCGTTCTGACAGAGAGCGGTCCGGTGACGGCCCGGGCGGTCATCGGTGCGGACGGCGTGGAGAGCGTTGTCACGCGGTGTCTCCCCGGCTGGGAGGACCGCGAGTTCGTCACCGCCTTCGAGGGCGAGGCCTGGTTGGACACGGCCGAGGAAGAGCTGCCGGTGCTCTTCGACCTGCGGTCGTTCCCGGGGGGCTACGGATGGGCGTTTCCCAAGCGGGGCCGGTGCTCCATCGGCGGCTACGTGGACCGGCAACAGGAGCAGCGGCCGCGCGACGCCTATGCGTCCTTCGTCGGCAGCTGGCCGGAGCTCGCCTCCTGTGAAACCTACCGGCAACGCGGGTTCCGCCTCCCGGTTGGGGGCACGCGGCGGCAGCTGGCCCGGGGCCGTGTCATCCTTGCCGGTGATGCGGCGGATGCCGTCGATCCCATCACCGGCGAGGGGATCGCCTACGCCTTCATGACGGGTCACCTGGCCGCTCAAACCGTCCACCGCTTCCTGGCGCGGGGGGAGGGGATGGAGGGGTATACCTGGAGACTGTGGCGTCGCTTCCACGGTCCCTTCCGGGTGGCCCGGAAGCTGGCCGAGCTCCTCTACAACCATCCGAGAACCGGTTTCTCGATCATCTTCCGGAACCGCATCCTGTGCTCCCTCTTCGTGCGTGTGGTCCGCGGCGAGCTCGGCTACGTCGGCATGCTCGCCCGGGCCGCCCTGTCCGGTCCGCTCCTGCCGTTCTACCATCGCCGGGGAGCCCGGATCGTGGTGGACCTGTCGTAGTCCCATGCCTTCTGGTGCCAAGAAGGGCTCTGTGCCTCTGCCGGGAAGGTGATGCCCTGGTTGCTGCGCAGGACACACCGGAGTGAGCGGTGCGAAACGCGTGAAGGGTGCCCGGCCTTGGCGGTGAGGCGAACCCTGGGTGCGGTACCATGGTCGTGACAACCCGTACGAACGCGGAGGTGCTCATGAACGGCCCCAAGACGGCAAGGGTTTTGACGCTGCTTCTCGCTGCACTGTTTCCAGTTGGGATGACGGTTGCCGGGAACCAAGCCTTCGCCAACTTCCAGATTGTCTCGTACCTCCCGCGGGACCCGCTTGTGGCATGGGCCTCCAATGCTGGGAGCGGCGCCGAGCGCCTCGATGATCTTCTTGCCGTCCTCCGCCGCTTCCTTCCGGCCGAGGATGCGGCGAAGGTCGATGCCGCGATGGCTCAGGCCGACCAGAAGCTGGGCGTCGATCTGCGTGACGACCTGCTCGCCCGGCTGGGTCCGCAGGTGGCGATCTCGGTGGACCTTCCCCCCATCGACAGTGCCGCGGCTGCTCTCATGGGAGGCTCCCCCGAAGCGGTTTCATCCCTTCTGGGGCGGATCGGTATCTGGGTCCAGGTTCGCGAGCCGCAGAGGCTGGATGCCGCTCTACGCACCGCTCTCGGAAACCTGGGATTCGAGCTGAGCAAGAGCGCCGGCCTGACGAAGGCGGTGGCGCCAGCGGCCGAAGAGGAGAGGCCGGAGGCTCCCAGGAAGCCCAAGAGGGCCTTTTACTACCGGATCCAAAAAGGCGTGCTCGCCGTGGGTTTCGACGCCGAGAGGGTCCGCGCGATGGTCACGCCGCCGTCCCCTGAGAACAGGCTCGCGGCCGGTGCCGATTTCCGGCGTGTGTTCGCGAACCTGGACGGGGCACCCACAAGCCTGGTCTATGTCAACCTTCCCCGCCTGCAAGAGATGCTGCGCTCCTCCGAAATGGTCAAAGGGATCCTGGCGGCCAGGCCGGAGGCCGCCCAGGCGCAGTCGTTCTTGCTCGACCCGAACAACGCCACCACCGGGTTCGGCATCACCAAGACCTTCACCTCGAACGGCGTCCGCCAGGTCAGCTTCGGGCCCAGGTGGCTCTCTGGTGGTGCAGCCACCGCAGGGCTCATCGCTGCCATCGCCATCCCCAACCTGCTCAACGCCGTCAATAGGAGCCGTGTACGGCAGACCACGGCCGATCTCCGCTCCCTCGCCGCCGCCATCGAGGCGTACCGCGCGGACGAGAACCGGTTGCCCGGCCCGCGCCGGAGATGGGTGGAGGTGGGAACCCTGGCCGGAGACCTCGTTCCGAAGTACATGGAGAAGCTCCCCGCCGCCGACGGCTGGGACCACCCCATTCTGTACTGGACCGACGGCGCCGGCTATCGGCTGGTCAGCCCCGGCAAGGACGGAGCCACCTCCCGGGACTGGGCTCAACCGGGGAAACCCCAGCGCGTGACCAGCTTCGACGGCGACCTCGTCATCAGTGACGGCGAGCTCGTGTCTTCTCCTGATTTCGGCAAGAAGGAGTAGAAGGAGGAGAAGAGGGGGAATGGAAGAACGGGAAGGCGGCTGCCGCCGCCTGAGATCGTCGCGAGGGCCGCGATCCGGCGTTGGCAGTTGCAATACCGGGTTGCGGGGTCACCGGCTGGCGGGCTTGTTGGCGGAGAAAACCAGTCCGACCCCACCTGGCGTACCGAGGAAAAGGCGGTCGAGAGAGAGGATGGCCTTCACGGTACGGACCAGGAGCGGGGAACGCCCCATCCGCCCGACGGTGCGCAGGGCTGGGTCGGCCTCGGTGGGTCCGTCGCTGACCATGCGGCGACGGTTGATCCGCTTGAGAAAGAGCCCGTCGTAGAGGCGGGTCATGGGCCACCCCCACCAGCGGGCCCGCCCCTCGAGTCCCGCGTTTTCGAGCAGGGGTTGCATGGTCTCGGGCGTGTAGCGGCGGAGGTGGCCCGCCCAGTCGTCCCAGGCGGACCACTGGCCGGGTGCGGCCGGCACGGTTCCGGCGAGCCGGCCGCCGGGCGCCAGCACGCGGGCGAGCTCGAAGACCGCGGCGCCGTCGTCGGGAATGTGCTCCAGGGTCTCCGCCGTGGTCGCGGAGGCGAAGAAACCATCCCGGAAGGGCAGACGTGTGATGTCGGCGGCCACCCGGTGGATCGGGGCGGCCAAGCCGGAGGCATCGACCCGCTGGCCCAGGACGGACAGCGACCGCAGGGAGGCGTCGGCCGCCACGACCCGGAAACCCCGGGCCGCCAGCGAAAGGGAGAGGGAGCCGACGCCGGCGGCGCATTCCAGATGGAGCCCGCCGCCAGGGCCCGCATGACCCTCGATCTCCCGCCGGAGGAGTCCCTCCCTGAAGGCGTGCCGCGGCCCGAAGAACTCGGGGTCCGCCCCCCAACGGGCCTTGCCCATCTAGCGCTCCATG
>JAADFK010000031.1 GCA_013152925.1 Acidobacteriota bacterium | reverse complement strand
GCGCATGCCTACGCCCCTACGGCTGGATCCGGGTCGCAACAATCTTCGTAAACCGTTGTCACGTAGCTCCATGAGCCCTCCTCGTTGACCCAGTATATGTCACATGTTTCACAGGGCACGTCATAGCACAGCGGTGGCACCCCGGCGTAACAACATGTTTCCACCGTCGGGAAACACACCACCTGGAAATGCCCCCCTCCTTCTCCAGGTTGCATCGCAAAGGCAACAACGGAGATGGTGAACAACGCCGCGAGAATGATCACACCAGCGCTTCGGATTCTTATGAGTCTTCCTCCTTCTGCATTTGTTGACACCAATGAACCCCCCCGCCCCGGGCTTGTCAAGCACGCGCCGCGTTGAGGTTCTTGCGCTGTACCATTACTGGGAGGTGTCCTGCATGGAGCGCGGGCTTTTGCCCGCATCGTGTTGAGCCACGGTGAGATGGAAACGAATGACGGCCTGTGCGCAGAGCGGGAGGGGTGCCTGAGCGGTGCCTGAGTAGTGCCTGGCGTCCACATTTCACTGTTTCTCTCCACGTTTGCTTTCCCGGTTCTTGCCCAGGCGCCGCCTGAGGGGTACACCGCGCTGGGCACCAGCATCCTTGCCTTCCTTCCCGTGCTTCGTTCCTCTCAGCGTAGCTCCAAAACCAGGAAATGTGTGGCCGGGCACCGCTGTGGACTCTGTGGTCGATCGCTCGTCGTAGTGCTTGATTGTGTTATAACCCCGGTTATAATATCCGTGTGGAGGTTGTGATGCGAACTCTGAAGATTACAACTGTGGGCAATTCCGCCGGGATCATTCTTCCCCGCGACATCCTCGAACGCCTTCGAGTCTCGAAGGGTGACGAGCTGTACCTTGTGGAGGAGCCCGATGGCTTCAAGCTGACACCCTACAACAAGGAGCTCATCGAGCAGATGGACGTGGCCGAAGACATCATGAGAGACGATAGGGACGTTCTCAAAGTCCTGGCTCGCTGATGGAGGAACCCACCTGGATTCGAACCGATGTCGTCCTGGCTATTCACAACCGGCAGTTGGCCGAGCATGGTGGAGCGCCTGGAATTCGAAACCAGGGGCTGATCGACTCCTCCCTGGCCGCCCCCAGAAATCGATGGCTCTATCAACGGTGTTGCATCGAAGAGCTCGGCGCCTGCTACGCATTTCATCTGGTGAGGAATCATCCCTTCATTGACGGAAACAAACGCACGGCCTTCGTCTGCATGCGTCTTTTCTTGAAACTCAATGGCCTGGACATTGACGCCGATCCGAAAGAGAAGATCCGGATCATGATCGAGCTCTCCGCCGGGAAGACGGGTCTCTCCGACCTCGCACTCTGGATCAAGGCCAGGTCGCGACAGGCGGGTTGACCGCCGATGGCTTCTGTAACCCACGGGACTCCAGAACCGTCCGGCAACGCTGGAATGGCGTGACGACCACCCTTTCGGTCGCGCCGATTTCCAGTCCCTGCGTTCTTGCGCCTTTACGCCCCGGCGTTTCACTTTTTAGTTCATCCCGCAAATGAGGGTGTGGCCTCGTCGACGGAGACGAGGCGGACCACGAACGAGAAACGGGAGGCCAGGCCGCGGGCAACCCTGACCGCGTGCGAGCAAGCCGTAGGGCCTTGGGATCTTCACGGTGAAATATAGAACACCGTCCCCAACTCATTACGAACTCATTACGTACTCGTGACGGCGACGTTGCAACACCTTCCAACGCATCCTCCCCGCTCCAACACCCTCATGTGCGGGATGATCCTTGAATGACGGCGAACAGGAAACGGAGAATCGGAGAATCTGGAGGAGATTTGCGCGGGTTTCGGTCGCAAAGGTGGAGCGTTCGGCGCAAGCTCCCAAGAGGTTGCCGCGCCAAGGAGCACTGGCAAGGGTGTGTGGAGGCGTGGAGCTGTTCGAGAAATGGGGGAGAAACGACAAAACCCCGAGGGGGTTACCCGTCGGGGTTCTGCGTTAACTAAGAACCGCCCGAATCGGCGGATTGAAATCTGGCTCCGCAGGAGGGACTTGAACCCCCAACCTAGTGGTTAACAGCCACCCGCTCTACCATTGAGCTACTGCGGAGCATCGGCGGCAGAGCGGGATTGTAGCCCAAACGGTTTGCATGTCAACCGCGCCGGCGGCCAAGGGGAGCCCACCGGCAGGGTTTTGCGGCCGGCGTGGGCCGTGCGGGGGGAAGCGAAGGAGCCGGCTGGCAAGCGGAAATCGCCACGGGTTGACGTTTTCGGAGGATTGACCCGGTGTGGGCCGTGGACGATATTGAGAACAACCGGCTGGAAAACGAAGACACCAGTGCCGGGAGGTGCAGCATGAAGACCTTGTGTCCTCGGACGGCAGTCGTCCTGGTGGGATTGGTGCCGGTCGCGTCGGGCGGCCTCGGGGCGACCCTCCGCGGCGACATCCGGCACGCGGGGTCACCGGTGACGGCTTCAACCACCCGGCCACGGTGCCCCTGATCCGGCGCTGAGCGGGTTCCGGGGAGCGGGCCGGAACCGTCAGCCGCGCGTACCGGAGGCCGAGGGGCGAAGAAGCTCGAAGGCCAGACGCTCGGCGTGGGCGGTGGCCAGGACCCGGTACAGCTCGTCCCGGGAGTTGAAACGGGAGGCCGGCAGGCGGCGGCCCTCGCAGTGGATGGCCAGGCGCGTCCCCTCCAGCGGCCAGGGATCGAGGCGGAGGCGGCCGCCGCCGAGGTCGCGGACGGTGACCGCAAGCTCCTCGCCCTGGCGGCCGGCGGCGGGGAGCTCGAAGGGGAAGGGCATTCCGGCGCAGAGCCAGACGGAGATCCGGTCGGCGGCCGCGATGACGAGCGCGTTGGCCCGGCGGCCGGGTCCGTCCAGGGCGTGCTCGTACCGCGGATCGGAGGCCAGCTCACGCTCCCAGGCGGCGACGGCGCCGGCCATCTCGGCCTCGAAGGCCCGGGTCAGTGCGGCGCCCTCCCCGTCGTTCCGGCCTTCGAGATCGGCGAGCTTGAGGCCCGCCAGCATGCGGTGGTGGTCGGCCACCAGCAGGCCGGTGTAGCGGGAGAGCTGGGCGGCGCGCCGCACGGACTCCCGCCAGATGTTCAGGTGGGTGGTGGTGTCCATGGCCTCGAAGGTGCGGGGCCGGCCGCGGGGATCCAGGGTGGGGCCGGCGTCGAAGTCGGTCCAGCCCGAGTCGTGGAGCTGAACGGCGGCCAGCACCTCGGCCAGCGGCGCCGGCCGGGCGAAGCGGCGGTTGCCCCAGCGGCGGGCGATCTGCCACGCCATCCAGGAGTGGGAGAGCTGGGGAATGGCCAGGGGGGCTCCGGAGGCTTCGTCGTGGAGGAACATCGTCCGATTCTACACGGACCGGGCGGGGTTCCCGGAGCCCCCTGTGCCGGCCGCGGGATCCATTGAGGGGCGGTCCACCCCGTGCTAAGCTGCCCCCATCATGGTGCATTTCGGTACGTCGGGCTGGCGCGGAATCATCGGGCGCGATATCACCTTCCGGAAGGTCCGGCTGGTGACGCAGGCGATCCTGGACACCGTGCTGCCCCCGGGCAACGGACCCCGCGAGGTGATCGTCGGCTACGACACCCGCATGCTCTCGGAGAAGTTCGCGCGGGCGGCGGCTGCCCTGATCGCCGGCAACGGAATCGACGTGCGTCTGCCCGAACGGGACATCCCCTCGCCCGTGTTGAGCTCGGCCATTCTCGAGCGGAAGGCCCAGGCGGGGATCATCTTCACGGCCAGCCACAACCCCCCCGAATACAACGGCCTCAAGCTGTACACCTCGGAGGGCATCCTGGCGCCGTCGGAGGTGACGGATCCCGTGGAAGCCAGGTACCTGGAGCTGGTGCCGGACTGGGACGACGTTTTTCTGCCCCAGCCAAACCGGATCGTCTCATGCGACCCCAAGCCGGCCTACCTGGCGCGGCTCCAGGAGCTGATCGACTGGGAGGCGATCCGGGCGAGCGGCCTTACCGTGGTGGTCGATCCGCTCTTCGGCACCAGCCGCGAGTACCTGGACCACATCCTGATGGAGAACGGAATACCGGTGACGGTGATCCACAACACCCGGGACCCGTTCTTCGGCGGCTACGCCCCCGAATGCACCTCGGAGAACCTGACGCGCCTCCGGGATGTCATGCGCCAGACCGGGGCCGACCTCGGCCTGTCCACCGATGGGGACGGGGACCGTTTCGGCATCCTCGATCACGGCGCCCGGCTCAAGGAATCCAACCTGACACTGGCGCTGGTGCTGGACTACCTGGCGCGGCGGCGGGGGCTCAGTGGCCGCGTGGGCCGCACGGTGGCCACCTCGCTGCTGGTGGACGCCGTGGCGCGGCACCACGGGCTCGAGGTGGTGGAGACGACGGTGGGATTCAAGAACTTCGGCCCGCTGCTGGTGGACGGCACCCTGGAGTTTGCCGCCGAGGAGAGCGCCGGGCTGGCCTGGGCGCGCCACCTGCCCGAGCGTGACGGCATCCTTGCCGGTCTTCTGGTGACGGAGATGGTGGCCGTGGAGGGCAAGTCCGTGTTCGAGCTCGGTCAGGATCTCCACCGGCGGGTGGGGACGTACCACTTCCGGCGAACCCAGGTGCCCCTGACCCGGCAGCTGGAGCAGGTGCTCGAACGGCGGTTCCAGCAGGAGATCGACGAGGTGGATGGCCGGAAGGTGATCGCCACGGACCGGCGCGACGGGCTCAAGCTGACCTTTGAAGGAGGTGGCTGGCTGCTGATCCGCAGGGCCGGCACGGAGCCCAAGGTCCGTCTCTACGCGGAGGGAACGACCAAGGAGGAGATGCGGCACCTCCTCCATCTGGCCAAGAAACTGTTATCGAACTGGAGGCTGAACGATGTTTGAGATCGATTTCGTCGCAGCACGCGAGGTTCTCGATTCCCGGGGCAATCCCACCGTCGAGGCCGAGGTCATTCTCTCGAGCGGGATCGTTGGACGGGCCATCGTCGCATCGGGCGCCTCCACCGGGTCGCGCGAGGCGCTGGAGCTCCGGGACGGCGACGCCAGCCGTTTCGGCGGCAAGGGGGTGCTCAAGGCCGTGGAGCACGTCAATGGGCCCATCGCCGACGCCATCGAGGGAATGGATGCGCGGGATCAGCTGGGCGTCGACCTGGCCATGATCGAGGCCGACGGGACGCCCAACAAGACCAATCTTGGGGCCAACGCCATCCTGTCGGTCTCCATGGCGGTGGCCCACGCGGCCGCCGAGGGGACCGGGCTGCCGCTCTACCAGTACCTGGGCGGGGCCGGCGCCCGCGAGCTGCCGGTGCCCCAGATGAACGTGCTCAACGGCGGGGTGCATGCCGACAACCCGGTGGACTTCCAGGAGTACCTGATCATGCCGGTGGGTTTCCACGCCTTCGCCGATGCCCTGCGCGCCGGCGTGGAGGTGTTCCACGCGCTTCACACGGTGCTCAGGGATCGCAAGCTGGCCGGCGGCGTCGGCGACGAGGGTGGTTTCGCACCGCAGCTCGGGAACAACCGCGAGCCCCTCGAGCTGATCGTGGAGGCCATCGAGAAGGCCGGCTACGAGCCCGGTGTGCAGGTGGCGCTGGCCATGGACCCGGCGGCCTCCGAGCTCTTCCGCGACGGCACCTACAACCTCGTGGGCGAGGGCCGGACGGGGCTGTCCGCCGAGGACATGATCGATATCTACGAGGAGCTGATCGACGCTTTTCCCATCGTTTCCATCGAGGATGGCCTGGCAGAGGGTGACTGGGAAGGCTGGAAGAGGATGACCGAGCGTCTCGGCTCACGGATCCAGATCGTCGGGGACGACATCTTCGTCACGAATCCTGACATCATCGCCCGGGGCATCGCCGAGGGGATTGCCAACTCGGTGCTGATCAAGCTCAACCAGATCGGCACGGTTTCCGAGACCCTCGACGCCATCGAGACCACGCACCGCGCCGGGTACACGACGGTCATCTCCCACCGCTCGGGCGAGACCGAGGACGTCACCATCGCCCACCTGGCCGTGGCCATGAACACCGGCCAGATCAAGACGGGCTCCGGGTGCCGCACCGAACGCATCGCCAAGTACAACGAGCTCCTGCGGATCGAGGAGGAGCTGGAGGAGGGCGGACGCTTCCGCGGCCGGACGGTCCTCGCCCGCAGCTGACCGTGCGACGGCTGACCCTCCTCACCGTGGCGGTGCTGCTCTTGGTGGGGCTGGGAGTGCTCTCGGGGGTCGTCACCCGGGGTCTGGCCGAGCTGGAGGCCGCCCGGGCCGAGCAACGCGGCCTCGAGCGGCACAGGGCGGAGCTCGAACGTGACATCGCGCGCATGGAGGAGACGCTCCACCGTCTCGAGACCGATCCCGAGGCGGTGGAGTCCGTCGCCAGGCGCGACCTGGGATGGATCCGGCCCGGGGAGGAGGTGATCCTCCTGACCACCCCGACCCCCGAGCCCACCCCGGCGCCCACCGCCGCCCTGGCGCCCACGCCTCTCTTGCGCCTGGCGCGCTGAGCCGGCCTGCATTCCGGCGGCGGATCCGCCGAGCGTGCGCGCTACAATCGGGGGGTTATACCCGCAGGAGAGCCGGAGGGCCTCATGAAGAAGTTCCTGTCCGAGATCCGCAACCTGCCGCGGCGGGAGAAGGTTCGCCTGGCCTGGGACCTGTTCATGGTCTGGGTCGCCCTGATCAACCTGTGGATGATCCTGTTCGACCTGAGCTACCTCTGGATGCGGCCCCTCTACTTCCACTACCTACCGGTGGTGACCCGCCTGTACGATCCAGTCAAGGGGATCGAGCCGGACCCGCTGACCAGCGAGTTTCTCGAGGTCTTCGAGGAAACGCGCGAGCTGGTTCGCCGGGACCCGTCCTCGGCGCGGCTCCACGCGGAGGTGGAGCGGTTGCGGGAGCTTTCCGAACGGATCCTGCTGGAAAACCCCTTCGAACGCTCCGGCCAGACCGCGGTCTACCTCCGGGTGGTCCAGAGTGTCGCGCGCATGGCCTCGACGACCCCGAGCGCCCTCCGGAACCCGGGGCAGGTCCGGCTGGCGGTGACCAGGCTGTGGCCCGACGATCCCGTGGAGCTGCGCTACCGTCTCGACCACATGGATCCCGGTTTTCTCCGGGCGCTGCGGCTCAACTACTACCGTGACTTCGACCGTGGCGGCCATCTGACCGACCATTTCTGGAGGCTCGACCTGCCCTTCCTCGTGCTGTTCTGGCTGGAGTTCATGGGCCGCTGGTATGCCGCCGTCCGGCGGCGCCAGCACGCGCGCTGGTACTTCTTCCCGATATTCAACTGGTACGACGTGCTGGGCCTGTTACCGACGGCCTACTTCCGTCCCTTCCGCCTGCTGCGGCTGATTTCGGTCTACATCCGGCTACGCCAGTCCGAGCTTTCCAGCATCGGCAGGGACTACTTCAGCCGGACGGTCGCCTACTTCTCCAACATCCTGACCGAGGAGGTCTCGGACCGGGTCGCCCTCCGGATCCTCGGCGAGATCGAGGAGGAGGTGGCGGACGGCACCCACGTCCGGATCGCCCGCTCGGTGCTCGAGCCACGGCGCGCTCAGATCGAGGAGGCCATCGTCAATCAGCTCGCCACGGTAGTGACCGACGAGGCCACGCTGGACCGGTTCCGGGAGCTGGTGCTTCTCAACCTGGAGACAGCCATCGAGGAGTCGGAGAGCCTGCGCAACCTCCCGCTGCCGCACGTGGTCGTCAGGCCGATCGTGCGCACCGTGGGCGAGGTCCTGCTCGAATCGACGCTGGAGACCGTCCAGACCACATTCCAGACCGACGAGGGCCGCTGGGCGGTGCGCGACGTGGTGGCCTCGGTGCTGGACGACCTCTTCGCCGGCCCCGGGCCGCTCGAGCTCGAGCCACTGGTACGCGAGATCGTGCTCCAGATCATATCCCACATGAAGGACGTGGTGGCCGTCAAGAAGTGGGCCCTCCCGGAAGACCGGGAGGTGCGGGCGCCCTTCTCCTGGGAGCGTCCCGAGCCGGAGGTCGGGACCTGAGCCCCGCTCCGGTGCCGGGGGAATCTCGTTGCGGGACCGCAGCCCAGGTTGACACTCGATGGACCCGGTCCTATACTCTCGATTCGCGATGACGCGGGGTGGAGCAGTCCGGTAGCTCGTTGGGCTCATAACCCAAAGGTCGCGGGTTCAAATCCCGCCCCCGCAACCAAACGAACAAAACCGCGCCCCGGCGCGGTTTTTTCGTTTGGTTGGGACCTTCGTGCTCCCGGAATCGACCATGGCCCTTGCCGCGGGGTTCGGAGGGAGGGCGAAGCCCGACCGGAGTGGGCGGGGGAGCGGCTTAGGGCCATTCGATTGTGGGAGTACGACGCTCGCTGGGTGGCAGGGGGTGGGGAAGCGAGCAACCGTGGGTCATCGAGAGCGTTG
>JAADFK010000030.1 GCA_013152925.1 Acidobacteriota bacterium | reverse complement strand
GGGCACGCCCCTTTGCTCCCTGCCGCCGGTTTTCGTTTCGCGCCGCATCCGAACCCCTGTAGGATGGCCACGTGGCCCAGGAGACCTCCACCCCCGAAACGCGCCGCCGAATCCCCTGGTGGGTGGTCACCACCTACTTCGCGGAGGGGTTCCCCTACTCCCTCGTACGGCAGATCTCCACGGTCTTCTTCCGGGACGCCGGCGCCTCCCTGCAGGGCGTCGGGCTGACCTCCCTCTACGGCCTGCCCTGGACACTGAAGTTCCTGTGGGCGCCGCTGGTGGACACCTACTCCACCAAGCGGCGCTGGATCCTGGCGGCGGAGACGGTCCTCCTGGGCCTGATCCTCCTCCTCGCCGGTGTGTCCACGCTCCCCGCCGCCCTGCCGCTGGCAGCCATTGTCTTCCTCCTCCTGGCCTTCACCTCGGCCACGCACGACATCGCCATCGACGGGTACTACCTGGAAGGGCTCGACCGGAAGGGTCAGGCCCGCTGGGTGGGCTTCCAGGCTGGCTCCTACCGGCTGGCCCTGATCGCGGGCGGCGGCGGCGTCATCGCCCTGTCGGGGTGGACCTCCTGGCCCTGGGGCTTCCTCCTGGCCGCTGCCATCCTCGGCGGCCTGCTGACCACGCACGCCCTGATCCTGCCCCGCCTGGAGGCGCCGCGCCGGCCGGCCCTCGAGCTGCTCCGCTACCTGGCCGCACCCCGCACCGTGGCCGTGCTGGCCATGGCGGCCGTCCTCGTCGCCGGCCTGCGCTGGCTGCTGCTCCGCCAGGAGCTGGCCGGATTCCGGCGGTGGGCCGGAGCGATCTCCGTTCCCGGCTGGATCACCCTGGCGCTTTTTGCCGCCCTGGCCCTCACGGCGTTTCGGGCCCGGGCTCTCAAGCGCCGTCTCTACGCCTCCGACTCCACCTACGCCCTGGCCTTCATCGACTACCTGGACCAGCCGCGTGCCGGGTTGATCCTGGCCTTCGTCGCCCTCTACCGGACCGGCGAGTCGTTCCTCCTCAACATGGCCTACCCCTTCCTGCGCGACATCGGGGTTTCCCGTGCCGCCTACGGCGTCGCCTACGGCACCTTCGGGATCGCCGCCTCCATCACCGGCGGCCTCCTCGGAGGCGCCCTGATCGCGCGCTACGGCCTCAAGCGTTGCATCTGGCCCTTCGTGCTGGCCCAGAACCTCCTCAACCTGCTCTACATGGGCATGGCCTGGAAGTACCAGGCCATCTTTCAGCACCCGGAGCTGGGCCACGCCGACCTGCGCCTTGTCACGGCCCTGATCGTCGCCGAGGCCTTCGGCGCCGGGCTCGGCACCTCGGCCTTCATGGTCTTCATCATGCGCACCGCCCGCCCCACGTTCAAGGCCGCCCACATGGCCATCGCCACCGGTATCGCCACCGTCTCCTCGACCCTCGCCGGCGTCCTCTCGGGCTTCCTGGCGGCCGCCCTGGGCTTCACCGTCTACTTCGGCCTGACCTTCGCCGCCACCATCCCCGCCATGATTCTCATCCCCTTCCTCCCCTACCTGGACCGACCCCGGGAGACGCTCTCCTCCGAATAGGGACCAGCGGGCAGCGCGGATCGGCGTTCCCGGCCGCAGCCGATCCTCCAGCGCCGAAATGCTTCGATCGGCCGGCGAACGATGCTCCGGCCGTGCGTTGCCGCCGGCGATGGATGAGCCGGGCTAGGCCTTGACGATGTTGGGGCGGGCCTCGCGGTAGACGCCGCGGGTGTCGACGATCAGCTGCGCGTGGTTGGCCACGAGATCGTAGTCGACGGTGCGGTGGTCGGTCACCAGGAGGACGGCGTCGTGGGCGGCGACGATCTCAGGGCTCAGGGGCAGGGACTCCAGGACGGGGAGATCGGGCCAGGAGCGCATCCTCGGCAGGGAGGGAATGTGGGGATCGTGGTACGAGACTTCGGCGCCCAAGGCCATCAGCCGGGACATCAGCTCGAAGGCCGGGCTCTCCCTGGGATCGTCGATGTCCCTCTTGTAGGCGACGCCGAGGATCAGCACCCTGGAGCCCTTGACGGCCTTCTCCCGGTCGTTCAAGGCCAGCTGGAGCTTCTCGACGACCCAGTGGGGCATCTCCACGTTGACCTCGCCGGCCAGCTCGATGAACTTGGTGGGCTGGCCGTACTCGCGGGCCTTCCACGCCAGGTAGAAGGGGTCCAGCGGGATGCAGTGCCCGCCCCACCCCGGGCCGGGGTTGAAGCGCATGAAACCGAAGGGCTTCGTCTCCGCGGCGTCCAGCACCTCCCAGACGTCGACCCCCATGGCGTCGTAGACCACCTTGAGCTCGTTGACCAGCGCAATGTTGACGGCCCGGAAGATGTTCTCCACCAGCTTGGTGGCCTCGGCCGCCCGGGCCGAGGAGACGCGCACGGTGCGGGCGATGGCACGGGAGTAGAGCGCCTCGGCCAGGTCGCCAGAGGCCGCGTCGACGCCGCCGATGACCTTGGGGATGGTCGTGGTCCCGTAATCGGGGTTGCCGGGATCCTCCCGCTCGGGGGAAAAGGCCAGGAAGAAGTCCTCGCCCGAGCGCAGGCCCGACTCCTCGAGGATGCCGCGGATCAGCTCGTCGGTGGTCCCGGGGTAGGTGGTCGACTCCAGCACGATCAGCTGGCCCTGCCGGAGACAGGGCTTGATCTGGCGCGCCGTCTTCTCCACGAAGCTCATGTCCGGCTCGCGCTGGGGGGTCAGGGGTGTCGGGACGCAGACGAGGATGGCGTCCGGCTCGCCCAGGCGGAGGAAGTCCGAGGTCGCCGTCAGACGGCCCTCACGCACGACACCGGCCAGACGGCCCCCATCGAGATGCTTGATGTAGCTTTCCCCCCGGGCGATGGCGTCGATCTTGGCATCATCGATGTCGAAACCGAGGACAGGGAAGCCCCGTTCGGCGAAGGCGATGGCCAGGGGCAGGCCCACGTAGCCGAGGCCGACGATCCCCACTGTGGCCGATGTGTCTTCGATTCTCGAGAGCAACGTGCTGGCATGACCGTTCATCTAGACCTCGACTCCGTAGTAGCCCGTGTACCACGCGACGAAGCGCCGGATCCCCTCCCGGATGGGCGTGGCCGGCCGAAAGCCGGCATCGCGCGCGAGGTCGGCGATGTCCGCGTAGGTGGCCGGCACGTCGCCGGGTTGGAGGGGAAGCATGTTCTTCTCGGCGACACGGCCAAGCGCCTCCTCGATGGCGGCGATGAAGTCCATCAGCTCCACGGGGTTGTTGTTGCCGATGTTGTACAGCCGGTAGGGCGCCGGGCTCGAGCCGGGGTCCGGCGCGTCGCCCGACCATTCGCGATTCGGCTCGGGAACCCGGTCCATGATCCGGAGGACGCCCTCGACGATGTCGTCGATGTAGGTGAAGTCGCGCCGCATGCGCCCGTGGTTGTAGACGTCGATGGGACGCCCCTCGAGGATCGCCCTCGTGAACTTGAAGAGGGCCATGTCCGGCCGGCCCCACGGCCCGTAGACCGTGAAGAAACGCAGTCCCGTGGTGGGGATGCCGTAGAGGTGGGCGTAGGCGTGGGCCATGAGCTCGTTGGCCTTCTTGGTGGCGGCGTAGAGGGAGACCGGGTGGTCCACGTTGTCGTGGACCGAGAAGGGCATCCGCGTGTTGAGCCCGTAGACCGACGATGAGGAGGCGTAGACGAGGTGACCGACGCCGTGGTGCCGGCAGCCTTCCAGCACGTTGAGGAAGCCGACGATGTTGGCGTCGATATACGTCCGCGGCGCCTCGATGGAGTGGCGCACCCCCGCCTGGGCCGCCAGGTTGACCACCCGGTCGAAACGATGTTCCGCAAAGAGCCGTTCCATTCCGTCGCGGTCCTCGAGGCTCAGCCTGACGAAGCGGAAGCCTGGATACCCTTGCAGGATTTCCAGCCGGCGCCGCTTGAGCGCGGGGTCGTAGTACTCGTTGAGGTTGTCGAGACCGACCACGCGCCCGCCACGATCGAGAAGCCGGCGGGCCAGGTGGAACCCGATGAAGCCAGCGGCGCCGGTAACCAGGATGTCCGTTCCATGAGATGGGGGCATGGTTTCCCTCACTGGCCGAGCAACTCCAGGAGGTACTGGCCGTAGCCGCTCTTTTCCAGAGGCTCGGCCAGGCTCCGGAGCTCGTCGTCCGTGATGAACCCCATCCGCCAGGCGATCTCCTCGGGAGCGGCGATCTTGAAGCCCTGGCGGGCCTCGACAATCTGGATGAACTTGGAGGCTTCGAGCAGCGAGGCGTGGGTGCCGGTATCCAGCCAGGCGTAGCCGCGGCCGAGGATCTCCACCCGAAGCTCTCCCATCTCCAGGTATCGCCGGTTGAGGTCGGTGATCTCCAGCTCGCCCCGCGCGGAACGTTCGAGGCTCGCAGCGATCTCGACGACCCTGTTGTCGTAGAAGTACAGGCCGGTGACGGCGTAGTTGGAGCGCGGCTCGGCCGGCTTCTCCTCGAGGCTGACGGCGCGCCCGGCGCCGTCGAGCTCCACGACACCGTAGCGCTCCGGGTCGTGGACCCGGTAGCCGAACACCGTCGCCCCACGTTCCCGGGCGGACACCTCCTGGAGCCTCCGCGAGAAACCGTGACCGTAGAAGATGTTGTCCCCGAGGACCAGGCAGACGGGATCATCCCCGATGAACTCCTCGCCGATGAGAAAGGCCTCCGCCAGGCCACCCGGTGTCGGCTGCACGGCGTACTCCAGGTGCAAGCCCCAACGCTTGCCGTCCCCCAGGAGGCGTTGGAACTGCCCTTGATCCTCGGGCGTCGTGATGATCAGGATCGTGCGGATCCCCGCCAGCATCAGAACGCTCAGCGGGTAGTAGATCATCGGCTTGTCATACACCGGCATCAGCTGCTTGCTGACGGCAATGGTCAACGGGTGAAGCCGTGTACCGGCCCCGCCCGCCAGGACGATCCCACGCCGCATGCCTCAGGCCTCCGCCTTCTTCTTGCGCCGCCGCTTCTTTTTCCGCTGGGCTCCCTCGGCCTCCTCGCCGTAGCCGTAATGGAAATACGTGTAGTAATAGTTGTAGTAGTAGGTCCCGCGCTCCATGTCCACGCTGTTGAGCACCAGGCCCGGGACCCGGGCGCCCGCCCTCGCCAGCTGGCGCAGGGCGTTGCTGATGACGTTCCGCTTGACCGTCCCGTAGCGCACGACGAGCAACACCATGTCGGCGAGCCGGGAACAGATGACAGGATCGGTCACCGAGGTGACCGGCGGCGTGTCGATCACCACCCAGTCGTACTGGCCACGGGCGTCGTCCAGCATCCGTTTGAAGCTGGCCTTTCCGAACACCTCAGGAGGGTTGGGCGGCAGCGGCCCCGACGTGATGACGTCGAGATTGGGCAGGTCGGCCACCGTGTGGATGACCTCGGGGATCTGCCGCTCTCCGAGCACCACCGAGGTCAGGCCGCGAACGTTCTTGGAGCCCAGCATCTTGTGAAAGCGCGGCTTGCGCAGGTCGGCATCGATGACCAGGACCTTGCTCCCGCCGGCGGCCAGGGCCTTGGCCAGGTTGAAGGCCGTCGTCGTCTTGCCCTCTTCGGGCGCCGCGGAGGTCACCATCAACACCTGGGGGCCCTCCTCGCGGGCCGCCATCATCACGGCGGTTCGCAAGGACTGGAAGACCTCTCGCGCCACATGGGTGGTCTCGTCGGTGAACTTGGGCACGGCGGCCAGCGCCTCGATGCCCAGGTACCTCTCGGCATCCTCCGGCGTGCGGATCGTCTGATCGATGTAGTCCAGGCCGAGGACGAGGCCGACGCCCAGGAAGAGCCCCAGCATCAGTGACAGCGCCAGAGTCCGCTGGGGGTTGGGCCGATAGGGTCCCTTCGGCGGCTCGGCCGGATCGATGACCCGGACGTTGTTGAGCGCGGCGGACGAGGAGATGTCCGTCTCCTTGGAGCGCCGCAGCATCTGCTCGTAGAATGCCTTGTTCTGCTCGTACTCGTGTTGGATCTTCTCGTACTCGAGGTTTTGCTTGGACAGGTTGATGGACTGGTCCCTCAGTTGTTGAAGCGCCTTGTACAGGGAGGTCTCCCTGCCCTTCTTGATCCTGTAATCCGTCTGGAGCCCCTGGACGATGGTCCTGATCTGTTTCTGGATCCTCTCCTTGACGCTCTTGATTTTCGAACGCAGCTCCTTGATGACCGGATGGCCGGATTTGTAGGTCCTGAGCTTGTCGGCCAGATCCACCTCGAGCCCGTCGAGCTGCTGTTTCAGCTGTTGAATCGTGGGATCGTTGAGAACATCCGGGAGGGTCGCTTGGGAGAGACTGGAAGCGTCCAAACCCCGGAGCGCCGCGATCTTGGTTTCCAACATGATCCGCTCGGCCTTGGCCTTGGCGTACTCCGTGGTCAGCGTGTTGACCTGCTCGGTGATGACGTTCTTGTCCTGATCCCCGACGAGGAAGGACTCCTCGTTCTCCTTGAAGGAAATCAGCCGTTGCTCGGACTGCTCCAGCTGCTTACGGAGAGGGTTGAGCTTCTCGCTGATGACCTCGTAGACCTTGCGGGTCCGGTTCAAGTTGTCCTCGATGTTGATGGCGATGTACTCCTGGACGTACACGTTGAGCCACTCCGCGACCTTGTCGGGATCCGTTCCGACCAGGGAGAGCTCGAGAATGTTGGTGTCCTTGACATTCTCGACCTTGAGGCTTCCCAGGAGCATGGCTGCCGGGTCGCCGCCTTGGGCGAACTCAGGGTTGCCGCGCAGACCCAGCTTCTCCGCGACCCGCTCGGCCAGCCGCCGGGTCTGCAGGACCTGTGTCTGGTCCTTGACGTACTGCTGAAGCTCCCACCAGCTCGGGCCTCCGTAGACCTGGCTCTTGATGATCTGCGGCGCCTGTTCGAAGGCGATCCGGGTCGTCGCCCGGTACATCTTCGTCCTGGTGAACGCCCACGCCCCACCGGCCAGAATGCAGACCAGGACCACGGCGGCAATGATCCATTTCTGCCGCCACAGCAGGTCCACGTACTCCATGATGTTGATCTCCGGCTCGGCCTCCTCGCCGAACCAGGCGGCATCCGGTGGGACCCCATCCCATGGAGCCTGGGGTGCCATCCAGCGTTCTGTCGGCCGCTGGGGCCGGACTGGCATGTTTTCGGTCATGGTCGTCTCCTGGGCGGACACTGCGGCCCGTGACCCGGAATTTTAGCAGGTATCATGGCATCCTCGTTCTGGGCACAGGCACGATTCCAAAGCGGGTGGCTCCTGGACGTTCCCTTCGGCATCGAGACCCCACCTCAGCGGCTCGCGTCGGCAGGGCCGCCGGCGTTCACCCTGATCGGCCGCTCCCCCCCCGGAGCGCTCACGAGAGCCCTCCCGCAACGCCAGCCGCACAGGCCGCCCAGGGACCAGGCCTCCGGTATCCTCGAGAGAGCTCCCCTCAGCCGAACCCCCGTTCCGCCGGTCCGAAGACCGGATTCATGGTGTGTCGACGTTTCCGTCATGGGGCCGTATTATGGGCGCCACTCTCCGGAGCCGTCAAGGGGTTGACACCTGGTGTCAGGTATATTAGAATATTCTTGAATGGTTATGAAGTGATAGCTCTCGGGCCATTCACTCCCAACGATCCAGCAGGAGGGATCCATGAGCGTTCAAATCCTGACGGCCGACAACATCAACGAGCTGATCAGCAACAACGATATCGTGATCATCGATTTCTGGGCCTCCTGGTGTGGACCCTGCGTGGCCTTCAAGCCGGTCTTCGAAAAGGCCGCCGAGGAGCATCCGGAGATCGTGTTCGCCTCGTGTAACACGGAGGAGCAGCAGGAGCTGGCCGCCATGTTCCAGATCCGTTCCATCCCGACCCTGATGGTCTTCCGCGAGCAGATCATGGTCTTCGCCCAGCCGGGCATGCTCCCGGCCGAGGTGCTGGAGGATCTGATCCAGAAGGTCAAGGACCTGGACATGGACGAGGTCCGCGCCGAGGTCGAAAAGCAGCAGGCCCAGACGGCCTCGGCCTGATCCAAGCGGCCGTTTCCACGCTGGAAGCAAGCACCGCCCCAGACGGACTTCTCCCGGAAGGCCGCAGTCCCAGTACTCTCCGAGATTCCAGCCGTGACGGGAACCTTCCCCCCTCCCGCGATCCCAGAGGCCGTGGAATACGGAAGATTCCGTCGCGAGACTGTCGTGACGCTGGTCAGTGTGGTGGTTCGACCAAGGGGGAGCCGAGGCGTACCACAGGTACGTCGCAGGCTCCCCCGCCGGGAGAAACGCCGCAATGGCCGGCGTCACGGCGGTCGCAGCAGGAATCTCCCGGAGCCCACGGCCTAACCAGTGTTCTGCATACCGCGGGCGATGCCACGCACGGTGGACTTGAGGACCCGCTCGAGGTCGGCATCCTGCCGGCCCCCTGCACGCCACCGGCGCAACAGATCGACCTGCAGAAGGCTCATGGGATCGACATAGGGGTTGCGGAGCCGGATGGACCGGCGCAGCACCGGTTCGCGCTCCAGGAGGTGGCCGGTCCCCTCCAGCCGGAGGATCAGCCCCCTGGTTCTCTCGAGCTCCCCGGCGATGCGCGGAAAGACCTGCCGGCCCACCTCGCCGGCGAGCTCGGCGTAGCGGGCACCGATCTCCAGATCGGCCTTGGCCAGCACCATCTCCACGTCGGCCAGGAGGTTTGAAAAGAACGGCCATGCCGATGCCATGGTGCGGAATACCTCCTCGCCATGCTCCCGCACGGCAGCCTCGAGACCCGCACCAAGGCCGTACCAGCCTGGGAGGAGGTGTCGATTCTGCACCCAGGAGAAGACCCACGGGATGGCCCGGAGATCCTCGATCCGGCCTCCACCGCGGCGCGAGGGCGGCCTGGAGCCGATCCGGAGACGCTCGATGACATCGATGGGAGTGGCCTCCCGGAAGTACTGGAAGAAGAGGGTATCGTCATACACGAGCTCCCGGTAGGCCTTCCGGGAGACCGCGGCCACCGTCTCCATCGCCGAGATCCACGCCGCGGGAGGCACGCCCTGTCCCGGTTCTCTCAGCGAGGCCTCCAGCACGGCCCCGGTCATCAGCTCCAGGGTCCGCAGGGCAATACCTCGAAGCCCGTACTTCGCGTGAATGATCTCGCCCTGCTCCGTGACGCGGAGGCGGCCCCGCACCGCCCCCGGCGGCTCAGCGAGGATCCCGGCCCTGGGCTTGCTGCCGCCCCGGCCCACCGTGCCGCCACGCCCGTGGAAGAGGGTCAGCTCCACACCGGCCTCGCCGGCGGCGCGTGCGAGGGCACGTTCCGCCTGATAGAGAGCCCAGCGGGAGGCGGCGATACCGGACTCCTTGCTGGAATCCGAGTAGCCGAGCATGACGATCTGGCGATCGGAACGGCCCTTCACGTGGGCACGGTAAAGCGGCTCGGCCAGAAGCTCGGCCAGGGTCTCCCCGGCCCGCGCCAGATCGGGGACGGTCTCGAAGAGCGGCGCCACGTCGAGGGGCACCCTGCCATCGTCGTCGCGAAGCCCCGCCACGCCGGCCAGGTAGAGCACGGCCAGGGCGTCGTCTGCGCCCTGGGCCATGGAGATAATGTACGGCCCGACCGCCTGCTCGCCATGGTCCGCCCGGGCCTTGGCCACGGCCCGGAAGACCTCGACCGTCCGTGCAGCCTCCTCGTCGAGCTGGGCGGTCCGGGCCGGCGGACCGGTCTCGAGAGCCGCGCGGAGCCGTTCCTGACGTTCAACCGGTGTGAGCCCGGCGAACGCCGCATCGCCCAGGAGCGTCGCGACCGCCCTTCGATGGACGGAGGCATCCTGGCGGATATCCAGAGTCGCCATGTGAAAGCCGAAGATCGCCAGCCGCCGCTTGAGCCGCCGCACGCGAAAGAGCCCGGCGTTCCGCCCGGCGTTGCGTTCCAGGCTGCCGGCGATGATCTCCAGATCGTCCGCCAGCTCCCCCGCGTTCCGGTAGGGCGGCGCATCACCGGAACCGGCCCGCGCGGACTCCAGACGGGCCCACACGTGCCAGAGCAGTATCCTGTAGGGCATGTCCCGGTGCCGTGGAGCGATCCGGTCATCAACATCCGGCGCCGCTTCGGCGTACCTCCGGCACCGTTCCAGAACCTCGGCGTCGACGCCGACCCGTGACACGGACTGACTGAGATGCTGGAACAGCTCCCGAACCTCGTCGGCGTACCGCTTGAGAACGAGCCGCCGCTGGCGCTGCAGGGTCGCCAGGATGGTCTCGGGACCGACGTTCGGGTTGCCATCCATGTCCCCTCCGACCCAGGAACCGAAATGCAGGATCGGGTTGGCCCACCCCCTGGTCTCGCCGGGCCCGTACACCGACTCCAGCGCCGCGTCCACCGCTTCCTCGAGAACGGGGGCCACCCGGTAGAGCACGTCCGTCATGTAGAACAGCACGTGCTCGACCTCGTCGCCAACCGTTCTTCCCGTGCCGGGGTGCTCGGCCGTTTGCCAGAGCGTCGTCACCTCCTCACGAAGCCTGGCCGAGAGGATCTCGTCCTCCTGGGGCGTTCGTTCGCTCCGCTCCATGCCCTCGATGAGGATCCGGGCGATCCGCTGTTCCTTCGCCAGGATGGTCCGGCGGACGGCCTCCGTCGGGTGGGCCGTGAAGACCGGCTCCACGCGGAGCCCGGCGAGCGCCTCGCGGAGGCGGGCCGGGGGAACGCCCCGTTGGTGCAGCGCGCGGATCACCGCCTCGACGCTACCGGGTTGGGGCGCGCCCGATCTCAGGTGGTTCCGGCGCCTGCGGATGCGATGAACCCGCTCCCCCATGTTGACCAGCGCAAAGTACGCCGAGAACGCCCGGACGACCTCGGCCGCCTTCCCGGCATCCAGCCCCTCGAGGATCCGGCACAGCTCGCCGGCCGCCGGCGGCTCGCCCCGGCGGCGACGGCGCGCAGCCAGCCGGGCCCCTTCCACCGTGGAGAAGAGCCACTCCCCCCCCTGCTCCCGGAGCACCTCCCCCAGCAGCGACCCCAGGTTGTTCACGTCGCGCCGCAGAAGGGCCCAGTCCTCGAGCAACGCCGCATCGTTCACCATGTCTGCCATTCACATCCTCCGGGACTCCCCGTCATGGTACCGCTCCAACCGCACTTTCACGAGCCTGCATGTATGTTATATTGGGTCTCGCTCGCGTTTTGCGCATCACCAAACAGCGAAGGAACATCCCCACGTGAACATCTCGACCCTCCTTTCCCGGCTCGAGGCCCTCGAACATTCCATGGCCGATCTTTACCTCTGGCTCGCCGGACGTTTCGGCGACGACGACGAGGCCGCCGGCCTCTTCATGCGTCTCCACATGCAGGAGCTGTCGCACGCCAACCTGGTTCACTTCGAACGGCGTCTCGCGCGTTCCGACCCCGACTCGTTTCCCGATGTCGATGTGGACACGTCCTCCATCGATGAGGTGCTCCGCTGGAACGCCGACTTCCGGTCCAACGGCGGGCCCGGGACTCTGGGTCAGGCGCTCCTGTTCGCGATGAAAGTCGAGTCCCACGCGGCAGAGCAGCTTCACCGCAAGGCCGTCACCGCGTCCAACCCCGACCTGGAAGGTCTGGTCGCCAGCCTGGCACAGGCGGACCGGGAACATTTCGAGACGCTCAAGCGCTACGTAAGAGCCAACGCCCACCTGCTCGCCTGAGCCCCCTCCGGCGGATCCCGGGGCTCCGCCGGCTCCGGCCTGCCGCCATGGCAGGGAAGCGCCGCCGTCTTCCCCAGGTGCGCGGCATGCTGCTATGCTTGAGACCGATGGGGAACGCTTCCAGCTCCAGGACCAAGCGTGCTGTCGTCGTGGACGACTCCCCCCTTCAGTGTGCCGTGTGGCGCCGGTTCCTCGAGGACCGGTACGGCGACCGGGTGAGCGTCGAGACCTACACCGATCCAGAAGAGGCTGTCCGGCACCTCTCGCCGGATGTCGACATCGTGCTCCTGGACTGGGAGATGCCCGGGATGAACGGCCGCGACGTTCTTGAGGAGGCCCGCAAGCGCCGGGTCAACCTGAAGCGGGTGATCATCACCTCGGCCCACCCCGCCGAGGAGCTCCACGAGGAGTTTGACGGCACCGGCTGCCTGGCCGTGATCGAGAAGGCCGAGCCCGAGCAGCAGGCGGCCTTCATGATGATCCTCGACTCGATCATGAGGCGCTGAGAAACCGGGAACTTCTCGCGGCCCCCGTACGTACTTGAATGGTGTAGGAGGTCGTGATGCTTGAGCTCGCTGGTTTCATGGGGTTGTTCGTCATCGGGGGGCTCGTGCTGGGCGTGCTCGCCGTCGCGGGGGTTCTCATCAAGGTATTCTTCAAGCTCCTGCTGATCCCCCTCGCCGTGGCAGGGTGGTTCCTCAAGGCGGTTTTCGGGCTCCTGGCCGTGACCGTCGTCCTGGCAGTCGTCGGACCGGTGGTGCTCGTCGTGGGGCTGGTCGTCCTGCTGCCGCTGCTCCTCGTGGCTGGGCTGGTCTGGGGCGCCGTCACCGTCCTTTCGGCGGCCTGAGCCGCCACGGCAGGGGCCGTCCCTCTCCCCGGGCCACCGTGCGGGTCAGCGCTTTCGCGAGTAGGTCCCCATGAGCTGGGCCTCGCCCAGGACATGCCCCTTCATGGCCGCCAGGAGCCCCGCCTTGTCCGTCGACGGTGGCAGGTCCAGCGTGGTGTCCAGCGCGTACAGCTTGAAGAAGTAACGGTGGGTCCCCGACGGTGGAGCCGGGCCACCGTAGGCCGTGCGCCCCCAGCTGTTACGTCCCTGCACCGCGCCGACCGGCACCGAATCCGCCGGTATCATGGCCGTATCCGCCGGGATGTTCCACACCACCCAGTGAACCCAGGTGCCCCTGGGAGCGTCCGGGTCGTCCATGATCAACGCAAGTGACCTGGCGCCCGCCGGCACCCCCCGGATCTCCAGGGGAGGATTGACGTCACTCCCATCGGCCGTGTAGTCGGCCGGGATGGGCTGGCCTTCCCCGAAGGCCGGTGAGCTGATCCGGAATGAAGTCACGGCTGCCTCCTTTCCCCCGTGTCCGGCGGCCGCCCCTCCCACGGACGCCGACAGCGTACGGCCGCAGCCAGGCGTGACCAGTGCCACGGCCATCGCAACGGCTGCCACGGAAACCACTGTGACGAAACGACGAACACTTCCGATGGCCTCGTTCACCGTACACCTCCCGCTTCGCGACGGGCTCCCTCCGGAAGCCGGCGCGGTCCCCTCCGAGAAAACTGTATCACCCTCGTCCCGTTTTCAAGTGGGAGAGGCCGGACCGGACGGTCGGGATGGCCACTGCCTCGCGGGAACGAAGTCGCCATCGCCCCGGATCCCCCGGTGCTCACCTCTCCCCATCGTGCTCCCGGAGGAAGATCTCCCGGCGAGGGGTCGGGGGCGGGACGCCCTCGGCGTCGAAACGCATCTTGATGGTCCGCGTCAGGTCGCGAAAGACGCTCCAGTAGTCCGCGGTCGCGGCCCACGGCCTGGCCACGAATTCCAAACCCGACTCGGTGACCCTCTGGAGACGGATGACCGGGGAGGGCTCCTCGAGCACCTTGGGGTGGGTGGCAACCACCTCCTGGAGGATCTGTTCCACCTGCTCGACGTCGGCCCCGTAGCCCGTGAACAGGGTCAGGTCCACACGCCGCGTCTCGCGTGCCGTCCGGTTTGTGATGACATTGCCCCACACCTGCCGGTTGGGGATGATATGACGTTGATTGTCGAAGGTGTCGACGGTGGTCGACACGACACTGACACGAACGACCTTCCCGAAGACGCCGGCGGTATCAACCGCGTCACCCACATCGAAGGGGCGATAGATGAGGATCATCAGGCCGGCCGCGAAGTTGGAGAGCGTGTCCTGAAGAGCGAAGCCGACGATGAACCCGGCAATCCCGAGGCCGGCGAGGATCGGCGCCACCTTGACGCCCGACTGCGAGAGCGCAACAACGATACCGATGATGAGGATCGTGTTCCGCGTGGCCGTCACCACCGTACCGCGCAGGAGCTGGGGCATGTGGGCGCCCGGGCGGTTGATGGTCTTGCGAACCAGGACCGCCGCCACACGGGCGACGATCCAGAACAGCAGAACGATCACCACGAACACGACACTCCGGAAGATGAGCAACGGCGTCAGCTTGACCAGGTGATCCTTGATATCCCTAAAAGCATCCACCAGGAGGCCGACGGCCACCCTCTTGTTGAGCATCCCGACGGAGGCGGCGCCCGTGGACTGGATCAGGAGCTTCTTGTAGCGGTCCACGTCCAGAGCCCGCCGCTGTCCCAGGGCCACGAGGTCCGTCAGCTCCCGGACCGCCCGGTGGTGGGCTTCCTCCAGGGCCGGCAGGCCCTCCTTCAGCGCGGCGGCCTCCTCCGGCCTGGCCTCCTCGAGCTTGCTCTTGAGGGCATCGAGCTTCTCGGTGCTGACCTTGAGCTCGCCGGCCACCCGCTCGAGGCGTGCGCTCAGCAGACGGTCCAGCGTGGCAAGGTCTCTTGTCACATCTGTTCCCAGCCTCTGCTGGTAACCCTCCAGGACGAGAATGCTCCGGTACGCCGAGCTCAAAGAGTCGCTCAGGGTCGTCAGCTCCCGTTCCTCGGCCAGGCGTTCCTCCGGCGGGGCCTTGCGTACCTTCTCCGTCTGGAGCCGGACGGCATCCTGGTCCCGCTTCAGGTTCTGCCACAGGAGCCGTCGGGCGGAACGGAGGATTCTCCGGGCGACCTTTTTCGGCTTCTCCGACGGGAGCTCCTGGGCGTCGAGCTCCTCGATGACATCCATGAGCTGACCGAGGTGCTTCTTCAGCGCGCCGACCCTCAGGTCGAGCTGGGCGTCGATGATCTGAAGCTCCTCCATCTCCCGGGTCTTCACACGTTGGCGCAGCAGGCCTTCGATGACCGCCCAGCTCTCCTGGGTCCTGGCAGCGATCTCGGCAGCCTGCTCCTCCAGGGATGGCTCCGCCGGCGTGCCGGCCGCGGCCGGCGTGAGCTCTCCCGGTTCCTCTCCGGAGGTCTGGGCGCCAAGCGGCAACGGGTTGAGCAGCAGAACGAGAAGAGCTGCGGCTCCCAGCAGTCCCCGGACAGGCCCCCGCCATGGCCGCGAGCCCGGACCGCCAGGCCGAGCGTGGTTTCCGGTGTGCATCATGGTCACTCCCTGGCATCATGGTAAATCATCCGGTTCCTCTCCACCTGCCCCGGCTCCAAGCAGCAGTCCGGTCATCGTGGTGGGGCCATGGGGGTGGCGGTATTGAGCCACACTCCTTCAGGGAATGCCGCCCCGCCGGATTCTGTTTCACATCAAGTGGATGGTGCTACGATGATTTCGCGCAAACAACCGGAAATGGAGCGTCCCATGAAGAACAATGTCCCGTTCCGGAAACCCCTGGCGCTTCCCGCCCTGGTCATCGCACTGATGATCATCCCATCGGCGCGACCCGTCATGGCGCAGGAAGCCGCCGCCGCACAACCCGGCGGGCAGCAACGGCTCTCCATCCCGGGCAGCTTCGTCCGCGTCGTGTCCAACGACGAGGGGTACGTCATCCTCGGCTACTCCGTCGCCAACGCCTCGGTGGGCCAGGAGTGGATGCTCCTCGAGGTCGGCCTGACCACCCAGCCGCAGGTCAAGGCCACTCTGACCCGCCACGACTTTGCCGTGATAATGCCCGACGGCAAGACCGTTACCATGGCCACACAGCAGGAGTACAACGCCGCGGGAGGGAAGCTGCGCGCCCTCAACGCCCGGGCCAACATCCAGCGGCAATCCATCAGCTATTTCCCGCCGTGGGCCAAGGACGCCTGCCGGGTCGGCTTCTTCTCCGACACCTCGCAGAAGGTCCGCATGATGACCTACGACCAGGTCTCCCTCGACTACCGGCGCGCCTGCGTCGGCCGGCTCTACTTTCACCTCCCGGAGAAGATCCAGTACGGCCAGTACTACCTCCAGGTGAAGTTCCCCGGCAGCACGATCCGGGTCCCCTTCCGCATCATGACCAAGGAAGAGCTCAAGCAGGCCAAGGAAAAGCTCAAGGAGCTGCAGAAGCAGGCCAAGGAAAAGGCCAAGGAGGAGAAGAAGTAGGGGAACATACCACCCAGAGAGAACCGGCCCGGCGACCCCGGGCCGTTGTTCGTTCCGGCAGGAGAGGCCGCAACCGGTGGCGCGCTTCCGGTTCCCTCGCCCGGTGTGCCACCGGCACGACTTCGCTCAGGGCTCTTGCGAGGGCCCGGCCTCCCACAACATCTTCGACTCCTCGCAAAAAACCGCCGTGAACGATCCGCGCTAGAATGACCCCGCCCCCGTCGCGGCGGCGAGCGGGTGACCGGGAGGGCCCATGGCACAGAAGATCCGAACACGTGTGACCAAGATGCTGGGAATCGACCATCCGATCCTCCAGGGCGGCATGATGTGGGTGTCCCAGCCGGGGCTCGTGGCCGCCGTCTCCAATGCGGGCGCCATGGGGATCCTCACGGCGCTGACCTTCGAGACGCCCGGAGGCCTGGCCCGCGCCATCGACGAGACCCGCCAGCTCACGGACCGGCCCTTCGGCGTCAACCTGACCTTCCTGCCCACCCTCAAGGCGCCGGACTACGGTGGCTTCATCGAGGTCATCGTCGAGAAGGGTATCCCCCTGGTGGAGACCGCCGGCCGCAACCCCGAGCCCTACCTGGAGGCCATCAAGTCCGGGGGCGCCCTGGTGGTCCACAAGTGCACGGCGGTCCGCTTCGCCAGGAAGGCCCAGGCCATCGGCTGCGACATGGTCAGCATCGACGGTTTCGAGTGCGCCGGCCACCCCGGCGAGGACGACGTCACCTCCCTGATCCTGGTTCCTCGCACCGTCGATGAGATCTCCATCCCCGTCATCGCCTCGGGCGGCTTCGGGGACGGCCGCGGCCTGGCCGCCGCCCTGGCCCTGGGCGCCGAAGGCATCAACATGGGGACCCGTTTCGTCGCCACCGCCGAGGCTCCCGTTCACGAGGGGATCAAGCAGGCCCTGGTCAAGGCTGACGAGACCAACACGACTCTCGTCATGCGGACCCTCAGAAACTCCGAGCGCGTCCTGCGCAACCCCTGGGCCGAGAAGGTCCTGGAGAAGGAGTCCGAGGGCGCCACCCTCCCCGACCTGATCCCCCTGCTCAAGGGCGAACACGGCCTCAAGGCCCTCAGGGACGGCGATGCCAGCCACGGCCTCCTGGCCGCCGGCCAGGTGGTCGGCCTGATCCATGACATACCCACCGTGGCCGGGCTGATCGACCGCATCGTCGACGAGGCCGCCGGCATCATGGGTCAGCGTCTTCCCGGGATGCTCGTCTGAAGCACCGCAGCGGGGCGAAACGGAAAGCCCGCCTCAGGTCTTCATCGCCCCTGGCGAGTCCGGATGATTCATCAGACATCGTCGCGAAGGGCAGGAGGCGCCGTGGCTGGCGGTGCTCTCGCAAGATTCGCGAGCGCAGGCGTGCTTGCGGCACGTTGAGCGAGCGAATCGAGAAAGCGCCGCCAGACGCGGTGCATCCTGCCCTGCAGCAGATGGATGAGGAATTATGCGGGTGAGATTCCCAGCTCGCGCCGGATATGCCGGAGGACTTGCTCGGAAACAGTCCGGTCGCCCACCGTTCCCACACGGATCCTGACCTCCGTCGAGTGGAAGTCGACGGCCTTGAGCTTGATCCGGACCCTGGTCCCGTCGGCCATCATGCCCGTGACCGTCCCTTCGAGCTTGTCAGCTGTGGAGCCGATGGCCGTCAGCTCGAGGTTTTTCAGCGCCCTCTTCGACGCCTTCTCCACCTTGGGAAGGGCCGCGGGCAGCGTCGCCTTGACCTCGCCGTTGATCCAGACATAGGTGGCGCCGGCAGCGGCCCCGACGGCCGCCACCGCGCAACCCGTCAGCGGAACCAGCAACAGCAGTGCGAACACTCGTCTCATCATGCCGGAAAGGTACCGCTCCTCTCACGACCTGTCCAGGGGAAGCAACGAGCCATCGCGATTCCCGGGCAGCTCCCCCCAACGCCCGTCCACGAGCCGTCCGTCGGCACGCCCCTTTCGAAGGTCGCCGACGGACAGCTCCGCGCTGACGAGGCTCAGGAAACAACGTGGGCGCTGACGACAACGAAGACCCCCGATGTGAAACCGTTCACCGACGCACGGCTGACCACCACGTGCTGACCGTCGGCGATATCAAGGTCGGTCTCGGTCGCAAAACTGTCGTGATTCTGTGGGGAGAGGAAACCATTGATCCAGACCCTGAAGCGGCCGAGATGGACCATGGCCTTCCCGGCGTCGTCCGCGACACGAACCTTGCGGATGGATATGGTGTACCGTCCCGTGACGTCCTTGCCAAACCGGCTTGGCAGGGTTCCGTCAACCCGGGCACTACCGCCGTCCCGGACGCGGATGATCGCCGTCTCCAGGAGCCTCAGCCCCTGGACGCCGAGGACCTTGTGGAGCTGCTGGCCCACGCTCTGGAGGTCCTCCGGCAACGGTTTGCCAACCGTGTCATCCGCCTGCGCCAGGAAGTGTATCGTCAGCTGGATATTGGTGGCCGGCTCCGGCGCCACGTCCAGGCTCCTTGCGGCAGCCTCGACCGCCGGAGCCAGTTGCGGCGATCCCGTCCAGACGATCACGCCAAGATCGGGGTCAGCAGTGGCGGTACCGCCGATCAGCGACAGAACCTTGGCGATCTTTCCCACATCACCGTGGCGAATCTTCAGCGTCTTCGTTACCGGCACGTATGCTGGAGGGGCCGTCTTGGCCGGATGAGCCGCTGCGGACGCCGGAGTCTGGGCCGCAAGGGGCATGTCCAGCGCAAGCATGAGAACGAGCCCCACTCCGATGAGCACGTGACGTTGTTGCATTTTCATCTCTGTGTCCTCCTTGAGTCATGAGTCGACGATGCACAGGATGACCACGTTGGGATCATCCGTAAGAATCTTGACCACCGTTGGCGGCCGTTTCGTATCTTCTGCCCGCCGGACCGCAGCCGGCGGCGAACCGGGAAGGCGTCGAGAAAGTCGGGGGCGAACGACGCTTCCCCGGCTCGATGAGCTCTCCCTTGCCACGACGTCCGGCTGGGCGGCGATCCGGGCGATTGGGCTTGCAACGGGCGACCGAACCAGCTCGGCGCTTCGAATGGTGGACCGCGGGCCGCGGTGCAATGGAACGTTTCCGGAGCGGAGGACGAAGTGAAGCGCCACGAGGATGGTGATCACCGCTGCACCGGCCAGGGTCGCGAGGAGAAAACGGCCATGTTCGATGGCGAAGACCCGCCCGGTGCCACAAGCATGAAACGGCGGGATTGCAACGGTCGGCCCGGGTTCCCGGGCTTCATCTTCCCGGACGATCCGGTCGGTCTCCTTGAGCACGGCCTGGCTGCGGCGGAGCGCCTTGAGCGTTGCCGCACAACGCTCGCAGCGTTCGAGATGCGCTTCCAGACGCTCGCTCTTGCGCGTCCCGAGATCACCCTCCACATACAACGCGGCCCATCTCTCGTACCGCGCACATCTCATGGCGCAACCTCCCCAAGACCCGTGATGGAGTCCTTCATCTTGAGACGCGCCCGGCAGAGGCGCGAACGGATCGTGCCCTCCCGGCACCCCAAGGCTTGCGCCACCTCCGCCGTCGAGTGCCCCATGAGATCACGGAGAACGACGGCCGCTCTCTCGTCGGGGTTGAGGCGCTGCAATGCGGCTGTGAGCGTGAGTCGGGCATCGACCGCCTCCATGGTTCGTGCCGTGCCGTTCATGACGGTATCCGACGGCAAGGCTTCCGGCTGAGCCCGACGGGGACGCCGGCGCTTGAGCATGGTCCGGCTGACGTTGACCGTCAGCCGGTACAGCCAGGGAAGCAACGCGCGCTGCGGATCGAGGCGGCGCCGGTAGCGGTAGAGGCGCAGGAAGACCTCCTGCGCCGCGTCCTCGGCGTCCTCCCCGCTGCCAAGCATCCGCCAGGCCAGCGCCCGAATTCTCGGCGCAAAACGCCGGACGGCCTCTTCGTACGCAAGCGACTCGCCAGCACGGAGCCGGAGCGTCAGGCTCCCCTCGCCGGAGCGGGAGCCCGGCCCCCTACCGGACGGCAAGTCCAGGTCCTGCGCCATCACCCCACCGTGGATCATCGTACATGCCCCAGCATCCATGCATCCGTACCCTCCCTCAATGAGTACTACCCCGCAAGCGCCGGGATCGTTGCAAGGACACCCCTGAGGAAACGGACCTTGCTTGCACTCTGCGCCCGCCCCGGGCACAATCCCGGCGGGAGGTGAGCATGGAGGAGCGGCTGACGGGGGCGGAGCTCGGGCGACTGATCCACCGCGTGTTCAATCCCGGGCCGCGGGACCGGGCCGTTTCGGTCCTGGTGGACCTTCCCGATGCGGAGCTGGCCGACAACCCGCGTTGGGCGCAACGCCGCGAAACGGCCGCCCGATGGGTCCGGGATCTCCGTGCGGAGCCCTCGGCCCCCAGATTGGAATGCGACCTCGTGCTCTACCGCAACGCCCGGCGGAATAACGCCGACCTGCCGGAGTCGGCCGTCCCGTGGGATCCCGCCCGGCCCCTCCCGGCCACGGCCAACGAGGTCGACGCTTCCCTCCACGTCCCCTTCGCCGAGGTCTTCCGCAGCCACACGATCCTCCTGGCCCCCACCGAGCTCTCGGCCACGGCGCCCCTCAAGCTGGCGGCCCGCCGCTACGGCTTCCGGGCGGCCACCATGCCCGGGTTTTCCCCGGCCATGATTCCCGCCCTGCGCCTGGACTACGTGGAGATCAACCGCCGGGTCCAGATCCTCAAGGATCTCCTGGATCATGCATGCGGCGCGGTCATTCGTTTCGCCGTGGAAGGTGCCGCGGGGACGATGCTCCGCCTGGACCTTCGCCACCGCACCGCCCACGCCTCGGGTGGCCTGCTCCACGAGCCCGGCACCGCCGGCAACCTCCCCTCGGGCGAGGCCTACATCGTGCCCTACGAGGGCGAGATCCCCGGCGATCCCAGCACCAGCGAGGGCCTCCTGCCCGTGGAGCTGGACGGCGAGGTGGTCCTCTACCGGGTGGAGGCCAACCGTGCCGTGGCGGTGGAGAGCACGGGACCCGTCTCCCGGCGCGAGGCCGCCCGCCTGGAGCGGGAACCGGCCTACGGCAACCTGGCCGAGCTGGGCCTCGGTGTGCTGTCCGACTTTCGCATCGAGCCCATCGGTGAGGTCCTCCTGGACGAGAAGCTGGGTCTCCACGTCGCCTTCGGCCGTTCCGACCACTTCGGCGGTCAGGTGGGCGCCGGGGATTTTTCGACACCCGAGGCCGTGGTCCACCAGGATCGCGTCTACATCCCTGCGCTCCAACCCAACGTCGAGGTCACCGCCGCCGATCTGGAGATGGAGGACGGCGCCACCCTCCCACTGATGCGCGGCGGCCGCTACGCCGTCTCCTTCCATTGACCAGCCGCCGCGGAACCCTGGAGGAACCGTCATGCGCCGCTCATTGCTCCTTACCTTGATCCTGACCGTCCTTGTGGCGGGCAGCGTCTTCGCCATCGACCCCTGGGAGTACCACCAGCGCCTCGGCGAACGGCTCTTCGCGTACGGCCGGACGGCCCAGGCCGAGGCCGAGCTCAAGAAGGCCCTCAAGATCGCCGGAGCCTTCCCGCCCGGGGACCGCCGCCTGGAGGCCACCCTGGAGGACCTGGGCAAGCTCTACGAGAACCAGGAGCGCGTGGACAAGGCACAGGCCATGTACTCGCTGCTCCTTGCCGCCGTGGAGGCCCGGGCCGGCAAGGACAGCCCCGAGCTCCTGCCGCCGCTGGCCGCCGCCGGCCGCACCGCCCTGGCCGGGGGTGACGTGCCCACGGCCAAGGAGGACCTCAACCGCTACGCCGCCCTCGCGGCGCAGACCGGCGCCGCCGACCTCGACCGGTACCGGAGCGTCTTGGAGATGCTCTCCCGTATGGCCGCCGTTGAGGGCGACTTCGACACGGCCCTGGCCCGCCAGCGGGAGGCCGTGGCGCAGCTCGGCAAGGGCACGGCCACCGACGAGGAACGCTCGGTCTGCCTGGAGAGCCTGGCCCAGCTCGAGCTGGCCCACGGCTCGGCCGAGGCCGGCGCAAGGATCCTCCGGAAGGTTGCCGGCCTCCAGGCGGCCGACCCCGGCCTGGGCAACCCCGCCACAACGCTGGTCAAGGGCGCCCAGGCCGCCATGACCGGCGGCGACCCAGGCGTGGCGGCCGGCCTGGCCCGGGCTGCCCTGAAGGCAGGCGCCGCGGGTGAGGAGGCGCTCGCGGCCCGGAGCATCGCCGCCGGAGCCGCCTGGCGCACCATCGGCGCCGAGGGCGTCAGCCCGGCCGATCTCCTGGGCACGCGGAAGGACGACCCCGAGGTTGCCGCAGTGCGGCAATGCCTCGAGGAGCTCGAGGCGATCCAGAAGGAACGCCTCGGCCCGGCCGATCCCCGCCGCATCACAACCCTCGGCCGGCTGTCCCGCCTGGCGGCCATGGAGGGAGATGCCGAAGGCGCACTGCAGTACCTCTCGGAGCTCGGGGGAGCCGCCAGTGGAAGCAACAACCCGTCGTTGAAGCTGAACGTCCTCGAAGATCGCGCCGGGCTCCTCCGCGCCGCCGGACGGACCGACGAGGCCATCGAAGCCAACTCGGAGCTGATCGCCGCGCTCGAGTCCGCCCACGGCCCCAACGACCCCGCGCTGCTGCCAGCCCTCCGGAGCCAGGAGGCGCTCCTCCGCACAGCGAAACGCAAGAAGGAGGCCCGGAAGATCCACAAGCGCCTCCGCAGGCTCGAGCGGACTCTGCGGAAGCGTTGATGCGCCCCCTTGCCACCACCGGACACGGGCACGACTCTCGCGCTTGAATCGACGCGAGCTCGCCAGGACACCCGGAGGCGGCGGGAGCTCCGAGGTTGCATCAGCGCCCCTTCGCGCCGCTCCCGCCGGAGGAAAGAGGAGCTGTGATACGGTCCCGCTCTGGGAGGCATCATGAGATCACGAGCCCTCCGCGTGTTCGTTCTGCTGCTGATCGGTGTGGTCCTGCCGGCATGGGCCGGGGGTACCCCGGATTCACTCGAGCTGACGATCCTGTATACCAACGACATCCACGCCCAGGTCCTGCCGATGAGGGCCGGGTGGCTCGAGGGCCAGCCTCGCATCGGCGGTTTCGCCCATATCGCCACACTGGTGGAGCGTTTCAGGAAGACCCGGGACAACGTGCTGCTGCTGTCGGCGGGCGACGTGATGACCGGGCCGCCCATCAGCCGCCTGACCAAGGGCGAGGCGATCTTCGATCTCATGAATGTCATGGGCTACGATGCCATGTGCCTCGGCAACCACGAGCTCGATCAGGGATGGCGCAACACGGTCCGCCGAATCAACCAGGCCGACTTTCCGGTGCTGGCGGCCAACATCTTCTTCAAGGGAACGGAGATCCCTTTCGCCATGCCGTGCACGATTCTCCAGCGGGGACCGGTACGGATCGGCATCATCGGGATCCTGGGCCGCACGGCGGCTCTGGAGACCATCAACCGGCGCCTGGTCACGGCGCTGGAGTTCCGGGACCAGATCGGGGTCGTGCGGGGGTGGGTCGCGAAGCTGCGGCCGCACGTGGACGTGCTCATCCTCCTGGCCCACGAGGGCGTGGCCGGCATGCAGTCGAGCAACGCCGAGGGGGCGCCCCAGCGGGAGCTGACGAAGGACATCCAGGTGGCATCGGCCGTCCCCGGGATCGACGTGTTGATCACGGGGCACGCCCACCGGGGCGTCGAGGTGCCCATCGCCGTCCCGGGGACGTCCACGCTGCTGGTCTCGACCTACGGCCTCGGCACGCGGCTGGGACGGCTGACCCTCACCCTCGATCCGGAAACACGGCGAATCACCGGTCACGACGGCAAGCTCATCCCCGTGTTCTCCGACCGGATCCCTCCGGACCCGGTTGTGGCGGCGCGAATCGCCAGCTGGGAGAGGAAGGTCACCGCCATCACGGGCGAGGTGATCGGACACAGCACCATCGACCTGACGCGGGACTATTACGGCGAGTCCCCCCTTGGCGATCTCACGGCCGACGCGTTCCGGGAGGCCGCTCACACCGACATCGCCATCACGAACTCCGGGAGCCTCCGGGCGGACATCCCAAAGGGTGACGTCACCGTGGGCGAAGTGTTGGCCATGTATCCCTTCGAGAACCCCGTGGTCAGGGTGAAGCTCAGCGGCCGCCAGGTGAAGGCGCTTCTGGAGCACGGCGCCACCTTCGCGTACGGTGTCGCCCAGGTCTCGGGCCTCTCGGTCACCATCGACCCCGGCCGTCCTCAGGGAAAACGTATCACCGCCGTGGAGGTCGGGGGCGAACCGCTGGATCCCGGGGCCATCTACAGCGTCGCCACCAGCGACTACCTGGCCGATGGCGGCGACGGCTACGTCACCTTCCAACAGGGCGCCGACATGGAACCCGTCGGCATCTTCTGCACCGAGGCCATCATCCGGCTCATCCGCAAGCGCAAGACACTCCACGTTGCCACGAAACCCCGGATCATCGTCGTGAAAAAGCCGGTTGAGCCTCAGGGTGCCGGACGGCCGAGCGCTCGGGCTCCTGCGCTTCGTTCTTCCAGCGGCGCGGCGTGCAACCGCCGGGGTTAACGGCCAGCCAACACCGGGTGCCGGGCCGTCATCCAGGCGAAGCCCTTCCCGTTCGCGCCGGGAGAGAACCTCCGGGGCGCGAAGGTTGCCAGGTGCTGCGGGGCGCCCTCGCGTTCCAGGAATGCGACCGAGCGCCCGCGGCCCGGCGCCACGGCCTGGCGGCGCCGCGGTCCGGCGCCGTGGCTGGGCGCCGTTCCGCGCGGCATGCCCCCTCTACCGTCCGGCTGGCAGGGCGCGGCCGGCCGGCCTTGTCGCCCTCGCGGCGGCCGCCGGCCGGGTGGCGAGGTTGAGGGCGGTGACGCCGTCCACGGTGCCGCGCCGTGTCGGGATCACGAAGAGCGGCGGCACGTCCACGGCGGACCATCCCGAGTAGTACATCATGTAGCGCCCGTCGTGGAGCAACACGTGGACGCCGGTCAGAAGGCCCCAGCGTTCGGAGGGCTCCGCGGGATCCCAGCGGAAGTCGGGCCCGCCACCGTACTCCGGGGTCCAGTGGATGCCGTCGGGGCTCGTGGCGTGCCAGTAGCCGAAGGCCTGGAAGAGGGTGGCCGGGGTCCGCTCCCGGTCGATCTCGCGGTCGTTGGTGAACCACATCTCGTAAAGACCGGTTCGGGGGTTGTACAGGACGCTGGGCTGCGCTCCCGCGGCGATCTCGCCGGGACGGCGGAGGCTCGGCAGGGGGTTGACCGCTGCGGGCGTCCAGTGGATACCGTCCACCGAGCTCGCCTCGCTGATCCCGAAGGCCAGGGGCGCGTGGCTGGCGTTCCCTGCGTAGCCCGACATCCACATGCGGAGGGTGCCGTCGGGCTCCCGGATCAGGGCCGGGTCAGCCACCACGCCCAGGGCCATCCCCTCGACGCCGTGGAGCACATCCTCGCCCCTGAGCACGAGGCCGGCCTCGCCGTAGGGGGACTCGTCCGCCGGCAGGCGACTGAAGTGCTTGCCATCGGCCGAGAAGGCCAGGCCGACCTCGTAACACGGCGCCTCCCCGACCGTGCAGGCCCCCGTGTTGCCGCCGGAGTAGTAGAGCAGGTAACGGCGCTCGGGCGGGTTGGACGGCACCTCGAGGACGAAGGGCGTCTCGCTGTGGGTGGCGTCCCAGGCGCCCGGGTTGCCGAAGGCCGCCGAGAAGGCCAGCCCCTGCTGGACCGTCCAGTGGACCCCCTCCGGGCTCTCGGCGTACCGGATGCCGTTGATGCTGGGGCCGTCGGGCCCGAGCTCGCCGGCCACCGTGGTGGACCACCACGCCTTGAAGATCCCGGCCTCCTCGTCCCAGACGACGGTGGGATCGGCCACGGCCAGGTCCGTGGCGCCCGTCACCATGGCGCCGAAAGGGTTGACCAGCGGGTTGTCCGGCGAGCGCTTCCAGTTCGTCTCGATGGTCATCAGGGGCCACGGCGCCTCGGCGTAGCCGACGCGGTAGTCCTGCTCCTGCTCCTGGAAGCCGTGGTACCAGAGGCGGGCCTTCCCGTCGCCGATCACGACCGAGGGTGCGATGACCTCGTGTCCCTCCCATCCGGCAGGATCACTGCTGACCACGATGGGATCCGGATCGGCCTCCCAGGGACCGAAGGGATGGGGCGACCGGGCGACGCCGATCCGGACCGTCTCGCCGTTCTCGCCGGAGAAGGCCGAGAAGAACAGGTAGAAAAGGCCATCGGGACCACGGACCAGGTCGGGCTCGGCCACTCCGGCGGCGGTCCAGTCCAGACCGGCAAGCGGCGCCGCGGCCACCGGCTCCGCCTCCTTCGTCCACGCCGTCCCGTCCGTGGAGGTGGCGCCGAGAATCCGCAGGCCGGGGCTGACCTGGGAGCAGTCCGTCCAGCAGTGTCCCGCGTAGATCATCCAGGCCCTCTCGGGCGCCATGGAGCTGGGCCGCCACCAGACCAGGGAAGGACTGAAGATGGCGTCGTTGTCGTACCAGCCGGCCGTCCGCCGCAGGATCGGTCCGGCCGAGACCCGCGTGAAGTGGAGGCCGTCGTCAGAGCGGGCCAGCCCCAGCTCGCCGGGGCTGACGGGGTCCGAGCTCCGTGGATAGCCACAGTAGTACAGCAGGTACTCCCCGTTCCTCCGGAGGGCGAAGGCCGTCTCCACGTGGGCGTCCCACTTCCCGGCCTCGCCGTCCAGGACAACGGGTGCGGGATGCTCCTCATCAACGGGAAGGGCGGGGCTCCAGTCGAGGCCGTTGGAGGACACGGCCTCCGCCAGCAGGGTGCGGTCGGGGCTGGGCAACCACGCCGTGTACACCATCCGGTAGATGCCCTCGTCCACCAGCACCGACGGGTCGGCGGCGATGGCCCACCCCTCCCACACGGGCGGACCGTGCCTGGTCCACCGCGCCCACTCCTCCCGGGAGCTTGCGTGCGCCGCCAGGGAAACGAGATGGCTCACGATCAGGACGAGGATTCCCAGGGAGCTCTTCATTGGACGATTCTACAGGCGTCGCCCCGCCGCCGGGCCGGCCGGACAGTGGGCCCGTTCCTCCGGACATCGCCCCTCCGTACACCTCGGGCGCCGCATGCACGCGGACCCGCCGCGGCGGACGGTGGCTCACAATGGGCAGGATCTCGTCGACGATGACGTTGAGAATGGCCGTTTCCTGGCGATTGGCGTCCACCGCTCCGACGTTCCAGTTGGCGCTGGTGGCGACGACAAGGTCCAAGGCCGGAACGCAGAAGACGAACTGGCCACCCCAGCCCCAGGCCAGATAGACGGGCCAGCGGAGACCGTCGTCCAGCCACCAGAGCCAACCGTAGCCGATGTCGTTGAGGGGACCGAACCGCGCCCCCAGGTCGACCTGAAGGGATGTCGCCCCCGCGATCCATCCGGTGGAGAGAACCCGGGAGCCCTCCCAAACACCCCAGTCGAGGAAGAGCACTCCCAGCTTGCCCATGTCCTCGGTTCTCAGCCAGAGCCCGTGGCCCCCGTAGTCGAAACCCTGGTTATCGGTCTGCCAGCGGAAATCCGTGATGCCGAGGGAGCCGAAGAGCGTGCCGCGGGCGAAGTCGGCCGCCGGGATGCCCACAGCCTCGCTGAGGACGATGGAGAGGAGGTGGGAGGCTGCCGTGCTGTAGTGGAAGAGCTCGCCAGGCGGTGCCGCCAGGGGCCGGTCGAGGATGAAGGCCGCCTGGTTGGGGGCCTGAAGCCAGCTCTCCCAGTCCTTGCTCTCGTCGAAGTCCAGGCCCGAGGTCATGGTCAGGAGGTGCCGCAGTGTGATGGCGTCCTTGGCCGGATCGTCCGGGAGGAGCGCCGGCGGCAGGTAGTCCACCATGGGGACATCCACATCCGGAATGAAGCCCCGGTCCACGGCCACGCCCACCAGGGTCGACGTGACGCTCTTGGTGACCGAGGCCAGGTGGTGCAGGGTCTCCGGCGAGCCCCGCCAGTACCGTTCGGCCAGCACGGCGTCGTGGCGGATGACGACCACGGAGTAGATCCCCGGCGCCCGGCCCAGGTCCTCCAGGGCCCCGTCCAGGGCCACGGGATCGATCCCGGCCCTTGCCGGCGTCATTCGCGGCAGCGGCTCGAACGCCTGGGCGCCCGGCACCGCTACCGCCAGCGCAAACGGCAGCAGCAACCCGGCTGTCACCACGTGCCACCGCGCGCTCCCCGACCTCAGGTTCCTCTGGAAGGCCCCCATAATCCCGGATTCTCTCACAGCGCCCCGGCATCGCCCGTCCCATGCCAAATCCGGCCCCTCCCCCCTCCCACCCCACTTTCTCCCCGAAACACCAGCCCCCTGTCCTCTCTCCTCGATCCTCTTTCTTCTCCCCTCACTCCCAACTCCTGACTCTTCACTCCTCATGCCTCACCTCCCCCAATCATTGACACCCCAGGTGCCCACCCGTACCGTGAGGCTCCGGAGGCTGGATGCGCGTTCGGCTCGAGACACTGGGCTGCCGGCTCAACATCGGGGAGATGGAATCCCTGGCGGGCCAGCTCGCCGCGGCGGGACACCGGATCGTCGGACCCGGTGATCCGGCCGATCTTTGCGTGCTGAACACCTGCACGGTGACGGCAACCGCCGCGAGGAAGTCCCGGCACATGCTGCGCCGCCTTCGGCGAGACAACTCATCGGCCGTTCTCGTGGTAACGGGATGCTGGTCCCAGCTCGACCAGGACGCGGCCCGCGCCACCGGCGCTCGCCTCGTCGTGCCCAACGAGAACAAGGACCGCCTGGCGGAGATCTTGGCCACGGAAGGCCTTCTCGACGACGGTGACCCCGTGCCGGCGGCCGACGGCGCCCCCTTCCCCGCCCTCGGAGACCACACCCGCGCCTTCGTCAAGGTCCAGGACGGCTGCGACAACCGGTGCGCCTTCTGCATCGTCACCGTGGCCCGGGGCGCCGGGTTGAGCCGGCCGGCGGAGGAGGTGGTCGCCGAGATCCGCCGGCTGACGGCGGCCGGATACCGTGAGGCCGTGCTCTCCGGGGTCCACCTGGGCTCCTGGGGCCACGACCTGGGCCGGCCCCGCGGCCTCGAGGAGCTGGTCCGGCGGGTTCTCGACGAGACCCGGATCGAGCGGCTGCGCCTGTCCTCCGTGGAGCCCTGGGACCTCCACGAGGGCTTCTTCGAGCTCTGGGAGGACCCGCGGCTCCTGCCCCACCTCCACCTGCCGCTCCAGAGCGGCTGCGACGCCACCCTCCGGCGGATGGCCCGCCGCACGGACACGGCGGCCTTTGCCCGGCTGGTGGAGCTGGCGCGAGCCGCCCATCCGGACATGGCCGTCACCACGGACGTCATGGCCGGTTTCCCCGGTGAGACCGACGCCGAGCTCGAGGAGTCCCTGGCCTTCGTGGAATCCGTGGGCTTCGCCCGGCTCCACGTCTTCCGCTACTCCCGCCGCCCCGGCACCCCCGCCGCCTCCATGCCCGGCCAGGTGCCGGGGCCCGTGGCCTCCGAGCGCAGCCGCCGCCTCCACGAGCTCGGCGCCCGGCTGGAGCGCGCCTTCCAGGCCCGCTTCCTCGGCCGCACCATGGACGTGCTCTGGGAAGAGCCCGAGCCACACGGCGCGGTCCTCCGCTGGAGCGGCCTGACGAGCAACTACCTCCGCATCCTCACCGACACACCGGATGGCACCGACCTCGCCAACCGGATTACAGCCGTCCGGCTGCGAGAGATCCTTCCCGGCGCCATCCTCGCGGCCTCACCCCTCCCGCTGCGCCGGTGATCTGCCCGCCAGCCGGTACCGCCGAAGCACCGGCGACACGGTAACGGGATCCGCACCGTGATGCGGGGGAACGGCGAAAGCCGCCCGAGAGCACGATAACTCACGAAGATTCGTGCCTGGGTTCCCGGCTGTGCTCCCGCCCGGCCTGGCGCGCCCGGCCGAGGAGCGGCAGGAGCTCGTCGAGCATCTTCTCGAGCCAGTCCAGGCGCTCGGCGGGGGTCATGGAAAGGCCCGCCCGCCGCTGGCGCCGGCTGGTGGCGGCACGGCTCCACCCGAAGGTGTCCCGGTCTTCCCGGCGCTCATCCATCGCTGTCATCCCCCTGGAGCGACAGGAGGGCCTTCACGTCTTCGAGATCCCGGGCCCGCCCGGCCGAACGCTTGAGCGAAAGGAGATCTTCGAGACACACCACGGCAGCGGTGGTGTCATGCAGGGGAACCTCCACACGACGCCGCCACGCCACGTCGAAGTCGAAGGGCTCCTCCACAAAGAGGTCCACTTCGAAACCCGGCAGCTCCTCGTGCCACAGGGAAAACACCTGAAGATGCTTCGTCTCGATCCACGACCGCCGGATCACCGGATCGGCGAAAGAACGCAGGGGCACGGGGGCTCTCGGCCGGAACCCGGCCTGCTCCAGAGCGCCGACGGCGCGCGCCACGTTCTCCGGCTCGAGCCCAATCACCAGGTCGAGATCGGCCGTGGTCCTGAGGTAACCATGGAGCACCACGGCGACGCCCCCGACGACGAGGTATCTCACGCCCGCCCGGTCGAGGGCCCGGAAAACGCGTTCGAATCGCTCGGCCATGCCATGATTCTACGCCAGTCCTCGCTCCCGCAGCCCGGATCTTCCGTGGCCGTTCGTCGCGAGAGCCCGGAGAGGCCCGTCAGTGTGGGCTTCTGACCAAGCCGCCGCCGAGGCGTGCTGGTAACACGTCGCAGGCGGCGGCGCCGGGAAGAGGACCGCAACGGCGGGTCTCCCCGGGCTCGCAGCAGAACGCTTGCGCAGGAAGCGGGCTATCCGAACGCCTTGAACACCTTCGCCAGCGCCTGGCAGACGGGACAGCGCTCGGGGGGCTCGTCGCCGGTGAAGGTCCAGCCGCAGACGGGGCAGACCCAGACCTTGGCCTCGGAGAGGTCCTCGCCCGCGTCCACGGCCTTTTTGGCCGCGGCGTAGAGCTCGGAGTGGATCTTCTCGGCCTCCACGGCGAAGTTGAAGCTGCGCTCGGCCTTCTTCTCCCCCTGGAGCCTCGCGTTTTCCAGGTACGCCGGGTACATCTCGTCGATCTCGAAGTCCTCGCCGCCCTTGGCGGCCTCGAGGTTCTCCGCGGTGGACCCGATGCCACCGAGCACCTCCAGATGGTTGTGGGCGTGGACGAGCTCGGCGAAGGCGATGGCCCGGAACAGGTTGGCGATATTGGGCTTGCCCTCCTTCTCCGCCTTGGCCGCAAAGGCCATGTACTTCATGTGGGCCTGGCTCTCGCCGGCGAAGGCCGCCTTGAGGAACTCCTCGGTCATGGGACGCATGGGCGTGCTCCTTTCCATCCGCTGCCACGCGGATGCCCGGATCCTCCCAGATCCCGCCCTCCCGATCAAGAGCCATTCCCAGGAGGACGGTCCGGCGTCCCGGCCCGGGTGGTATATTGACCCTTCGGGAGGGGACATGAGCACCACCGAAGGGTACACACCCAAGCACAAGGTCCGGTTCGTCACCGCCGCCTCGCTCTTCGACGGTCACGACGCGGCCATCAACATCATCCGCCGGCTCCTCCAGGCCCACGGCGCCGAGGTCATCCACCTGGGGCACGACCGCTCTGTGGCCGAGATCGTCGACGCCGCCATCCAGGAGGACGCGCAGGGGATCGCCATCTCCTCCTACCAGGGCGGCCACATGGAGTTCTTCAGGTACACGATCGACCTGCTCCGGGAGCGTGGCGCGGGCCACATCCGCGTCTTCGGCGGCGGCGGCGGTGTCATCATCCCGCGGGAGATCGCCGAGCTCGAGGCCTACGGCGTCACCAAGATCTTCTCCCCCGAGGACGGCCGGCGGCTGGGTCTCGACGGGATGATCGATGTGATGATCCAGGAGTGCGATTTCGACCCGGCCGATCTGGACGGCATCGATCCCGAGCGGCTGACGCCGGCGAGCTGGCTCGAGGTGGCCCGGGGCATCACCCTCGTGGAGTCCGGGCGGGAGCTCCCGATTCCCGAGGTGAAGACGAAGGCCCCCGTCCTGGGAATCACCGGCACCGGCGGGGCCGGCAAGAGCTCGCTGACCGACGAGATCGTCCGCCGCTTCCTGACGGACTACCCCTCGCTCCCGGTGGCCATCCTCTCCGTGGATCCCACCAAGAGAAAGACCGGCGGCGCGCTGCTCGGCGACCGGATCCGCATGAACGTGCTGGGCAGCGAGCGCGTGTACATGCGCTCGCTGGCCACCCGCCAAGCCCACAGCGCCCTCTCCGGCAACATCGGCCGCTCCATCGCGCTGTGCCAGGCGGCGGGGTTCGGCCTGATCGTGGTGGAGTCCTCGGGGATCGGCCAGGCGGACACGGAGATCGTCGACATCGCCGATCTCTCTCTCTACGTCATGACTCCCGAGTACGGCGCGCCCATGCAGCTCGAGAAGATCGACATGCTGGACTACGCCGACTTCGTGGCCATCAACAAGTTCGACCATCCCAAGGCCCTCGACGCCCTGCGCGACGTCCGCAAGCAGTACCGGCGCTGCCATCTGCTTTTCGAGGGGC
>JAADFK010000029.1 GCA_013152925.1 Acidobacteriota bacterium | reverse complement strand
CGCCCGCCCGCGCCCTGAGCGCCGCCTCCGCCGCCACGAGCCCCCCGATCCGCCGGAGGAACCAGGGGTCGATGCCCGTCAGGCGCCGGACCGTCTCCATGCCGAAGCCGCGGCGCAGCGCCTCGGCGAGCTCCCAGAGCCGTTCGGGCGAGGGCCGCCCGAGCCGGGCCTCCAGGGCGCCGTCGTCCAGGGCCGCCAGGACCGGCGGCGCCTCCAGGGAGTCCCGCCCGATCTCCAGGGAGCGCACCGCCTTGAGCAGGGCCTCCTCGAAGCTGCGCCCCATGGCGGCCACCTCGCCGACGGCCTTCATGGAGGTGCCCAGGCGCGAGCTGGCCCCGGGGAACTTTTCGAAGGCGAAGCGCGGGATCTTGACCACCACGTAGTCCAGGGCCGGCTCGAAGGAGGCCGGCGTCGTTTTCGTGATGTCGTTGAGCAGATCGTCCAGGCGGCGGCCCAGGGCCACCTTGGCCGCCAGCCGGGCGATGGGAAAGCCCGTGGCCTTGGAGGCCAACGCCGAGGAGCGTGAGACGCGCGGGTTCATCTCGATGACGGCAAATCGCCCGTCCGAGGGATCGACGGCGAACTGGACGTTGGCGCCGCCGGTGGCGACGCCGACCGCGTCCAGGACGCCGCGAGCGGCGTCCCGCAGCCGCTGGTACTCCCGGTCTGTCAGGGTCTGCGCCGGGGCCACGGTGATGGAGTCGCCCGTGTGGACGCCCATGGGGTCGAGATTCTCGATGGAGCAGACGACCACGAAGGTGCCAGCCCCGTCCCGCATGACCTCGAGCTCGAACTCCTTCCACCCCAGCACCGAGGCCTCCACCAGCACCGTGTGGGCCGGCGAGGCCTCGAGGCCGTGCCGGAGCTGGACCTTGAGCTCCTCCAGCGTGGCGGCGGTACCGCCCCCCCAGCCACCGAGGGTGAAGGAGGGCCTGAGGATGACTGGGAGGCCGATCTCCTCGACGGCGGCCAGCCCCTCCTCGATGGAGCGGACGGTGCGGGCCGGCAGGACGGGCAGCCCGGCGGATTCCATGGCCAGCCGGAAGGCCTCACGGTCCTCGGCCAGCTCGATCGAGCGGGCCGAGGCCCCCAGAAGTGCAATCCCCAACCGGTCCAGCACCCCGGCCTCCTCGAGCTCCACGGCCAGGTTGAGAGCGGTTTGGCCGCCCAGGGTCGGAATCAGGGCCTCCGGTCGCTCCTTCTCGAGGACCGCCGTCACCGTGGCCAGGTTGAGAGGCTCCACGTAGGTCCGGTCGGCCAGGCGGACATCCGTCATCACCGTGGCCGGGTTGGAGTTGACAAGGATGACCCGGCAACCCTCCTCCTTGAGGGCCTTGACCCCCTGGACCCCCGAGTAGTCGAACTCGCAGGCCTGGCCGATCCGGATGGGCCCGGCGCCCAGGATGCAGACGGAGCGCGGGGTGTTCATGCCGTGCTCCTGGGCTCGCCTGCACACCGTTCCCGGAACCGGCGGAACAGGCCCGCGGCGTCATTGGGCCCCGGAGCGGCCTCGGGGTGGAACTGAACGGACTCGATGTGGAGACGCGGCAGGGCCAGGCCCTCCACCGTGCCGTCGGTCAGGTTGATGTGGGTCAGCTCGATCTCGCGCGGCAACGAGGCCTCCTCCACGGCGTAGTTGTGGTTCTGGGCCGTCACGAGAACCCGGCCCGTGGCCAGCTCCCGCACCGGGTGGTTGCCGCCGTGGTGGCCGAAGGGCAGCTTGACCGTACGGCCGCCCAGGGCCAGCCCCAGGATCTGGTGGCCCAGGCAGATACCGAGGATCGGTTTGCGGCCCACCACGGCGGAAACCAGCTCGCGGGCGCCCGACACCGCGGCGGGGTCGCCGGGGCCGTTGGACAGGACGATGCCCACCACCCCCGGTTCCAGCAGCAACTCCGGATCGCTGTCCGGCGGAACCACCTCCACACGGAAACCCTCGGCCACCAGGCGCCTCAGGATGGACCGCTTGACGCCGAAGTCCACCACCCGGACCAGGGGCCCGTCCGCCGGACCGGTCCCGAACCCGGGCCACGGTCCCTCGGTCCAGTGGAAGGCCTCCCGGCAGGCCACCTCCCGCGCCAGGTCGAGGCCCTCCGTACCGGTGGCGGATCGCGCCCGCTCCGCCGTCACCTCCGGGTCGCTCCCGTCGGCCGCCAGGACTCCGGGGATCGCCCCGTGAGTGCGCACGTGGCGCACGATGGCCCGTGTGTCGAAGCCCCATCCCACTGTGACACCCCGCTCGGCGAGCCAGGCCTCGAGGCCCTCCTCGGCGCGCCAGGAGGAAGGTGCACCGTCCAGGTCCTGGACGATCAGCGCCCGTACCCAGACCCTCCCGGACTCGGCGTCCGGGCCGTTGACCCCCGTCTGGCCCACGTGGGATGTGGTCAGCACCAGGATCTGGCCGTTGTAGGAGGGGTCCGTCAGCATCTCCTGGTAGCCGGTCATGGAAGTATTGAAGACCACCTCGCCCTCGCAGAAAGCCGGCGCTCCCAGGGCAAAGCCCCGAAACACCGTACCGTCGGCGAGAACCAGGTGCGCCCGTCGCGGTGAACCCAGCAGCCGGGGCAGGTTGTCCATCGGGACGTCAGACTACCATAGCCGGGCCGCGGTACCATGTGGGGGTCCGCCGCTGCGGACGGGAGGTATCCATGCGCCGTCTCGCCGTTCTTGCCGTCCTGTGTGCCTTTGGAACATCCTTTGGGGCCGCGGCCGCGACGACCCATCCCTTCACCGTGGAGGACATGGTCGCCATGCAGCGGGTGTCCGATCCCCAGGTCTCGCCCGACGGATCGCAGGTGGCCTTCGTGGTCAAGACCATGGACCTCGAGGCCAACCGCGGCCGCACCGACCTGTGGCTCGCCGCCACCGACGGTTCGGCAGCTCGCCGCCTGACCACGAATCCGGCCTCCGACTGGAACCCGCGGTGGGCCGGCAATGGCACGCTGTACTTCCTGTCCACACGCTCGGGCTCGTCCCAGGTGTGGCGAATCTCCCTGGCCGGCGGCGAGGCCGAACAGGTGACCAACCTGCCGATCGATCTCGAGAACCTGACCGTCGGCCCCGCCGGCAAGGCGCTCTACGTCGGTGCCGGCATCTTCCCCGGTTGCAAGGACTCGATCCCCTGCACGGCCGGGCGCCTGGAGGAGCGGGCCCACCGCAAGGCCTCGGGGCTGATCTTCGACCATCTCTTCGTCCGCCACTGGGACACCTGGGAGGACGGCCGCTACAACCACGTGCTCCGCGTCCCTCTGGGCGACGACGGCCTGCCCTCCGGGAAGGCCGTGGACCTGATGGCCGGCGTCCGCGGCAACTGCCCCACCAAGCCCTGGGGCGGCACGGAGGACTACACGATCTCGCCCGACGGCGCCTGGCTGGTCTACTCGGCCAAGGTGCTGCCAGGCTCCGAGGTCGCCTGGTCCACAAACTACGACCTCTGGGCCGTGCCCACGGACGGCTCGGCCCCGCCGAGGGACCTGACGGCCGCCAACCCCGCGTGGGATGCGGCGCCGGCCTTCTCGCCCGACGGCACGACCATCGCCTACCTGGCCATGAAGCGCGCCGGCTACGAGTCCGACCGCTACCGGATCACCCTGATGCACTGGCCCTCGGGCACGACCCGCACGCTGACCGAGACCTGGGACCGCTCCCCCGGGGACATCACCTGGACCCGCGACGGCAAGGCCCTGCTGGCCACCGCCGACAACATGGGCAACCACAGCATCTTCCGGATCGACGCGGCCACGGGTCACGTGGAGGCCCTGGTGACGAAGCACAGCAACGTCTCACCCCAGCCGCTCCCCGGCGGCGGCATGGTCTTCTCCCAGGACAGCCTGGTCTCACCGGCCGAGCTCTACCGGCTGCCCGGACCCGGCGACAAGCCCGTCCGCGTCACACACATCAACGACCGGCGGCTGGCGGCGTTGCGCTTCGGCGACTACCACCAGTTCTCGTTCACCGGCGCCCACGGCGACACGGTCTCCGGCTACATCCTGCGCCCCGTGGACTTCGAGCCCGGCCGGAAGTACCCGCTGGCCTTCCTGATCCACGGCGGGCCGCAGGGCAGCTTCGACGACCACTTCCACTACCGCTGGAACCCCGAGATCTACGCCTGCCACGGCTACGCCACCGTCATGATCGACTTCCACGGCTCCACGGGCTACGGCCAGGCCTTCACCGACGCCATCAACGACGACTGGGGCGGTGCGCCGTACCGCGACCTGATGACCGGCCTGGACTTCGTGCTGGCGTCCAACCCCTGGATCGACAGCCACCGCATGGCGGCGCTGGGCGCCAGCTTCGGCGGCTACATGATCAACTGGATCCAGGGCCACACCGACCGCTTCAAGGCGCTGGTCTGCCACGACGGCAACCTGGACGAGTACATGGGCTACTTCGACACCGAGGAGCTGTGGTTCCCCGAGTGGGAGCACCGCGGCACGCCGTGGACCAACCCCGAGGGCTACCGGAAGCTCTCGCCCGTCAACTACCTCAAGAACTGGAAGACCCCAGAGCTCGTCATCCACGGCAACCGCGACTACCGCGTGGTGGACACCCAGGGTCTGGGGACCTTCAACGCCCTGCAGCGGCTGGGCATCCCCTCGCGGCTCCTCTACTACCCCGACGAGAGCCACTGGGTGCTCAAGCCCGAAAACTCCATCCAGTGGCACCACGTGGTCCTCGACTGGATCGACCGCTGGACGGGCACCGGGAAAAGCGAAGCGTCCCAGTAAACCGGAACCCACCGCGGCATCGGGCCGTGGTTGGGGAGGCATGGCCCACGGGGACGGAGAAGAGACCTCAGGTCCACTCCGGGAAGAGGGCGATGCCGGCCCGTTCGAGGACGGCGGCGGCGAGGCCGATGGCGGCGCCGGTCCAAAAACCGGTCCACTGGCACCATGGGAGGGCGGCGGGCAGGAGCCCACAGAAGGTTGCGAGCACGGCGCCCGCCGTCAGGCCCCAGCTGAGCTCGGGCCAGCCGATCAGTTCCTGGAAGGATGGTTGCTCGCTGCCGACGGACCGTGGCGGCGTGAGCAGGGAGGGCGGCGGGTCGAAGAGGAGCTCATGGCTCAGCCGGGCCGTGTCGGTGGCCGCGTCGGACCAGGTCTTCCGGCAGGCGGGACAGCGTCCGAGGTGAGCCTGAACGTCCCGGGGGAGGGGCGCCTCGCCCAGCAGGGCGCAGCGGCAGTCCTCGTCGTAGAGGCGAAGCTCGAGCTCGTGACAGTTCATGATCGGTCCTCCAGGTGGCGCCGCAGCGCCAGGCGGCCCCGGTGCAGGTGGGACTTGACGGTGTTGACGGGCATCTCCATCTCGCCGGCGATCTCACGGACCGGGGTCTCGTAGAGATAGTACGCCACCAGGATGCTCCGGGCGGGCTCGGTCAGGGTGGCCAGGGCGTGGCGGATTCGACGGGCCTCGGCCGCGGAGGCCAGGGCGCGCTCGGGATCGTCCCCGGATGGCCGCTCGGCCGCTGCACCGATGCCCGCCGAGGGGACGAGCCGCCGTTGGGGGGAGCGGAAGTGGTCCGCGATCCGCCGGCGGGTCAGCCGGTAGAGCCAGGTGGCCAGGGAGCATCCCGCGTAGGAGCCCAGGCTGCGGAAGGCGGAGACCAGGACCTCCTGGGAGACGTCCTCGGCATCGGCGGGCGCCAGGCCGGCGAGGCGGCAGTGGGAGTAGATGCGGGCGCCGAAACGGTGCACGAGCTCCGACCACGCTCCGTCGTCGCCGCGGACACACCGGCGGGCGAGCGCCCGGTCCGCGGCCCAGGGGTCGGCGCCGGCCGGGCCGGTCACGAATCACCGGCCTCGGGTTTCTCGGCCTCGTCGGCGCTGGCGGCCCAGCGCCTGGCGAGCTCCATGTCCCTCGCGCGGGCCTCGTCCCACTCCTGCCGGCCGCGAAGCCCCCAGTAGACCAGGTTGGCCATGCCGACCAGGATGACCACGAGCCCCCACCCCCACAGGCGGCTTTCCGGACAGCAGATCAGAAGCGCCGCCACCAGGCCGAACCCCAGCGCCAGCTCCACCATGCCGGTCCGCAGGGTGTTCCGGGGGCGGCGGTGCCCGTCGGTAAGGAAGACTTCCGGCGGTACGGGAACGCCACGTTCCGCGGCGGCCATGCCGGCCCGGTCCGCGGCCGAACGCTGGCGCGTGACCGTCCGGACGCCCAACCACACCAGGAAGGCGAGGAAAGCCATCGCCCCCAGCGGGAGCGCGAACAGCAAGAGGACCTCCGGAAGACCGAAGGTGCCGATCATGACGACACCCTCCCGCGCCGGCGTTCCCGTGCCACCAGGACGAGGGCGACCACCGCCGCCAGGAGGGCGAAGGGCGCCGCGAGGATCGAGATGGCGATCAGAGTGCTCCATACGGTGAAGGGGTGCATGATTTCCTCCTTTCAGCGTTTCGCATCACGCTCACCCGCTTTCCATCCATTGATCGGCGGGATGGGAGCTTCGGTTGCACACCGGAGGAGTCGTGTTCCCCTCGCCGGCCTCAGCCGTCGCCCTTGAGGCGGGCCAGCGCGGCCTCGAGGGCCGCTCGCGCCTGGGGGTGGCGCCACCAGTGAAGGAAGCTCTCGGTGGCGCCGCCGAGATGGGAGCTCAGCGCTTCGAGCAGGGGTTGCCGCGCCCGCCGCCGGGTCTCCAGCATGGGCTCGCGGGGAAGGGCCAGCACGCCCTGGACCCAGGCCAGGGCCGCCGGCACGACCTCCGTGGGTTCCACGAGCTCGTCCACCACACCCAGTGCGAGGGCCTCTTCCGGGTCGAAGAGCCGGCCCGTGACCGCCAGGTCCGCCGCCACTCGCCACCCCAGGCGCAGCTCCATGGCCGAGAGGATCGAGCGGGGCATCACGATCCCGATCTGCGCCTCCGAGAAACCGAGGCGGTATTCGCCCCGGGCCATGATGCGCCGGTCGCAGTACAGCGAGATCACCGTGCCGCCGGCCGGACCGTGGCCCGTGATGGCCGCCGCCAGCGGGATGGGAATCCGTACGACCGCTTCCAGCACGCGAAAGAAGGTCCGGACGAAACGCAGCATGCCGGCATCGTCCAGGCCGGCCAGCTCCACGAGGTCCAGGCCGCCCGTGAAGAGCCCGGGGGAACCCGAGAGGATCAGGCCGGCTGCACCCCCGCCGGGGGCCTTTTCGACGGCCTCGGCAATCTCCTCCAGCAAGGCCAGGTTCAACGCGTTGACCGGAGGCCGGTCGAGCCTGAGCTCGAGAATCTCGCCATGTTCGATCCGTTGCAGCATGATGTCCTCCCGCCGGCGATCCCGGCTCCGGCATTATGCACCAGCGGCGGCCGGGGCCGTGTTTCCGGGCCACGAAAGCGGTCAGGGGCCAGGGACGACCGGCCCTTGACAAAACTTTGACGAGCGTTCGAGACCCCTCCACGACCTGTCACCTGAGAGAGTTGCTGTGGAAACAGCGCCTTTACCGCCCCTTCCCGCTCGCAGGCCCCCCTCCCTGTGTCTCATTCCGGGGCATCCCGGTGGTACCATGGTCGTAGCTTGAGGGGGTTGGAATGCAGGTGACGTGTCCCCAGTGCCGTGCGGTCTACAAGTATGACGAAGCGCGCTTCGGAAGCGCCACAAAGAAGCGGCTCAGGTGTCCCCGCTGCGGCGACGTCTTCGAGGTCAAGAATCCGGCCCACGACACCATGGACTCCACCGGGACGGGCGATGGACCCAGGGAGGCCAAGACGCCGCTGGTCAACCGCGTCACCACCCCCGAAAACCCCGAGCTTCCGCCACTGCCCGAGCTTCCCCGGGACATCCGGTTTTCCCTGGCGATTCTCGCCGGCGCCGATGCCGGCCGGGTCCACACGCTGACCAAGCCCCGCGTTTACCTGGGCCGTGGCGCCGGTTCGGACATTCAGATCCGCGACGCCGAGGTGTCGCGCCGCCACGCCATGCTGGAGATCCGGGGGGAGCAGGCGACCCTGACGGACCTGGAGTCCACCAATGGCACCTGGGTGAGCGGCGACCGCGTCGAGCACGCCGTCCTGGGCCATCAGGGCGAGTTCACCATCGGCGCCACCACGCTGATGTTCCTGGTGACGGAGCTGGGAGAGACGTAGGCGCAGTTTTGGCGCCCGCGTGCCGTTTCGGCGCGGCGGCTTCCACCCCACGATCCGCGGTTGGCAGCCGAAACCGGCAGGATTCTTGCTTCCATGCCAACGATGGGGCTGACCCCTGAGGGGGAGCCAGCGATCGAATCCACGTTTCAGGAGGAGGTTCCGGCTGATGATTGAAGTGGAACATCTCAGCAAGACCTTCGTGGACACGCCCGTGGTGGACGACCTTTCTTTCTTCGTCCCGGAGGGGCAGGTCCTCGGATTCCTCGGACCCAACGGGGCGGGGAAGACAACGACCATGCGGATGATCACCGCCTTTCTCAGGCCCACCCGGGGCCGGGTCGTCGTGGCGGGGATCGATCTGGACAGCGATCCCGTGGGCCTTCGGCGCCAGGTGGGCTACCTGCCGGAGAACGTGCCGCTCTACCCGGAGATGCGCGTGGACGAGTACCTTCGCTTCCGGGCGGACATCGAGGACGTGCCGCGCCCCCAGGTCCGGGAGAACATGGAGTACGTCATCGAGCGCTGCATGCTCGCCGACGTCCGGCGCCAGGTGATCGGGACCCTGTCCAAGGGCTACCGCCAGAGGGTCGGCTTGGCCGGCGCCCTGGTTCACAGGCCACCGGTCCTGATCCTCGACGAGCCCACGGTGGGCCTCGACCCCAACCAGATCATCAAGGTTCGCGAGCTGATCGCCGAGCTGGGCCGCGACCACACCGTCGTTCTCTCGACCCACATCCTCCCGGAGGTGGAGCAGGTCTGCGAGCGAGTTCTGATCATCGACCACGGCGCCATCGTCGCCGACGGGACCCCCGCCGACCTCCAGACCCGCCTCGTGGGCAACCCGGCGCTCAGGGTCGAGCTGAGCGGCACCAACGGCCAGGCCCAGGAAGCCCTGGCGGCGCTCCCCGGCGTGCTCCAGGTGACGCCGGCCGGAGCGGACCTCTACCGGATCGAACACCAGGCCGACACGGATCCGCGAGAGTCCGTCTTCCACCTGGCCGTCGAGCGGGGCTGGGTCCTGACCGAGCTGGTGGCCGAACGAGCCTCCCTGGAGGACGTCTTCGTCCGGCTGACGACCCGGGACGCCGCCGCACCGGCGGATCGGCCCACGGCGCCCGAACCGGTTGCCGAGGAGGTGTGAGATGCGCAAGGTACTGGCCATCGTGCGCCGCGAGCTGATCGCCTACTTCTCCTCGCCGCTGGCCTACATGGTCATGACGGCGTTCCTGCTGATGCAGGGCTACATCTTCTACCTGATCGTCTCCTTCCTCAACCAGCCTGGAACCCAGGCCATGACCCCGCTCCGGCTGTTTTTCGGCGGGACCATCTTCTTCTGGCTCTTCCTGCTCTTTGTCGTTCCCGTCATCACCATGCGGCTGATCGCCGAGGAGCTCCGATCGGGGACCCTCGAGCCGCTGCTGACGGCGCCGGTCACCGAGGGCCAGGTGATCGCCGGGAAGTTCCTGGCCGCCCTGGGCTTTTACGTGATTCTCTGGCTGCCGACCATCGTCTACGTCCTGATTCTCAAGAGCCACTCGGCCATCGATCTCGGACCCGTGGCGGCGGGATACCTGGGGATCCTCCTGCTGGGGTTCCTCTTCCTGGGCGTCGGCACCTTCGCCTCGACGTTGACCAACAACCAGCTGATCGCCGCGATCCTGGCCTTCGCCGCCACGGTGGCCCTCTTCTCCGTGGGCTTGCTGGAGCAGCTGGTGGTCTCCTCCTCCTTCTTCAAGAGTGCCCTCAGCTACATGAATCTGTGGACGCAGATGGACGATTTTGCCCGCGGCATCGTCGACACGCGCCACATCGTCTACCAGCTCTCCGTCGGCCTGCTGTTCCTCTACCTGGCCACAAAATCGCTGGAATGGAAGAAGGGGAGGTGACGCCGTGAGAAAGCAGAATCTCCAGAACATGACCACCGGCCTGACCGCCGTGATCCTGCTCATCGCGTTGACATTGATGGTCAACTGGCTCGGCGCCCGCCACTGGCGCCGCATGGACTGGACCAAGTCCCACCTCTACACCCTTTCCGAGAAGAGCGAGAACGTCCTGCACAACCTCAAGGATGAGGTCAAGGTCGTGGTCTTCATGACTCCCGCCTCGGGCCTGTACGACCAGGTTCACGAGCTGCTCTCGCGATACGCCGCCGCCTCGGACAAGATCAAGGTCGAGTACATCGACCCGGAAAAGGAGCCTCTGAAGACCAAGCAGCTGGCCCAGCAGTACGGCATTTCGGCGGCCAACACCGTTGTCTTCGCCGTGGGGGACCGCACGAAGTACGTCACCTCCGAGCAGATGGCCGAGTACGACTACTCGGGTATGCAGATGGGCCAGCGGCCGACGGTCAAGGCCTTCAAGGGGGAGGAGATGTTCACCTCGGCGATCCTCTCCCTGGTGGCGCCGACGGTTCCCAAGGTGTACTTCGTCACCGGCCACGGCGAGGCCTCCCTGGCCGCCACGGAGCGCGGCCGGACCATCCGAGCCCTCAAGGAAGCGCTCAAGCGGGAGAACGTCAAGACCGCGGACACCTCTCTCCTGTCAGGCGCGGTACCGAAAGACGCCGATGTCCTGGCCATCCTTGGCCCGACGGCCCCCTTTGCCGAGAACGAGATCAGGGTGCTGGGATCCTGGCTCGACGGCGGCGGCCGTCTCGTCGTCTGCCTCGACCCGTTGATCGCCAGGGACGGCACCATGAAGATGACCCGGCTCGAGCCCCTCCTCAAGGACCACGGTGTCGAGGTTGAGAACGATCTCGTCATCGACCCCTCCCGGCGTCTACCCTTCTTCGACCTTTCGGCGGTCTACCTGACGGACTTCATCCCTCATCCCATCACCCAGGGCCTGGAGGGGATGGCGGTGCTCTTCCCCGTCACGCGCTCCCTCAAGCCGCTCAGCGGACCGGGCTGGACGGCGCGCGCTCTCGTCAAGACCTCATCCAAGGGCTGGGGCGAGACCAACCTGGCGCAGCTCCTCAAGGGGGTGCCCGTCGCCAAGGACGCCGACGACCTGGCCGGGCCGGTCGATGTGGCCGTGGTGGTCCAGGGCAAGGACGCGGAGAAGAAGGACACCACGAAGGCAGAAACGCCCTCCGGTGACGCGGCCAAGACAAAGGACTCCACGACCGCGAAGGAGGAGATGGGCTTCCGTCTGGTGGCCTTCGGCGACTCCGACTTCTTGACGGATGGGCAGATCGAAAACGCCGGCAACCTGACCCTGGCGCTCAACACCTTCAACTGGCTGGCCCACCGGGAGCAGGCCCTCGGTATCCCGCCGCGGGCCGTGGAGCACGTCAGCCTCTTCCTCTCCCGGCAGCAGCTCAACATGATCCTCCTGATCACCCTGTTGTTCATGCCGGCCGCCGTCATCGTCATCGGCATCTTCGTCTGGCGCCGGCGCCGTCACTAGGAAGGGGGTCGGCCATGAGAAGCTCGCGACTGCTGATCCTCGCCGCCGTCGTCCTCGCGCTGGGCACCTGGATCTACCTTTACGAGCGGAAGATGCCCACCACCGAGGAGGCCCGCCAGCAGGCGGACAAGGTCCTGCCCAAGCTCGATCGTGACCAGGTGACGGCCTTGGAGATCACCAACAAACATGGTCACTTCCGTCTGGAGAAGCACGATGGCACGTGGCGGCTGGTCCAACCCATCCAGGGGCCGGCGGACGACGGCGCCGTCGGGGCGCTGCTGAGCCAGCTCGTCAACCTCAAGGCCGAACGGACCTTTGCCAAGGGGGAAGTCGATCCCAAGCTCTACGGTCTCGACACGCCGCCCATGAAGGTCGAGCTGACGACCAAGGACGGCAAGACCTTCAAGCTCGAGGTCGGAACGAAGACCGCTCTGGGCTCGAACCGCGCCGTTACCCGGGGCGATGGGAAGATCCTGCTCTGCGCCGGCTGGTTCGCCAACGATCTCGGCAAGGATCTGGACGCCTGGCGCTCCCACAGCGTCGTCGATGTCTCACCCTCGAAGGTGGCCTCCCTGGACATCCGTTCCGGCGAGGACCACATCAAGGTCGTCCGCGATGGCCGCCTCTGGCGCCTCCTCGATCCCATCAAGGACCTGGCCGACCGGCGGCACGTGGAGGACCTGATCACCGACATCAACGGCATCCGCATCAAGGAATTCCTCGATGCCAAGGCCGATCTTGGGGCCCTGGGCCTCGACCATCCCGAGCGCACCGTGACCATCGTGCGTACCAACGGCGCCAAGCCGGTGGAGCTGGAATTCGGGAAGACCCGCGAGGTCAACGGTGCGAAGCAGGTGGCCTGCCGCTCGAACGGCAAGGACCTCTTCTGGGTGAACGACAAGGGCCAGGTCCGGCTGGGCAAGGCCCCGGTCCTCTGGCGGAGCCCGGTGCTCTACCCCTTCGACAGCTGGGATGTTGATCACCTGGAGATCAGCGCCGGCGGAAAGACCGTCACGCTCGACCGCAGCGGCGGCGTCTGGAAGCTGGCCGACGGCTCTGAGGCCGACGGTTCCGCGGTGCTCTCCCGCCTCAGCAAGCTGTCCCAGATGAAGGCGACCGATTTCGACCTTGTCACGACCTCCACGCCCGAGATCGGCCGGATCACCCTGGTCCTCTCGCCCTCGAGCACGGCAGAGGGAAAGGAAAAGAAGGCGGCCGAAGGACCAAAGGTGACCTTCGTGTTCCGAAAGCCCTTCGCCAGGAAGGGACACAAGGCGCTGGTCACCGTCAGCGCCCGGGACACGGTCATGGGGGTGCCGCTCGACGAGGCGGAGAGCCTCTTCCGGGATCTGGACGCCCTGAAGAAGGCCAAGCCGACACCGACGCCGGAACCTGTCAAGAAGACGGCGAAGCAACCTGACGCACAGCCGGCCCGTTGATACGATCCCGGGGGCGGCCGGTCCGCCCCCTTTTTTCAATTCTTTTCCACATCGCCGCCGGCCGTTTACAATGGCCCCATGGTGCTGCACACCGCCGCCGGAGGGCCGGGCTCGTGACCGGGGGGCCGTCCTGGAGGGAACGCCTGGAGGATCTCAACCGGCGGCGCCCCGGGCTGGCGGAGCGGGCCTGCCGCACCCTCCTGACCGAAATGCACCGCCGCGGGTTGATCGATCTCGATGAGCTCGACGACGAGTTCGCCGTCATCTTGCGCCTGGGTGTCCGGCGCCGCCGTGACGACCCCAACCGGCCCCTCCAGCAGCTCCCCTCGGGCTCCAGCCGCACCTTCTACGAGCTGGCCATCAAGCACGCCGAGCGGCACCTGAGCGCCGACGAGATCAACGCCATCATTCTCCAGGTGGAAAAGACGGACCTGGCCTACGACGTGGCCCGTGCCGCCGAGGATTTCGAGACGCCCCTGGAGGACCTTCGGCAGCGGATCCATCGCTTTCTCAGCTTCGCCCCCAACGAGGCCGTCGTGCCCCAGGCCGATGTCACGGGGACCCGAGCCGCACTCGTCCGGCGCCTGATGACCGAGTCGCTGGCCTTCATCTCCGTGGCCAAGCGTTACGTCAAGGTGCGCGACATCGCCTGGCTCCTCGACAGGGTCGTCAGGACCGAGGGGAACCAGGGGCGGATCGGCGGCAAGGCGGCCGGCCTCGTCCTGGCCCGCTCCATCCTGATGCGCGCGCGGGAGGATGGCCGGTTCGACGACAACGTGATCATCCCGGAGTCCTGGTTCATCCCCTCCAACGGCATCCTGGAGTTCATGGAGCACAACGGCCTCGAAGAGCTGATCCATATCAAGTACCGTCCCGTCGAGGAGGTGCGGCAGGAGTACCCGCTGATCCAGCGCCTGTTCAAGAGCAGCTCGTTCCCGCCCGTCCTGCAGGAGGGTCTCCGCGAGATGCTCGAGAAGATGGGGGAGGGGCCCCTGGTCGTCCGGTCCTCCAGCCTGCTGGAGGACCGTATCGGCCACGCTTTCTCGGGCAAGTACAAGAGCCTGTTTATCCTCAACCAGGGCCCCATGAAGAAGCGAATCGAGGAGCTCGAGGATGCCATCGCCGAGGTCTACGCCTCCACCCTGGGGCCCGACCCCATCGAGTACCGGCGCGAGCGCGGGCTCCTGGACTTCCAGGAGCAGATGGGAATCCTCATCCAGCGGGTCGTCGGCCAGGAGATGGGCGGCATGGTCTTCCCCTCCTTCGCCGGCGTCGCCTTTTCACTGTGCGAGATGCGGTGGGCGCCGCGCATCAAACGGACCGACGGCATGGCCCGGCTGGTGGTGGGCCTCGGCACCCGCGCCGTGGACCGGACGGGCGACGATTACCCCGTCCTGGTGGCCCTCGAGCAGCCGACCCTCCGGGCCGTCCAACAACCCGACGAGGTCTACAGGTACAGCCAGCACACCATCGACGTGGTCGACCTCAACGAGGGCGGCTTCGACTCGATTCCCCTGCCCGCGTTCATGCGCCGCGTGGGGCGGCGATTCCCTCTCGCCAACAAGGTGTTCTCCATCTACCGCGATGGCCAGATCCTGCCGCTGATCGGTGTCATGGCCCAGTTCGAGCCCGAGGAGCTCGTCGTCACATTCGATGGACTGCTCCGCTCGGGCGATCCGACCAGGCTCAAGGCCATGCTCGACCTTCTGGAGGAAGGCCTCGGAGAGCCCGTGGACATCGAGTTCGCCCATGACGGCACCGATCTCAACCTTCTCCAGTGCCGCGCCCTGAGCCACCGGGCCTCGGCCCAGCGTGTCTCCATCCCGGCGAGCATCCCCGCCGAACGCCGGGTTTTCTCCGCCGAACGGTACGTCCAAACGGGGCAGATCGTGGACCAGGAATGGATCGTCCTCGTGGATCCCCGGGATTACGAGCGCCTCCCAACCGACGAGGCCATGCGACGCGTCGCCCGGGCCGTGGGCGCGGTCAACGGCGCCCTGCCGCCCCGCCGTTTCATCCTCATGGGGCCCGGCCGCTGGGGGAGCCGCGGCGACATCCGCCTGGGCGTTCCCATCACCTACGCGGACATCTGCCACACCTCCCTGCTGGTGGAGATCGCCCGCAAGAAGGGCTCGTACGTCCCCGACGTCTCTTTCGGCACCCACTTCTTCCAGGACCTGGTGGAGTCGGAGATCGCCTACCTGCCACTCTACCCCGACGATCCCGGCGTCATCTGGAACGACGAGTTCCTGACGGGATCTCCCAGCTCCCTGGGCCGCATCGTCCCCGAGTTCGCCGACATGGAGGAAATCGTCCGCGTCATCAACGTCCCCGAGGTCACGGGTGGCCTCCATCTCCAGATCATCATGGACGGCGAGGAAGACCGCGCCCTGGCCTACCTGGAGTGATCCCCCGCCGGGCGGCCGTTGTGACGGCGCCCGGGACTCGAGCTCAGGCCGGCGCCGGCGGAGCCTCACGCTGGACGATAGTCACGTGCAGGGGCTCCCCCTCGCACTCAAACCCAACCTGGGAGAGGACCCGGCTCCCCGGCACGATCATCCGGTAATCCAGGCCTTCGACAACCGACGGCAGGGAGAGACGGGAGCTACCCTCGAGCAGCGGCTTGACGTTGCCGGCAATCATGTTGGTCAGCTCCCCCAGCGCATCCTGAACGTCCTCCACGCTCAAGGCCTCCGGCGGGGTTTCAAACATGACGGAGGACATCCGCCGGGCCAGCCGGGCCGTACAGAACACCAGGGTCGCTCCCTCGAAGGCTCCCGTCAGGTGCACGCAGGCCGTCAGGGTCCGCCTCCCGGACAGCCGCTCCTGCATGCTGTTCGTGCCATCCGCCACGATGCCAAGTCCCAGGATGGACATCCAGATGCTCTGGACAATCTGTACGATCTCGTCTTCATGCACCATCAAGCTTCCCCCTCACCTGCGTGGTCTGTAGCACGAGCTCCTGCCCATCTCGACCCGTTCGAAAAGGTCGGGATAGGCCATCATGGTCTCCGCCCCCCCGACGAAGAGATACCCGTCGGGCTCGAGCTGCCGCGCGATGCGCTCCAGCACACGGCGGCGCAGCCTGTCATCGAAGTAGATCAGCACGTTCCGCAAGAAGATGACGTCCATGGACGGTAGCAGCGGCCAGGGCTCCGCCAGGTTGATCTCGCGGAAATCTATCATGCGCCGGATGTTCTCCGAAACCTCCCACTGGAGGCCCTCACGGTGAAAATACCGGACCAGGAGGTGCGTCGGGACGCCCCGGTTGATCTCCATCTGGGAGTACCGCCCCATCCGCGCCCGCTCGAGGACCGCACCGGAGACATCGCTGGCGAGAATTCGCACCTCCCAGCTCGCCAGATGGGGAAAGTACTCCCGCAGCACGATGGCAACGCTGTACGGCTCCTGGCCCGTCGAGCAGGCCGCCGACCAGAGCTGCAGCCTTCGCGTGGCCCCCCGTTTCTCGACGAGCTCGGGAATCAGCCGCTCCTTGAGGCTGCTGAAGGGATGCACATCCCGGAAGAACGAGGTCTCCGTGGTCATCAGGGCCTCGATCACCCTCCTGGAGAGCGGGGCCTCGGGCCGGTCGTTCACCAGGGCGGCCAGCTCCCCGATGGAACCCAGCCCCTCCCGCCGGACCAGGGGGCCCAATCTGGCCCGGACCAGGTACTCCTTGCCGTCGTCGAGCACAACGCCGGTCCGCCGGCGGAGCAGCTCCTGGAGCGACTCGAAGGCCTCCCGGGTGACCACTCCCTAGGCCCCCGAGCCGGCGGAGCTCCTCACCGTCCCGAGCTCCGCGGCCAGCCAGGCCCCGAGCTCGGCCGGTGGCAGCACCTGGTCCGCCAGGCCCATCTCGGCGATGAAACGGGGCATGCCCCAGACGACGCTCGAGCCCTGGTCCTGGACCCCGATCCGCCCGCCGAGATCGTGAATCGTCCGGGCGCCGTGCAGGCCGTCCTTGCCCATACCCGTCAGCACCACGGCGATCACCCCGCCACCCCATACATCGGCCACCGACCGGAAAAGGACATCAACAGAAGGCCGGCAGGAGTTTTCCAGCGGCCCCTGGTGAATCGCCAGGCGAACCGACTCCTGGTCGTGCTCCAGCGCCATGTGGTGATCCCCCGGGGCGACCCACACCTGTCCCGGTCCCACGATCGCCCCGTCGCGCCCCTCCTCGACCCCAAGGCCCGTGGCCTGGGCCAGCCGCCGTGCCAGGGAACGCGTGAAGACCGGGGGCATGTGCTGGACGATGAAGACCGGGACGGGAACCGGGCGCGGCAGCGCGGTCAGCAGATCCTGAAGCGCGGCCGGTCCGCCGGTGGAAGCGCCAACGACCACGGCGTGAACGCGGCCGCTCCTCTGGCCCGGCACGACCGCCGCCCGACTCGCCTGGGCCGGCGCGGGACGGATCTGGGCCGGCTGACACAGGATCTTGATCTTGGGGATCAGCTCCAGGCGCACGGCGTCGGCCGCGGCCTCGGGACTGGTGAAGTCCGTCGGTTTCGTGACATAGTCCAGCGCCCCCCGGAACAGCGCCTCGAGCGTCACCTCGGCCCCTCGCTCGGTCAGTCCGCTGAACATGATCACGGGAAGCTCGGGAAAGTGCAGCTTGATCTGCCGGAGCGTTTCCAGACCGTCCATCACCGGCATGTCCACGTCCAGGATCACCACGTCCGGGCTGACCTGGGGGATCTTGGCCAGGCCGATCTTGCCGTCGGCCGCCGTGCCCACCACCTCCAGGCCGGGATCCTTGTCCAGCAGCACGCCGACGATCCGCCGGATGACCACCGAGTCGTCGACCAGGAGGACCCGGATCGGTCCCACGTTCACGACTCCTTCACCAGACCGAGAAAGACCAGCTTTTCGAGCAACACGTCCTTGGTGAACGGCTTCATGACGTACTCGTCGGCACCGGCGTCCATGGCCCTGGAGACGTTCTCGCGCTCGGTTTCCGTGGTCACCATGATCAACCGCACCTCGTCCCACGCAGGGTCCCGGCGAACCGCCTTGACGAGCTCGTAGCCGTTCATCCCGGGGAGGTTCCAGTCCACGAGGACCAGCCCGATACCGTCGTCCTCGCCCAGACGGTCGAGCCCCTCACGGCCGTCGGCGGCCGTCACCACGTCGAACCCCAGCTCCGACATGATCTTGCTCAGGATCGCCCGCATGGCCCGCGAATCGTCGATCACCAGTACCTTCATGTCGGATTACCTCCCCCGGCCGGAGCGACGCGGCCGTGCCACCAGTCTCCACCCGCGGCACGACGTCCGGGGCCCTGCCATCTTCCCACATTCCTGCCCGTCGAGGCGCCGGCACACCGATCCCCGCTCCAAGCTGCTCATGAATCGTCCCCCTCCGGATCAGTCCCATCGCCGCGGCCCACCGCCTCGAGAACGCCCCGGAGGTTGAGCACCAGGAGCAGGCCATCGGGCAGCTTGAAGGCCCCGAGGATTCTCTCCCGCACCGGACCGCGGAGGGTTTCCGGAGGTGGCTCGAAATCGTCCTCGGAGACCTCGACCACACCGGCGGCCCGGTCCACCAACAGGGCGATCGAGCCGTCGGCATCGTCGAGAACCACGGCCTTCCGGGAAGGAGCTCCATCCATCGGCCCAAGCTCGAGGGTACGCCGCAGGTCGAGAACGGTCATGATGTGGCCCCTGAGGTTGGCCAGACCGACCACTGCGTCCTGCGCCAGGGGGACCCTGGTGAGGTCATTGAAGCTGGCCACCTCCTGGACGGTCTCCACGTCGATGCCGCACCAGTGCCGGTCCAGGTGAAAGGTCACGAGCCGGCGCGCCATCACTCCATCCCTCCCGGAGCCGGCGGCGGGCCCGTTACGATGGGCGGTCTCGCCTGCCGTACCACCGCCTCCACGTCAACCAGCTCGGTGATCCTGTCGGCCAGCACGATGCATTCCACGATGTTGGCACGGGTCGAAGGACGGCGAATCTCCACCGGCTGCTCCACGATATCGACCACCCGGCCGATCACGAGGCCGACCGTGCGGCCGGCGTCGCTGTAGAGGAGGAGGTCGAGGAGATCGTCCGGTTCTTCCAGGGCGATGCGCGGCGCGCTCCGGCGCTCCTCCACATGCTCCAGGAGGTACACCACCGGCAGCAGGTCCCCCTGGTACTGGAGCGCGAAGCCGTCGCCCACGCGCTCGATGGCCTCCCGCGGCACCTTGTCCAGCCGCACCACGTTTTCCAGCGGGACGGCCATGCGGCCATCGTCGGGACTGCGAAACACCAGGTAGCTCTCCCGCGGCGCGGCGGCATCGCCGGGAGGCGTCTCGTCGGTGCCCCCTGAGACGGCCTCGGCGTCCACCTCCAGATGGGCCCGCCGCGCCAGTCCGAGGACGTCGAGGATCAGGGTCACCCGCCCGTCGCCCATGATGGTGGCGCCGGCGTAGACCGGAAGCCGCTCCAGGATCGGGCCGATGGGTTTGACGACGATCTCCTGGGTATCGAGGACGGCATCGACCACCAGTCCGAAGGGCCGCTCGTCCGCATCCAGCACGACGATGACACCACCCTTCCCGTCTCCGCCCGGGGCCAGGCCCAGCTCCTTTCCCAGACGCACCAGCGGCAGCAGCCGCCCGCGGAGACGGTGGACCGGCACTCCATGGAGGAGCTCGATGCCGTGGCCGGCGGCAGCATCTGCGTTCAGGCCGACGAGCTCCCGCACCGCCGCCTGGGCCAGGGCGAAGCGCTCCTCGCCCGCCGTGACGATCAGGGCGCGGAGGATGGCCAGGGTCAGGGGGATCTTGAGCCGGAAGGTGGTCCCCTGGCCCGGGGTGGACCGGACCTCCACCTGGCCGTTCAGCCGGCCGACGTTGGTCCGGACCACGTCGAGGCCCACGCCGCGGCCCGAGACGCTGGTCACCCGCTCCGAGGTGCTGAACCCCGGCGCAAAGATCAGCTCCAGAACCGCTGGAGTCTCCAGCGCCGCCGCCCGGTCCGCGGGGAGCACGCCCCTGCGGATCGCGGCCTCACGAATCTCTTCCGGGTCGATTCCAGTCCCGTCGTCCTCCACCTCGATGATCACGTTGCCCGATTCGTGGAACGCCCGCAGCCAGATCGTGCCCTCCGGGTTCTTGCCGGCGGCGCTCCTTTCGGCCGGAGCTTCGATGCCGTGATCGACGGCGTTGCGCACCAGATGGGTCAGGGGATCGCGAATGGCCTCGATGAGACCGCGGTCCAGCTCGGTTTCTCTCCCCTCCATGCGCAGGACCACCCGCTTGCCACACCCGGCCGCCAGGTCGCGCACCAGCCGGGGAAAGCGGCCCCAAACCCGCCCGACCGGCTGCAGGCGGGTCTGCATGATCCCCTCCTGCAGCTCTCCGGTGGTGTGGTCGAGGTGCTCGATGGTCTCCTCCAACACCTTGCTGCCGCCACGATCCAGGAGCTGGTTCCGGGACAGGACCAGCTCGCCCACGAGATCGGTCAACCGGTCCAGCACCCGGACATCCACACGGACGAACGACTCCTCGTAGCGCGGGCCGAGGGGCTCGGGGGGAGCCTCCGTTTCCCGCTGCCATTGGTCCGGGCCCCCACCATCGATGGTGCCGGTCTCTTCCCAGAGACCTTCGTCCGCGCCGGGTGCGGCGGGAACGGGCTCGTTCGCGGAACCGGCGCTCAGGCGCCGGGCCGCTTCCGCCAGGCGGCCCGCCAGGTCACCGATCTCCGCGCCCTCGTCGCTCCCTTCCCGTTCAATGGCCGTCAACAGTCGGCGCGTGGTATCCACCAGCTCCAGAAGCAGGGGCACCACCCACGGCGAGGTGCTCACGTCGACCGCCCGAAGGCGCGCGAGAAGCTCCTCACCCACATGGCTCAAAGCCTCGAGGCGGGAGAGGCCCAGGAAGCTGCACGTTCCCTTGATGGTGTGGATCGCCCGGAAGATCCGGTCCACCAACACGGCGTCCCCGGGGGAGCTCTCCAGGGCCACCAGGTCGCGGTCCACCCGTTCGAGGTCTTCCCGGCTCTCGTCGAGGAACTCGCGGAGGATGGGATCCATCTCAGCCAACGCCCCAAGCCCTTTCGAGGCGCTCCACCAGGGGACCGTCGTCCCCGGGAGGCTCGCGCCCTTCCCGTCCGATGGCCGCGATCAGCTGCGCCAGGGTCGCGTGCAGCTCCCGGGCCGGCTCCAGGCGATCGGCGGCCGGCGGGAGCACCCCGGATTCCAGGCGGCCAAAAAGGGTCTCTCCGGCCGCCGCCAGGCGAGCGACCCGCGGCAGGCCCAGGAAACCACTGGCGCCACGGAGGAGATGCACGGACCGGTAGGCCCTTGCGCCGGCCCGGGCTGGATCGTTCTCGAGCTCCCCCAGGGCCGCTTCGAGACTCTCCAAGGCCTCCGCCGCCTCCTCCAGGAACTCCATCAGGATCTCGTCCATGCCGTTCTCCATCATCCCTGGCTCAGTACCTGAAGCGCCCGACGATGGCCTTGAGCTGCGTCGCCGTTTCCGCCAGGGACTCCGCAGCCTGCTGGATGGAGCTCGCTCCGGCCGCCGTGTCCTGGGCCACCTCGGCGAAGGCGGCGATGCTCTGTGCGATGTCGTCCACGCCGCGAGCCGCCTCCGAAACGTTCTGCCCGATTTCGGCCGTCGTCGAGCTCTGCTGCTCCACGGCCGAGGCAATAACCGTCTGGATGTCGTTGATACGGTGGATGATCTCGGTAACCCGCTGGATCGCCTCGCCGGCGTCTCCCGTCAGGTGGCGTATGGAGGCGATGTTGCCCTCGATCTCCTCCGTCGCGTCGGCCGTCTGCTTGGCCAGCTTCTTGACCTCGGCGGCGACGACGGCGAAGCCCTTGCCGGCCTCTCCGGCCCGGGCGGCCTCGATGGTGGCGTTGAGCGCCAACAGATTGGTCTGTTCGGCGATGTTGCGGATGACCTCCACGATACGGGCAATGGTGTCGCCGCTCGCCGTCAACCTGCCGAAACGGTCCACGGTTTCCCCGGCGATCTCCACCGCCTCGCCGCCGACGCGGGCGGCGTCCGTGGCGCTCCTGGCGATCTCGCGGATGCTGGCGCTCATCTCCTCGCTCGCCGTGGCCACCGACTGGACGTTCTTGCTGACCTGTTCCGCCGCCGCGGAGACCATGCCGGCCTGGCTGGAGGTTTCCTCCGTGGCGCTGGCGATCTGCTCGCTGAGACCCGACAGCTGATCCGAGGTGCCGACGACGGTTTCCGAAAGGTGCGCGATGGACGAGATGTCCTTCCGGATGCCACCGACGAAACGGTTGAAGAGCGTACCCAGCTGACCCAGCTCGTCCTGGGACTCCACCTGGACCGTGCGCGTCAGGTCGCCCTCGCCCTCGGCGATGTCTCGAAACCGATCCACCAGTTGCTGGACCGGCCGCGAGACGATCCTCGACGACAGGAAGAGCATCACCGCGGCGATGATGACAAGACTGCCGACAATGGCGATCATGGAGGTCCACTGCACGCGCCGGATGGGCGCCGCCACGGCATCCTCCGGCACCAGCAGGCCGAGGGACCAGCTCATGAAGGGTCTCTTGGACTGCACGGGGGCGTAGAGCAGGAAGTACGGCTGTCCCTTCCACCGGACATGCTCCAGGCCCCGCCGGCCGCTGGTCATCCCCCGGACCACCCGGTCAAAGCCCGGGCCTCCCTCGAAGACCTTGAGAACGGTGGGGCGGTCTTCTCCCTGGTCCTCGGTCACCCGGATGCCCGGGTAGTACACCATGTGGCCGGTTTCGTCGGCCAGGAAGGCCATCCCCTTCCCCTCGAACTTGATACTGCTGACAAGGTCCCCGATGGTGTTGATCTGGACGTCGACCCCGGCGATACCCAGCAGGGCGCCCTCGTCGGAGTAGAAGGGACCCTGAACGGTCACCGAGACCGTCTTCGTCGTCAGGTCCACCGTCGGTTCGGCGACGAAGAGCTCGCCGTGCTCCATCGTGTTCTTCCACCAGGGCCGCTTCCTGGCATCGTAGCCCTCCAGCTCGACGCGGCCCTCCTCACGGTAGTACTCGCCGGTGCTGGCCAGTGCGAAGAAGGTGGAACGGATCATGGGATCACTGGCCGTCAGGCGGCGGCAGTAGGTGACCAGATCCTCGTACTGGCGGTTCCCGGCCAGGGAACGTCCGGCATCGGTCCTGCTGGCGGCGAAATCCAGCAGCTCCGGATCTTCCATCAGGGTCGTCACGATGCGGGATCGCTCGCGTAGGAAACCCTCGATGTGACGGGCGCTCGATTCCACGTTGTTGAGGGCATCGGTGTACACCCGGGCGCGCGTCAGCTTGCCAATGTAGCCGACCACCCCGAAACCCAGCCCGCCCAGGAGAACGACCACGACGGCCACGATGACGGCGACCAGCTTTTGACGAATTCCCTTGTCTTCGAACATCGGTACCCCTCCGATCGAGAACCGGGGGGGGATGACGTGGCCCCGGGGGGCCGTCCCCCGGTTCCCATCACAGTACCGTAATGGTGAGGGCTACGGCAAGGTCTCCCGTATCCGGGGCCGGCCACGGCCGGGCGGTGCACACCATGGAGGGCGGGTGCCGGGCCTTCGGAGGACCTCTCCCGGGTCCCGCGGGCCAGAAGGCCGGACGGTGGCGCCGCCGTTCTTCATGCGGTCGTCCGGCGGGTTCCTGCGGGCCGCCGTCGCCTTGCCGGCCGGTTCCCGTCCGGAAACGGCGTTTCTTGCAGCCTCGGCATCGGGGTGCGGGCTTCCGTGTGCTGCATACCAGAGTCCGCCCCCACGGCTATCCTCGCCGTTCTTGATCGCGCAGAAAAAACTTCGTTTCAACCCGGGAACCACGTCGTTCCCGTCCAGGTTCCTGGACGAAAACCGGCTGCTAGAAGATCTCCCGCTCCACGTTGTGGACCTTGTGCCAGTGGTAGGTGTAGAAGGGATACGTGATATCGATGTCATAGCTGACGGTGATATCGATGAACTTGCTATTCCGCTTGATCTTGATGTTCTCCGGCGCCACGGGCAGGTTGAGCTCCTCGGCCTTCTGCAGGATCCTGTCCCGGATCCTCTTGTTGGTGTAGGTCGAGAGGTTGGCCCGTTCGGCAAGAAGCTCGATCTCCTTCTGCATGTCGCCCACGTTGACCACCACCGGGAAGGTTTTGACGGCGATGACAACCACCACGGCGACGACGATCAGCGCCAGGAAACATCCCGCGTTGATCTGACCCTTCTGATGCCGGAACCAGCTCATGGGGACCCCCTTCACGACCTGCGTCCCTCGAATATTACCCCGGAGCCATCGGCCACGGCAACCCCGCCCATCCGGGGACATGGCTCCCCCGTGGCGACCGGGACCAACGTCCTTCCCATGGGCGCCGCCGAAGGCGAACGGTACGGAGAGCACGGATGACGCCGGCACCGCGGAGGCGCCAGGCGATGCCGCCACGTTGTTGAGGTACAATTCGAGAAGTTGAGCAAGTCGTCCAGGAATCGCGAAGGGGGGCACCTCGATGATGGAGAGGTTGGCACGGCTCGAGGAGGAGCTTCGGGAGCTGAGGAGCCTGGTCCACGGCCTCGTGGAACGGCTCGAGCACCTGGAAGGGCGACAGGCGGAGCGGCCGGCGGTGGACAGCCCGGCCGCCACCGCGCCGGACGTGGAGCCCCCGGCCGGCCTTCTGAAACCAACCGGAGCGGGTCTCCGGAGCGTGCCCTCTCTCCTCGGCCGGACCCTCCTGGTGTTCGCCGGCGCCTTCCTGCTTCGCGCTCTGACCGACGCACAGCTCGTCAGCCGGCCCGTTGGCGTCGCTCTGGGTCTCGCCTACGCCGGGCTCTGGATGTTCGCCTCCTACCGGGAGGACACGAAGACGGCCTGGTTGAGCTCCGCCATCCATGGCTTGGCCGCCGTCCTCATCGGGTTCCCGCTGGTGTGGGAGGCGACCGTCCGCTTCCAGGTGTGGACACCGGTGGCCGCCGCAGGGATCCTCACGATCCTGACGGCCGGCGGCTTCACCGTGGCCTGGCGCCGCGAGCTGCGGCCGGTGGCGTGGGTCACCAGCCTCGGCGCGGCGCTCACGAGTCTGGCCCTGCTCCTGAGCACCCGTACCGTGGAACCCTTCGCGCTGCTGCTGATCGCCATCGGCCTTGTCAGCGTGTGGATCTCCTATCTGAAGAAATGGTACGGCTTCCGATGGGTGACGGCCGCGCTGGCGGACCTCGTCATCCTCCAGACCAGCTTGCTGGCATCGGCGCCAGGCGGGCCGCCCGGTCCCTATGCTTCGCTGAATCTGGCCCTGGCCGCGGCTCTCGGCGTCACCCTCTTCCTCGGCTATGGGGGTAGCTTCACGGCACGGACCCTGGCACGACGCAGGAGCATCACTCCCTTCGAGATGATTCAGATGCCGGTGGCGCTCGTCGTCGGGCTGGGAGGAGCCATCCGTATCGCCGCAGCGGCACACCGTGGCGAGGCGCTCCTGGGCATCCTCACCCTCCTGCTGGGGGTGGCCTGCTACGGCGTGGCCTTCACGGCGGTCGATCGCCGTCTCGGGCGCGGCCGCAACTTCTTCCTCTATTCAACTCTCGGCGTCACGCTGGTCCTGACCGGCTCTCTCGTGCTGAGCGCCGAGCACCTGTTGCCCTTCATGTGGGCCGGGCTCGCCATTGCAACGGCGGTCCTGGGCGGCCGCCTCGACCGGGCCACCCTTCGCGCCCACAGCGCCATCTACGCCCTCGCCGCACTGGCAGCATCGGGCGTCCTTGGAAACGTCCGGGACGCCTTCACCTCGGCTCTCGAGGCCGCTTGGACGCCCGTGACGGCATCCGGATTGATCGTGCTGGCGATGACCGGGATCAGCTACTTCGTTCTCGCCTGGAGCGGTGACCTCGAAGAGCAACCCCCGAGCGCGAGGCTTCCTCGCCTGGTGCTCGCCTCGCTCACCCTGGCCGGTGTTCTCACCGTCGCCGTCGTGACGGTTCGCCAGCTTGGGTTCGTGGAGTCACCGGCCGCCCTGGCTGCCCTCCGTACGGTCGCCCTGGCCGGCGCCGGTCTCGGGACGGCCATCCTCGGCCGTTCCAGCCGGATCCGCGAGCTCTCGTGGTTGACCTACCCGCTGCTCGTCCTCTGCGGCGTCGGAATCCTGGCGGAAGACCTGCGCCAAGGCACGGCCCTGACGCTCTTCGCCGGGTTTGCGGCCTACGGCCTTGCCCTACTGATCGCTCCACGGCTCCTCAAACGCCACGATGGTACCGCGCAGGACGCCTAGCGTTCGATCTGGCGGATCTTGAGGACCAACGCCACGATGGCAATGAGGATCAGCGCCAGCGCCACCGACAAGCCGGCCCTCCGGGTGCGGATCTCGCGGCGAGCGGCAGCCGCCGCCTCCAGCGCCTTCTTCGCCGCGCTTACCGCCTTCGAGGTATGTGCCACCACGGCCTGCAAGGACGCCTTGTGTACCTGGATCCGCGCCTTCACGAGCTCTTCGTTGGCGGCCTCGAGCTCCACGTCGGCGTCCTCCATCAGCATGCCCTTCCGCTCCGCATCGGCCACTTCGGCCTTGGCCCGGTCGTCCATCTCCACGGCGAGCTCCAGACTGGCTCCGATGGCGGCAGCTGTGGTGCCCCCCGGATCATCAATGTCGTGACATCCGGCACAGACGGCACCTTTCCCCATGCCCACCAGCCGGTCGCTCGGCGCCTTGATCTCGTGGTTGCCATGGCAGGCCTCGCACGCCCCGGAACCCATCTCGGCAAAGGGCTCCGCGTGAGGCGACTGTTGGAAGAACTCCATGTTCTGCAGGTGACAGGTGCCGCAGACGTTGGAAATGGAGGATACGCCGGGAGGCGCTGCACCGTGGGACCCGTGACAGTCGTTGCAGGTGGGCGCCGACAGGTCGTTCCTCTTCGTCAGAGCCTCGTAGTGGACGGATCGCCGGTACTTGGTCACCTGGTCGGTGGGAATCCCGTAGGGCTTCATCAAGGCCGCATCCGCGTGGCAGCGGGCACAGGTGTCGACCACGTGCGTTGGAAAGACCGGCGCGCGCGGATCGCTGACCTTGAGGATGTTGTGGACACCGTGACAGGAGATGCAGGTGGCGGCCCTCGTATCGCCACTGGCGATCCGCTGCCCATGGACGCTGGTCCTGTACTGCGCCAGCTGGTCCGTGTCCAGCGAGGGTGAGAACTTCTTGATGAAGGCGTCATTGGCGTGACAGCCGCCGCACAGCTTGGGGATGTCGAAGATCTTCGGCGCACCCCGGAAACCCTTCTTCGGATCCATCGCCTCCTCCGGGTCCTCGGCCTTGGGATTACCACCGTGGCAGGTCACGCAACCCAGTCCGGGCCGGTTGTGGACATCCTCGGCGAAGGCGGCGGCCGGGTCGTGGAGACGGGCCTCGTCCAGCTGGAGGTGACACGCCAGGCAGCTCCCCCCCGCAGTGACCTTCCTCTCCGGCGTCTGGGCCAACGCCGGGAGGGCCAGACCGATCATCAGAGCCGTGGCAACGAGGTACCGTTCTCTCTCGATCCAATCTGCCAACCTCATGAGAACACCCCCAGGAAGGAGAGAATGGTCATACCGGCAATGTAGGCCAGCGCAGCCATGCCGATCCATGTGAAAAGCGGGGACCGCTCGCCGCGGGCGGAGCGCCGGTCGAGAACCGGAATAAGGAACCAGAACACACCGAGAAAGCTGAAGGCGCCCAGCCCCAGCAGCTCGCCCTCAATACCGAGAACATGGGCGGGAAACAGCTTCAAGGTCTCGAACATGAAAAGGAAGTACCACTCGGGCTTGATCCCGGCCGGCGCGGAGGCGAAGGGATCGGCCTTGATGCCGAGCTCCCATGGGAAATAGGCGGCGAGGGCCGCCAGCACGGCCAACCCGATCAGCCAGACCACGGCCTCCCGCATGGCAAAACTGGGAAAGAACTTCATGCCCGGGCGCTTCTTGGATTCCTCCTCGAGCCCCACCGGCACGTGAATCCCCTGCCGCTGTACGAACAGCAGGTGCAGCCCGAGCAGGGCGGCCATCAGCATGGGAAGCACCGCCACGTGGATGCCGAAGAAGCGGGTCAGCGTGGCGCCGGTGACGTCCTCACCGCCGCGGAGCACGTGCAACAGCCAATCGCCGACGAATGGCACCTTGCTCACCATGTCCGTACCGACCCGGGTGGCGAAGAACGCCAGCTCGTTCCAGGGCAGCAGGTAGCCGGAGAAACCGAACCCGAAGGCCAGTGCGAGCATGAGGCAGCCCGTCCACCAGGTGAGCTCCCGCGGCTTGGCGTAGGACTTCATGAAGAGGACCGAAAACATGTGGAAAAACGCCGAGAGGATCATCAGGTTGGCCGACCAGGAGTGGATCGACCGGATCAGCCATCCAAACTGGACGCGGGTCATGATGAACTGCACGCTCTCGAACGCGGCCTCGGCGGTGGGGCGGTAGTAGAGCAGGAGGAGGATCCCCGTGAAGACCTGGACGATAAAAAAGAAGAGCGTGAAGCCGCCGAAGTAGTACGCCCACTCGAAACGGTGCCGGGGCACCTCCTTGTGTTGCGCAAACTCCACCACGGGGGCCAGCTCATACCGCGTATCCAAGTAGTCGAAGACCTTTTTTGCGATACCCACCGTTCACGCCTCCTTCGAAACCCAGACCTCATCGTCCTTGATGTCGACGCGGTAGGGCGTCAACGGCCGGGGCGGCGGCCCCGCGACGTTGATCCCGTTGAGGTCGTAATGGCCGTTGTGGCACGCGCACCAGATCTGCTCGAAATCATCGCGGTACTGGACCGTGCAGGCAAGGTGCGTGCACACGGCGGTGAAGGCCCGGATGTCTCCCGACGGCGTCCGTATCACGATGCCGGGTTTCGATCCGAAGCGGAAGATCTTGCCGGAGTTGGGGGGCAACTCGCCCACCTTGGCCGCCAGAACGCTGTTCGTCTGCGCCTCCGTGACCTTCGGCGGCAGCACGTAGCGAAGAATCGGGTACAGGATCGAGGCCGCCAGTCCTCCCACCGCCGTCCCGAGAATCCAGTCGAGGAAACCACGTCGTGACGTTGACGAACCTTCCAAACTCATCCCAACCTCCCAGAGCCTTGAGAGCTGCTCAACCGCTCAATTGGATGAATGGTACCACGCTTGCACTACGCTGCAAGGGTGGCAGCTCCGGCCCCATCACGCCAACCGACCCACAGGGATGCGACCGTTCTCTCTGGGGGAAAAGGCCTAATGGCTGATGGCGACTGTCCATCTGTCTTCAACTTCGCGACGAGCCTGCATGAATCATTCGGGTTAAGATGACCCCATGGAGTCGACCCAAGAATCGCCAGGACGGTGGCACGCTGTCGCACCCTGGGTGGCCGCCGCTGGCCTGACCCTTGTCTACGCCCCTGTGCTCCTCCTCGGGCCGGTGGGCGAGGACCTTCAATGGGCGATCAAGGGCTGGGTCACCCCCTTCCACCCGGAGGGCTGGTTGCGTCCCTTCCACGGTCATTTCCGTCCGGCCTGCCGGGCGTTTTTCACCTTCGGGGCCCATGTTTTCGGGGATCATTGGGTTTTCTACCGGCTCGGCGTCTTCGTGCTGACGGCGGTCCTCTTCTTCATCGGCTTCCGATTCCTCCGTCGGTGCGGAGGTCTCCAGCCGGCCACTGCGTCCCTGGTGCTCCTGTTGTGGCTGGCTTCGCCATTCACCGACGAGGTGTTCTTCGTCACCAACCAGGTGACCCAGGTTTTCTTCGCCACGGGAGTGCTGCTCGTGCTCTGGCTGCGGTCCGGAAAGCACGCACGGCCCCGTTGGGCGATCGCAGCTGCGGCGGTGCTCGCCTTCGCTGGCAAGGAGGCGGCGGTGGTGCTCCCCGTGCTGGTCTTCGCGCAAGATTGGCTCCTCGAAGACCTGCCCCTGGCCCGGTCCTTCCGCAGGACCCTGCCGTGGATCGCCGGAACGGGTGCCTACCTTATCGCCTACAAGATCGCGACGAGTTTCCAGGCCTCGTGGTTCTACGCCGACCCATGGCTGACCTTCCCAAACCTCGCGACCACCTGGATGGGCTTCTGGCACGTTCACGGTCACGTGCTGGGCCTGTACACGAGAGCTCTTGCCACGGCCTGGCCGCTGGCGCTACTGGCTGTTCTCCTGACGGTGGGTGCGCTGGCTCTCGCCCACCGCCGGCGCGATCGCACAGTGCCCTTCTGGGCTGCGGCCACCGTCATCGCCCAGGCTCCGACCCTCCCGGCAAACCTCAACATGCCGAGGTATACCTTCCTCCCCTACCTTTTCTTTCTCGTGTTCGTCATTCGGACGGCAGGATTCCTCCTGGAGGGCCCACGCCGCAAGCTGGTCGCCGCATTGCTCCTGGTGACGGCCGTGGCCGTCGGGGCCAACGATCTCCTCATCACCCGTGGAGACCTCCAGGACTGGGCCAGGTATGACGCCCTGGGACGCCGTTTGAGCTCGGAGCTCTCACCGGTGGAGACGGCGGCCCGGAACGGTTTCGTCATGGTTCTGATCCGGGGGAACGATGGGAGACCCCTCCGCGAGCTCCTGGACACGCCCATGGGGGACTTCAAGATCTACTTTCCTCGTCCCGACGATCCCTACGGTGTGGTCTCGGTCGCCTCTGTCCTGACCTGGAGGCTGCGTCACGGCGGGCCCGCCGTGCAGCGTGTGCCGCGAACCGGGAATGGGGAGGGATTCAAGGCCTTCCTCCACAACGAGGGCGGCTTCCTACCGCTGAAGCCCGGTGTGGCCAACTACCGGTGGATCCCCAAGGAATCCGTGGTGATCCTCCGCCCAGTTCCCATTCGGAGCTTCGATCCGCCGGCCTTCTGGTGATCGGCCGCCGGCCACAGTACATCTGCCAGGTTGTCTCGGAGTACCCGGTCAACGGCCTTCCGATGGTGAGCCCAGGCGTACGGCCCGGATGAACCGAAGCGGCAGTCCGCTGCTTCGCCAGCCGGTGGCTTCCAGCGCCAGGTCGGGAACGGAGCGGGCCAGCCATTGAAAGCCCCCGACCCTGTGAATCAGCACCGATCCGGGTTGACCCTTGAGTGAGGTCGCGGGCGCCTCGCGGAAGGCCAGCTCCTCCCGGTGCACGACCCACTCGAACAGCGCCGCCGTGTCGATCAGCCCGTATGGATCCGCCGCGCGAATGAAGTGAGGCTTCGCCAGTGCCCCGGGCTCGTATCGCAGACCAGCGAGCAGGTTGGACCGCTCCCCGCGCACGACGACGATGATCTGGTTCAAGGGAAGCCCCGGGACCACCCCCTCCGCCTCGTTCAGCAGGCGGCGGTGAAATCCTGAGACCTGGTTCCACTGCCGAAGGTCGGCCCGCACGGTCCCGGCTCCGGCCCCCAGAACGGCCAGGAAGACGGCCCCACCGGCACCCGCCGTAGCCCATCGCCTCCACCCCCTCGGGCTGTCCGCCCTGGCCCAGGCGACCCAGCCGGCCGCCAGGAGCAGGAATCCGCTGTAGGGGATGGCGGTGTAGCGGGTCGGGAGGAAGGGAACCATCAGGGTCGGCAACATTGGAAGGAAGAGCAGCGCCGATCCGACAATTACCGCCGGCATGCGGAGGCGCCACCCGAGCACCGCCAGTCCGGCCAACAGGAGCACTGCGGCAATACCCTTCCAGTCCAGGGGGAAGGCCGTTGGAGCCAGCCGCTCCAGGCCAAGGAACGCGGCCAGCTGATGCGGGACCTTCGCCAGGACTCGCGGGTCCGCCGAATAGTAACCCTTGTCGCCCGGAAAGACCGCGAAGTACACGCCCGTGTAGACCAGAGCGGCTGCCAAGAAGGGTGCAGTCTTCCGAAGCCAATCGCGCACACCCCACCGTCCCGACGCTGCCTCGAGGGCCGGAACCAGCGCCGCCGTCACGATCCAGGTCTCCTTGCTGGCCATTGCCAGGAGGGTCAACAGGCCGATGGACCACGCGCGGGTCCGGGTCATCACGCCATTGTGGCCCGGCCAGACCAGGATCAAACCCAGCCACGCCATCAGCAGAAGGTCCTGGAACCGGATGGCCACCGAGACCGCCGGTTCTTCGCTGAACGGCGCCAGCACCCAGAGGAGGCCCACGGCGGCAGACTCCGCCAGGGGAAGCCCCAGACGCCGCCCCACGAGGAGCAGGAGGAACCCGGCTATTCCGTGGAAGAGGACGTTGGTCATGTGGAACCCGGCGGGGCTGTCCCCGAAGAGCAGGCGATCCAGGACCAGGGTCCAGGTACTGGCGGGACGGTAGAAGGTGTCCAGGTCGGAGAAGAGGAGGGCCGGCTCGTGCATGGCCGCATGGGCATGCTGCCACCACTGGTAGTCGTCGCCCATCAGCTGGAAGCCCAGAACCGGACGGTAGAGCGTGAACGCGGCCCCGAGGATCACGAGGCCGAGAAGGAGCAGCACAACGGTGGACGACGGGGAGCGACCTCCCCGATTCTCCGAGGCTCCTTCCGCCGGTTCACCCGTCCACACGGTCCACCACCTCCACCCCTCCATGGTACGACGGGACACATTCTGTCCGTTCGCCACCCGGCGGCGATGAAACGCTTTTGGCTCATCTCGCAAATGCCGGGGTGAAGGACGAGCGGAGGGTTGAATGGAGTCAAAGAGTCACCGGCAGAGAGGCGATTTCTGTACGCGAA
>JAADFK010000028.1 GCA_013152925.1 Acidobacteriota bacterium | reverse complement strand
CCCCCGTCGTCCCGGGCGGCCCCTGAGCACGATTCCCTGAGGTCAGGGAACGGATCTCGGTGTACAACGGCCGCAGGCGGTCGTAGAGGCGCCGGTAGACCCTGCGATAGAGGCCATCGTAGAGGGCCCGGTTCGCCGAGTCGGGCTCGAAGCGCTGCCCGGGGTGGGTCATGGCACGGACGGCGTCCTCCATGCTCCCGTGGAGGCCAAGGCCGACGGCGGCGTCCATGGCCGCTCCCAAACCCGACGCCTCGTACACGTGCGGACGGATGACGGACAGCCCGAAGATGTCCGCCGTCAGCTGGAGAGCGGCATCGCTCTGGGAGCCTCCGCCGGCGACCCTGAGCTCCCGGATGGGCACCTTCGTACGCGCCTGGATCCTCTCGAGGCCCTCGCGAAGAGCGTAGGCCAGCCCCTCGAGGATCGCCCGGTAGATGTGGGCCCGCGTGTGGACGTCGGAGAAGCCGACGACGGCGCCCCGGGCTTCGGGGCCGGGGATCCTCACGCCCGGCGACCAGTAGGGTTGCAACACCAGGCCTTCCGACCCCGGCGGCACCCGGTTTACGAGCTCGTCGAAGAGGCTCTCCGGCGTGACGCCCCGCTCCTTCGCCAGGCGCATCTCCCGCTCACCGAACTCCTTCTTGAACCAGGAGACCATCCAGTAGCCTCGGTAGATCTGGACCTCGAGAGTGTACGCACCGGGCACCGCCGCCGGATAGGGCGGAATCCAGCGCAGGGGCTCGACATACCGCCGGGAGGTGACGTTGACCGTGGCCGTCGTGCCGTAGCTCAGGCAGGCGATCGACGGATCCAGCGCGCCGGAGCCCAGGACCTCGCAGGCCTTGTCCGCGGCGGCGGCCACCAGGGGCAGCCCCGCTGGTATACCCGTCGCCCGGGACGCCCCGGAGGTGATCTCGCCGAGGATTTCCGTGGGCTCCACCAGCTCCGGCAGCATCTCTGGCCGCACCGGCACGGCCTTCCATTTCCAGTCCCTCGGTGACGCCCAGCGAAGGGCCTTGTAATCGAAGGGCAGAAAACCCACCTGGCATCCAACGGAGTCCACGAAACGGCCCGTCAGGCGGTGGGTCAGGAAGCCCGAGAGAAAAAGCAGCTTGCCGGTCTTGTCCCAGACATCGGGCTCGTGAGCTGCCAGCCAGTTGGCCTCGGCTTCAGCCTGGAAGTACGCCACCGTGTCCGCAAGACCCAGCAGGCGGAAGGCCAGACCCCAGGCGCCGCCCACGGGCGGCAGCCCCTCCGTGCGGCGCTGGTCCAGCCAGACCATGGCCCGCCGCAGCGGCTTGCCACTGTCATCGACAGGGAGGACCGTGTTGCGCTGGGTCGTCAGGGCGACCCCGGCCACGGCCTCGGGTGAGACCGGGCTCGTGTCCCAAAGCTGACGGCACGCCGTGCAGAGGTGCTGCCAGTAGTACTCCCCGTCCTGCTCGGCCCAACCCGGCCGGTCGGAGATGTAGGGCACCAGCTCGACCTTGGAGCGGGCCACCAGGTTTCCCTCCAGGTCGAAGAGCAGGGCCCGCACGCTCTGTGTCCCGTTGTCGATGGCGAGAATGTAACTCTTGGAGCTCACCCTCCCATGGTAACCCGGCGCGCCCGGCGCCTCGTCGCCACGGTGCAGCGGCTCCACGAATGGCGGGCCGGATACTTGACCTGCACGCCCCCGGTGTCACAATCACGTGCGACAGGGAGGTGGACCATGCGCGTGTGCACCGTCGACGAGATGCGGAACCTGGACCGTACGGCCATCACGGAGCACGGCATCCCCGGAGAGCTCCTGATGGAGAATGCCGGCGAGGCCGTGTACTTCGCCATCCTGATGGAGCTCGGACGCGATTCGCTCGACCCGCAGGACGGGAGCGGACCCGGCATCGAGGGCCTCCGCTTTACGATCCTGTGCGGCGGAGGCCACAACGGCGGCGACGGCTTCGTGGTCGCACGCAAGCTCCGGTCCTCGGGCGGCGAGGTGCGGGTAATCGTCCTCTCCGACCCCTCGCGGTACGACGAGGCCCCGTCGCTGCACCTGGAGATGGTCCGGAAGATGGGGATACCCGTGGCCGTCAAGCCTCCCATGGAGGAGATCGCGGCCTCCCTGGCCTGGAGCCACATCGTCGTCGACGCCATGCTTGGCACCGGCCTGAGCCGCGAGGTGGGCGGTGTCTACCGGGAGGTCATCGAAAAGGTCAACGCCGCGCCACGGCCGGTGGTCGCCGTGGACATCCCCTCCGGCGTCGACGGCGACACCGGGCGGATTCTCGGCGTCGCCGTGGAGGCCGACCTCACCGTGACCTTCGGGCTGCCCAAGCGCGGCAACCTCCTCTTCCCCGGCTACGAGCTGGGCGGCGATCTCTTCGTCACGCACATCTCCTTTCCGCCGGAGCTCTGGGACGATCCGGCCATCACGGTAGAGACCAACGAGCCCGCCCCGCTGCCCCCACGGCGGCCCGACGGGCACAAGGGGAGCTTCGGCGACGCCCTCTTCGTGGCCGGCGCCGCGGGCTACTACGGCGCACCGGCCTTCTCCGCCCTGGCCCACCTGCGGGCCGGCGGCGGCTACGCCCGCCTGGCGGCGCCGCGATCCGTGGCTCCCCACCTGGCGACCATCGCGCCCGAGGTGGTCTTCGTGCCCCAGCCCGAGACGCCGGAGGGCGCCCTCTCCCTGGAGGCCCTCGACGGTTTGCTGGAGCTGGCGGCCCGGCTCGACTTCACCGTCGTCGGACCCGGCCTCTCCCTCCATGACGAGGCCCAGGAGCTGGCCAGGCGCCTGGTGGCCGCCGTTCCCGGTCCCGTGCTGGTGGACGGGGACGGCCTGACGGCCCTCGCCACCGATCCCGGTCTCCTTCGCAACCGCCCGGCAGGGACCACGGTGCTGACGCCTCATCCCGGCGAGATGGCCCGCCTGACCGGACTCTCTGTCGCCGGGATCACGGCCGACCCCATCCCCGTGGTCCAGAGGACGGCGGGGGATCTCGGGTGCATCATCGTCCTCAAGGGCGCCCACTCGCTGATCGGTCTGCCCGATGGCCGGGTCTTCATCAACGGCTCCGGCAACTCGGGCATGGCGACCGCGGGCTCGGGCGATGTGCTGACCGGCACCATCTCGGCCGTTTCGGGCCTCGGCCTCGATCTCGAGGCCGCCGTCCGGACGGGGGTGTTCCTCCACGGTCACGCCGGGGACCTGGCCGCCGCCGAGAGAGGAGAGGACGGGATGACCGCGCGTTCCATCGCCGGCGCCCTTCCGGCCGCCGTGGCCGACTACAGGGAGCGGTACGGGGAGCTCGTCGCCGACTGCTGCGGCATGATCCGGTTGCTCTGAGGCATGCTACCAGGCGCATTCGCCAGGGAGGCCACCATGAAATGCCGGAGATTCCACCGGCACGCCCGCTCGGGGAAGCCTTTCAAGGCCACGGCACACCCTGGTCGCGACCGGCCGGGCCGGTCCGGCGCCACCCTCCGGACCACCCCGGCATGAAGGGCTCCACGCCACGCTCCTCCGGTCCTCCTGCGCGCCGGGCCGAAACCGGCGGGAAGGACAACCGGCCCCCGAACCCGCGCGGGCCTGGCCGCCCCTCCGATCTCCAGGACCTTCGCGCCGTCCTCCTCGACATGGACGGCACGCTGATCGATTCGACCTACGACTGGAAGGAGATCCGCCGGCGCCTGGGCGTCGACGGGCCCTCCATCATCGACTCGCTCAACGGCCTTCCCGATGGTGCGCGCGAGGCACGCTGGCGGGAGCTGGAAGCCATCGAGCGCGAAGCGTCGGGCCGGGCAACCCTTCACGAAGGGGCCCGCGAGCTCCTCGAGACCTTCCGGAACGCCGGCCTGGCCACGGCCCTGGTGACCAACAACAGCGAGGCCAATACTCGCCGGCTGCTGGACCGCTTCGGCCTCCGGCTCGACCTGGTGCTGACCCGGGACTCCGGCTTCTACAAACCGTCCGGCGCCCCCTTCAGGGAGGCCGCGCGCCGCCTGGGTGTTCCCCCGGAGGCTTGCCTGGTGGTCGGCGACTCCCGCTACGACCTGGAGGCTGCGAGGGAGGCAGGCGTCGGGCGGGTCTGCCTCCTCCACACCACCGACCCGTTGCTGATCGAAGGGGCCGACCTTCACTTCCCCGGCATTCGCGAGCTCCTGCGTTTCCTGCGGTCCCGCCCCTGATCCGACCGGGTTATGATCGGGGCGAGACGGCACGCTCGCCCTCTCGGGAGGAAGCTCCGTGAAGAAAGCCATTGCGATTCTGGCGATCGTGGTCGTACTGATCGCCGCCGCCGCCGTCCTCCTCCCCAGGTACCTCAACCCTGAGCGGTACAGGCCACAGATCGAGGCGGCTCTCCACGAGGCCACCGGCTGGAAGGTCAGCCTCGGCGAGCTCAAGCTCCAGCTCTTCGGAGGAGCCACGATCCGCATCCGTCCCGTGGAGCTCAGCGATCCCGCCTCCGGATTCCGCACGGAGGTAAAGACGCTTCGCATCCGCGTCGAGCTCAAACCGCTCCTCAAGGGCACCCTCGCCATCCGGAAGATCGACGTCATCAAACCGGCGATCACGCTCCTGTGGACCGAAGAGGGGCTGCAGCTGCCCTCCCTGCCCCGAACGACCGGCGGCAGCGCCGGGACAGCGGGGGAAGAGGGCCGCCGGGGGCCCAAGGTCACGATCGCCCGCGTGGAGATCCGAAACGGCAGCCTGACGGTCAAGCACCAGCTCCCGAGAGCCTCGTCGATCTGGGCCCTGACACAGGTCAGCGGTTCCATCCTCCCCGCCGGCAAGCGCCTCAAGCTCTCCGGCCGGGTCGGCGAGGGCGGGCTGAGCGTGACCTCGGCCCTCGGCGGCCCAACGACCATCGCCTTCGAAGGGCTCCGCCCCGAGAATCTGCCACCCTGGCTGGTCCAGGACCTGCTGCGACCCGGCTCGTTCCTCTCGGGAACACTCGGCCTGGCGCCCGGCGTGCTGCGGATCGAGGGAAACGTCCTGGCGAAACACCTGGCCCTCCTCGACGGCCAGGCACCGCTCAAGAGGGCCGAGCTTCGCCTCTCCATCGCCAGGAAGCCCCACGGCTGGGAGCTGCGGAGCTTCCGCATGAAGGCCTTGGGAGGAACGCTCGTGGCCTCCGGCTCCCTGGCGCCCAAGCTGGATCTCAACGTCGAGCTTCCGCTGTCTTCCGTCGAGGCGGCCATGGCCATCGCGCGCGCCCTGCATCCCGTCCCCGCCGAGCTCAAGGGGCCGGGGCAGGTGCAGGGCATCGCCCGGATCCGCCGGAGCTCCAAGGGCATCCTCACCGCCACCGCCTCGGGGACCATTTCGGCCGCAGTGCTCCGGTTGATGGCCGGCCTGCCCCCCATCCGCCAGGTCAGGGTGAGATTCCGGTACGAGGAGGACGGACGTCTCACGATCACCTCCCTTCGCGGCATTCTCGCCGGTGGCGGGCTCCAGGCGAAGGCCGGGCTCGTCCCCCTGAGCCCACCGGGCACCCTTTCCCTCAAGGCCAAGCTCCAGGGCAGCGACCTCCGGCGGCTTCTGCTGTCCTTCGCCGTGCCCCATGCCAGGGAGATCGCGGGCTCCGCGGCGGCCGAAGCCACGCTCCGGACCGATCTCTCCAGCGGGATCCCCGGACCGGCAGGCCTTCGGGGAAAGGTCACCGCCACCGTCACCGGTCTCAGGATCCCGGGCTGGGACCTCGTCTCCACCATCACCGCCCAGTTGGGCAAGGGCGGGTCGTGGAAGGACATGCTCCACGCCCTGGGCTCGTCTGGGGCCACCCGGAAAGGTGGCCGGAAAAAACGCGCCTCCTTCGACAAGGCGCAGCTGAAGCTCGTCATGAACGGTCTTCCCTGGAGGGTATCCGGCCTCGAGCTCGACAGCCCCGAGCTCGAAGCCCGGGGCTCCGGGACCTTCGATCCCGTCCGCGGGACCGTCCGGCTCCAGCTCAAGGTCCGCCTCGACGCGGCCCTGTCCGCCAAGCTCGTGGAAAGAGCCTCCTTCCTCTCGTCGCTCCGCGACGGCAGCGGCAGGCTCGTCATCCCAACCATCGTCCGGGGACCCGTCACCAGCCCCTCCATCTCCGTCGATCTCGAGTCCGCCCTCTCCGGCGACAGGGGTCTTGGTGGCCTCCTCGAGTCGTTGCTCAGCGGGGGCGGCTGAGCTCAGCCACCGGAGCAGAAGATCCCACGGAAACGGGGATCCTCGCGGAGAGGTGCTTCGGCGGCCGCACGGCAGGGCTCGCGACCTGGGGCCGGGAGCGCTCAAACGCACCGTTGCCGGACGGGACCCGGCCCTCACGCGACCAGCGCTCGCCACGGCGTGACCGGGAGCGGGCGCCGCTCAACCGGCTTGATCCTGCGCGGGCCTCCTGGTAGCCTGCCCCCATGCGGGGTCACCCCCAGCACCAGGCCAATGTGCTTCGACGTCGTCGCAGGTTCGACGGGCGGCGGTGCCTCTGTTTGGCCGGGACCCTCTCGATCGCGCTGTTGGTGGCGGCGACCCTGCCCGCCGGACAGGAGCCGGCTGTCCGCTTCCTCTCTCCCGAGCCCGCCTCGACGGTGCATCCCGGGCAGCTCCTGACCGTCCGGTGGACCCCGCTTCCTCCGGACACCCGGGAGTTCGAGCTTCTCCTCCTGCTCGATGACAGCACCGGGGCCACGGTACGGCTGACCATCGAGCTCGATCCGGCCCGCCGCAGCTACCGGTGGAGGATTCCCAACCTCCCGAGCTCCTCGGCACGCCTCCAGATCCGCCTCTCCAGGGGAGCCGGCGAGGAGCTCGGTACCATGAGCGCGCCCTTCGCCATCTCCTCCAGTTGCTCAACCTTGCTGGCGGGTCTCACCTTCCACGGCGGCGAATGGTGGCTCGCCCGAACGTGGGGATCGTCGCTCGCGCCGATCGTCCCCCGCCGGACACGGCTGGCCGGGATCATCGGTTCTGCCACGCCGCTGGAGCCCCTGGAATCCCGGTGGGAACGGGATCACGTCCGTACGAATCACACGGAGATGACCACCGGCCGGACCCCCGGTTCCGGTCCGCGGAGCCATCCACGGCGCCGTTCCTCTCCCTCGCGCCGTCCGGCCTCCATCCCTCAGCGGGAATAGTCTCCGGCATTTCCTCGAGCGAACAGCACGGCTCGCCCGTACCCGGGCAGTGGCCGGCAACGTGGACACGGTGTTACTGGTACCCCCCGTGTCCTGCCGATGCCTGCCGCACGGTCCATGGGCCACAACGGTTCCGGGACGGGAAACGGAAAACCGGATCCCCAGAGGGAGGCAGACATGTACACGAGACTACCGAGCGTGGCGAGGAGACTCGAACGCTTCTTGCAAATCACCGGCGTCGTGCTCGGCGCCCTGTTGCTGGCCGTTCCCGGATGGAGCCTGGAAGGCCAGAACCATGAGGAACCCCAGGTCAAGGCTCCCGCCGGAAAGGCCGGAAAGACAGCGAGAGTCGCCGGCGGAGAGGTGGTCGTCACCGCACCACGCATGGACATCCCGCTCAATGAAAACCCGGCCGCGACCACCGTGGTGGACCGGTCGATCCTGTCCGTCATGCCACGGACCATCGCCGCGGACGAGGCCCTGGCCAGCGTCCCCGGTGTGAAGGTCGACAACCAGGCCAACGGCGAACGCGTCCACCTCTCCATCCGCGGTCAGGGCATACTGACCGAACACGGAATCCGGGGCATCAAGGTTCTTCTCGACGGCATCCCACTCAACGATCCCACGGGCTTCGTTCCCGACCTCTACGACGTGGATTGGGCGACGGTCCAGCGGATCGAGGTATTGCGGGGCCCCGCCTCCTCCCTCTACGGTGGCGCCGGCTCCGGCGGAATTATCAACATCGCCACCTCGGACGGCGGTCCCGGTCCCATCGATGGCCTGGCGCGGCTGGACCTCGGCTCTCACGGTTTCTTCAAGGTTCTCGCCCAGGCGGGTGGAGCGCACGACGGCATGCGCTACCGCTTCGCCGTCTCCCGCAACCAGGGGAACGGCTACCGGGTTCATACCGCCTTCAACGGCACGAACCTGTACGGGAAGATCCAGCTCCGGAACACCAACCGGCTGCGCCTGACCGCCATCGTCGCCGGGACCTCCTTCTTCAACGAGAACGCCGAGGGTCTCAACCTGGAGCAGGTCGAGGAAGACCCCACCCAGGCCAACCCCGACGCCCTGGCCTACAACGAGTACCAGAAGACCCGCCGCGGCACCCTCGGCTTTTGCGGCCAGTACGATCTGAGCCCGGCCCAGAGAATCTCCTTCACCGTCTACGGGCGCCATACCCGGTACAGGGAATCCGTTCCCTCGTCGATCATCCACAGCGGCTACGACGGTTACGGCGGATCTGTTCAGTACTCACTCCAGTCATCCATCGGCTCGCTGAGAAACCACCTCGACGCGGGCGCCGATCTCGATTGGCAAGACATCGACGAGTACAAGAGACCCAACCTCGGTGGTGGCCTGGAAGGACCGGAGATCGTGGCCGACCAGCTGATCTCCCAGGGCGGAAAGGCCCTTTTCGCCTTCGACCGCCTCGATCTCGGTCACAACTGGAACATCGTTTTCGGGGCACGGCACGACCACATCGACAACGAGCTTGACGACCGGCTCAAGGCCGGCGGCGTCGATCTCTCGGGAAACGCCACCTTCTCCAAGACCACCGCGCGGTTGGGTGCCGCCTGGAGCTGGCGGCCCAGCCTGGGGTTCTACGCGAGCTGGGGTCAGGGTTTCCTCCCCCCGGCCACGGAGGAGCTCGCCAGCAACCCGGACAGCCTCGGCGGATTCAACGAGGGCCTCCGGCCGGCGACATCCCACAGCTTCGAGACCGGTGTCCGGGGTCAGGCCTGGACGCGCCTCACCTACGAGGTGGCGCTGTTCCGCCTGATGACCCACGGCGACTTCGGACGGTACCGAAGGCCCGATCGCCCCCTGGAGACCTTCTACCGGAACGCCGGGGACAGCCGGCGATACGGCCTCGAAACCCAGCTCCTGTGGCTTCCCATCGACCGGCTGACGCTCCGCCTGGCCTACACCTACTCGCACTTCAAGTACGACGAGGTCTCCATCGGCGACATCGTCTATTCGGACACGTGGCTTCCCAACACGCCGCGGCAGATGGCGTACCTCGACGTGGAGTACAGTCCCCTGTGCCACCTGGCGCTCGGCGCCGCCGTCGACGCGCGGAGCCGCGCCTATATCGACGGGACCAACGCAACCTGGATCGATGGATACACCCTGGTTCATCTGCGGCTGAAGTACCGCGTCCACCTCGGCGCCACCGGCACGATGGATGTGATGCTGGCCATCCGCAACCTGACCGGTACCAGCTACATCGCCTTCACCGAGCCCGACCCCGACGGCAACTCCTACCAGCCGGGACCCGGCCGTGAATACTTCGCCGGCGTCCTCGCCCGGTTCTGAGAAGCTCACACCTTTTTCCGAAAGGCACGGCCGGCCCCGTGGTCGGCCGTGCCGGGAAGGAGAGACGAATCCCCGGTGGAGTCACACCTTGCTCCCTCCAGAGACCGCCCCCTGGAGCCCCAATCTCCACCGCCCGGAGAGCTTCGCCATCCTCCCGGGGCTGAAGCAGCGGCAGCGTCAGCCCCTCCCGGCCCTCAGCGGCGGAAGCCCGTGGGAACGGCCCGCGCCGCAGGACGGCGGGGGCTCCGGGACGTGGGAAGCACCGGCAGGTCGAGGCTCGAGGGGTGGACCGGGCCCACCAGGATCCGCGGGTGGGCAACCACACCGCTACCCGGGGGCTCATCGAGGGAGCCCCCGTCGTTGGGGTTGACCTCGAAGCGGGGCCAGTTGGAGCCGGCGATGTCCACGCGGATGCGGTGCCCGGCGTTGAAGACGATGGCGGTGGACCAGAGATCCACGTCGATCCGGGCGGCAACGCCGGGCGTCAGGAGGCACTCCCGGTCCTCGCCGCAGCGGAAGCGGGCGCGGGCGATGCCGTCGATGACGAGCATGGAGCGGCCGTCGGGGTAGACGTCCGTCAGGCGCACGGAGAGGTCGAGGTCGGGTGTGTCGGGAAGCACCCAGAGGTGGGCCCACAACCTGCCGGCCACGGTGACCGGCGACGCCAGCACGGGCGTGGTAAAGCTCAGCACGTCCGGCCGGTCCTCCACGGAGCGCTGATCCCAGGGGCCCGAGCCCATGGGCCGGCCGTCCACCTCCAGGTTGGGGAAGAGGTTGGCGCCCCCAAGGGTTGGCACGGGATCGGCGGGATCGGCCACGAGGTCCACCTGTCCCGGGTCCGGGGGCGTCCACGCCAGCCCCCCAGCGGCCGTCAGGAAGAGCTGGCGCCGCGGCAGCGCGGGAGGCCAGCGGTCCAGGTCGATCCAGACGTTGCCGGGGGCTCCCGCCTCGCCCACGGCGCCCATCAGGTAGATCCGCACCGGCGGCCAGCCGGCCACACCGTTGTCCTTCCCCTTGAGCCAGTGCTCCAGGTAGTCCAATGTGAGCACGACGGGGTCGAGTTGGGAGCTTTCCGGATAGCTCAGCTGGCCCGCAGTCGTGCCGCCCGGATCGTAGCCGTGGGTCCACGGTCCGACCACGAGATTCTGCCGGCCACGGGCCCCCTCGCCGCCCAGCTCCTGCCAGGCGGTGAAGGCCTCGAGGTTGCCCTGGAGAAAGATGTCGTACCAGCCGGCCACGTGCAGCGTCGGGACACGGACCTCCTGCGGATGGAGCAGCGGCGTCGCCTCGGCCCACCAGGCATCCCACCACCGGTGGTCCAGGATGACAGGCAGGTACCCCAGGGAACCCTGGCCCTCGAGCCAGTTGTACACCAGGGAGTGGCGCAGAACGCCTCCCTGGAACATGGCAACGTGGTACAGGTCCGCCGTGGCGAAGACCGGCACCTGGCACTTGAGGATCCCCGGCGCGCCAGGCGCCATCATGTACTGGGTGATTCCCAGCGCCGATCCGCCGAAGGTGCCCACCTTGCCGTTGCAGAACTCCTGGCCGGCCAGCCATTCCAGGGCCGCCCGGCCGTCGGGACCATCATCCCGGAAGACCGTGTCCTCACCCCCGGAGTCGAACCGGCCCCGGGTGTCCTGCGCCACGCAGGCGTACCCCAGGATATTCGCCGCCACGCAGGTGTCGTGCATGCCATCCTTGCCGTAGGGGGTCCGGATCAGGATGACCGGCCAGGATGATCCCAGGAGAGGGAGGTAGACGTCCGTGGCCAGCGGCGTGCCATCCGGGGCCGGTACGGTCGTCGTGAAGGTCTGGGCGCCGGAACGTGCCGCGGCCAGCAGGAACAGGGCCGCGAGGAGGTGCCGAGATTTCAGTTGGAAGACCATGCCCGATTATGCCACGTCAGGGCCGGGTAGAATGATCCCCTGCCGGACACACCCGGCGATTGGAGTCCATCATGTCCCAGGACAAGCAGCTTCGAAGAACGAAGATCGTGGCGACCCTCGGTCCCGCCACGGATTCGGCGGAGGGAATCGGCCGGCTGATCGCAGCCGGGGTGGATGTCTTCCGGCTCAACTTCTCCCACGGCGACCGGAAAACTCACGCCCGGACCATCTCCAGAATCCGCGAGGCCGCCGCCCGGACGGGCCGGGAGATCGGGATCCTCCAGGATCTCGGCGGACCGAAGATCCGGCTGGGTGTGCTACCCGAGGGGGGGGTCGCCGTGGAGCCGGGCACAACCGTCCGGCTCGACACCTCGTCCGAACCGGTGGCCGGAGCCCTGCCGGTCAACTACCCTTACCTGGCCGAGGACGTCAAGCCGGGGGACCCCATCCTCCTGGCCGACGGCACGGTGGAGCTCCGCGTGGAAGACATCGCCGGGGGGACCGTGCTGTGCTCGGTGGTCACCGGCGGGCGTCTCAGCTCCCACAAGGGGGTCAACCTGCCGGGAAGCCGGCTCCGGGTTCCGGCCTTCACCGACAAGGACCGGCTCGACCTCGAGGTGGGGCTGGCCAACGGCGTCGATTTCGTTGCCCTGTCCTTCGTCCGGAACGAGGAGGACCTCGCCCCGGTGATCGAGATCCTCGGTGGCATCACGCCCCGGCCCCTGTTGATCGCGAAGATCGAGAAGCCCCAGGCCGTGGAGCGCCTCGAGCGCATCATCGAACGGGTCGACGGCCTCATGGTGGCGCGGGGCGACCTCGGCGTCGAGCTTCCCGTGGAACAGGTTCCGTTGATCCAGAAACGGATCATCCGGGAGGCGGTCCAGGCTGGCAAGCCAGTCATCACCGCCACACAGATGCTCGGGTCCATGGTTTCCAGCCCGCGCCCCACCCGGGCCGAGGCCTCCGACGTGGCCAACGCCGTCCTCGACGGAACCGACGCCGTCATGCTCTCCGAGGAGACGGCCGTCGGAAGCTATCCGGTGGAGGCCGTCCGCACGCTCGACCGTATCGCGAGAACCGTGGAGCCCTCGGTGGACCACGAGGCCTTCCTCGCCCGGCTCCCGGCCGAGTCCCACCGGCCAACGGACGAGGCCATCGGCCACGCCGCCTGCTGGTTGGCCCGGGACGTGGAGGCCCGCGCCATCGTCGCCTCCACGGTCTCGGGGACGACGGCGCGCCTGGTCGCCCGGTTCCGGCCAGCCGTCCCGATCTTCGCCCTGACCCCACACCCCTGGGTGGAGCGTCAGCTGAACCTCTCCTGGGGCGTCGTACCGGCCCACGTGGAAGCATTCCGGGACACGGACGCCATGTTCGAGCTGGCCAGGGGATGGGCTGCCGGCGGGGGGCTCGCCGGGTCGGGGGACCGCCTGGTCCTGACGGCCGGTGTCCCCATCAACGTTCCCGGCGCCACCAACATGCTCCGCGTGGTGGATCTCTGAGCCGGGCGCCCTCACTCCGCCTTGAGGTAGAACGATGGGAAGAGCGCGTAGAACGCCATGGCCGGCTGAAGCTGGACCAGGGGAATCTGGTCGTTGACCGAGTGCGAATGGACCTCGTCGGCAGGCCCGAAACCGACCGTTGGGATGCCGAACATGCCAGCGGTGGTGCAGGCGTTGGACGAGAAGTTCGACCGGTGGATGCGAGGCTTGCGGCCCAGGACGTTGGCCGCGGTGGCCAGGGCCGCTCGCACGGCCGGGCTGTCTTCCGGGGTTTCCCAGGCGGGGAAGCACTTCTCAGTCGGGTAGCTCAGACCCTTCCAGGACGGCTTCTCGTAGTGCAACACATCGAACACGGCATCGACGGCCTGCACGGCAGGCAGGCCCTCGAGCTCGGCCAGAGCGGCTTCCCGGGTCTCACCGATGGTGATCCGCCGGTCCAGGTAGATGGTGCACTCGTCGGGGATGGCCGTCAGGGAGGCCGACTGGGAGGAGATGCCGGTGACGGCGATGGACCCCTTGCCCAGGCGTGGGTGCGACTTCTTCAGGCGGCCGTGGAGCCGCTCGATGCCCTGGACGATGGGCGCCATGGCGTAGATGGCGTTGGCGCCCCGCTCCGGCTGGGCGCCGTGGGCACCCACGCCATAGGTGGTCAGCCGGATCTCCACGCGCCCACGCTGACCGAAGCACACGCCCAGGTGCGAGGGCATGGCGATGACCACGGCCTCGGGTTTGAGGCCGGACTCGTTGATGATGTACTGCCACGCCAGACCGACGCAATCCTCACCGTTGACCGTGGCGGTCACCCAGACCGTCACATCCTCGGGAAGCCCCACGTGCCTCAGGATCGCCGCCCCGTGGACGATGGCGGCCAGACCACCCTTCTGATCCGACGCACCCCGCCCGTGAAGAACGCCACCCGTGATGCTCCCACCGAAGGGATCGACCTTCCACTGCGTCGGGTTGCTGATGCCGACGGTGTCCACGTGCGCATCGAAGGCAATCACGCGCGGACCGTTCCCGATACGGCCCAGCACGTTGCCCATGCCGTCCACGTGGACCTCGTCGTAGCCCAGACGTTCCATCTCCCGGGCCACGTGCTCGCAGGCAAGACGTTCCGCCCCGGAGGGCGAAGGAATCGTCACCAGATCACGGAGGAAGTCGATACATTGCGGCGCAGCCTCGGCGGCCCGCCGCAGGACCTCGACCTCGGCCTGGGGATCCACACGAGCCGGTCCGTCAACCTCACGCCTTTTCATATGGGAATCTTTTCACAAGATCGTGGAAAACTCAACATTCTCGCGACGGGCAATGGCTCCACACGAACCTCAATACAGAATCGCCAGGCGAAGCTGCGCCAGAAAGACCCGCAACATGAAGATGATCAGGACCGCAAAAAGGGGTGATAGATCGACGGGCAGGGGCCGCCGGAACAGCCTCCACTGGAGCTTCTGCAGCGGTCTCAGCAGTGGATCCGTGATCTGACGCAACGTGCGGACGATTGGGTTGTAGGGGTTGGGCTCCACCCAGGAGATCAGCGCCCGGATGATCACCAGCCACATTGTCAGCATCAACACGAGGTCGAGAACCGAAAGGACCGGGACGAAGATTACTCGCAACAGCTTCACGGCGCCCTCCGCGCTCCGAAGATGGCCGTTCCCACCCGCACGTGGGTGGCCCCCTCCTCGATGGCCACTTCATAGTCGTGGCTCATGCCCATGGAGAGGCCGGGCAGACGCCGCCCGAGATCCTGCTCCAGCTCCCCCCTCAGGCGGACCAGCCTGCGGAAATGGGGTCTCGCCGCCTCGGGGCTGTCCACGAAGGGTGGAATGCTCATCAGGCCCAGCAGCTCCAGGGAGGGCGCTCCCGCGACCTCACGGGCCAGGTCCCCGGCATGGTCCGGCGAGACGCCGGCCTTCTGGGGCTCGACCGCAATGTTGACCTCGAGAAACACGGGGAGCACCCGGCCCGGCCAGTGCTCCTCGAGGAGCAGCTGAAGGCGCTCCACGAGCCGCATCCGGTCGACCGTGTGAATGACGTCGAATGTCTCCAGCGCCAGCCGGGCCTTGTTGCGCTGCAGCGGGCCGATCAGGTGCCAGGTGGCGGGCGGAACGCCAGGTTTCTTGGACGCCGCTTCCTGAACGCGGTTTTCCCCCACGTCGGTGGCGCCGGCACGGACCGCCAATGCCACGGTTTCGGCGGGCTGCGTCTTGCCAACGGCGATCAGGGTCACCGAACCCGGAGGCCGTCCGGATCGTTCGAGGGCCGCTTCAATCCTCCGCCGCACCAGGGAGAGGCGCTCAGCAAGGTCCGGCGTCATGGCAACTACCCCGGTCCCCGGCCCTCATCCCCGGCCATCCTCCCCTGGACCGGCCTCGTTCTCGAGCTCCGGCATGTAGAGAATCCGGTAACAGTGCTCGCACGCAATGATCTCCTCGGCACGACGGACCCGCTGCTGGAGATGGGGCCTCAGTGCGAAGTGGCACAGCGAGCACGAGCCCTCGATGGCCGGCGCCAGAGCCGTGCCGTGCTTGCTCTTGAGGAGTCGCAAGAAGCGGGAACGGTTGGCGGGCTGCAGCTGTTCCTCCAGCCGGCGCGCCTCGGCAGCCAACTCGTGAATCTCCTTGGTCAGCTTGGCGCGGCGGTGTTCCCAACGCTCCGTCACATCCCGGTGGGCATCTTCCTCCTCGGGGCGCGCCTTCCGCCGCTCCTCGATCTCGGAGCTCAGGGCTTCGATCCCCTCCTCGATCTCCTGACGCCGCACCGTCGCCTTCTCCAGGGCCTGGGTGGCGAAATCGATCTCATTGATGACGGCGGTGAACTCCCGCTCGTTGGTCACCATGCCCTTCTGACGCTGGAAGTGCTCCAGCTCCATGCGGGATTCCTCCTGGGCCCGGTTGACCTCCTGGAGCTCCGCCTCCAGCCCCTCCATGCGATCCTGCAGCTCCTCCAGCTCCAGCTGCCGGCGCCGATTCTCCTCGGCGAGTTGCCGCACGTCTTCGGGCGGCGTCCTCTGCTCGGTGATCGCCTCGGAAATACGGTCGTAAATCCTTTGCAGCCGGATCATCAGGATCAACTCTTCACGTACGTTCTCCACCAAAACCCCCTCCTCGCACCGTCGCGTGACCTCACCGGCGCCGTGGGCCCACCAGGATTCGAACCTGGGACCGACCGGTTATGAGCCGGCGGCTCTCACCGCTGAGCTATGGGCCCATCCGTCATGGTAACGCGCGCCAGCCCGGGGAGCAACCAAGAGCCTCCAGGAACCACGTCACGACGGGTCATGGACTTCGAACAGCCCCCCGTCTCCCCGAAGAGCTGCGTCCACTGGCCCTCCGACGGGGGGAGGACCGGCCGGCGATGTTCAAGCACGGTTACAATGGGTCATGGATTCACGGGCTCTCTCCGTCCTCGCCGCGCTTGTGCTCGCCACGGCCGCTGGACAGGTCCATGGCGCCACGCCCGCCTTCCCGGGACGGCCGCAGGGTATTCCCGCGGTGGAAGCAACGGCGCCGGCCGCCGGGACCCGCGCCCTGTCACAGTCCGGGCCCTGGATCATCACGAGCCGTGTCGTCGTGACCGAGCCCATGGACGTGGGCGACGTCATCGTGGCGGACGGCGGCGAGTTGATCGTCCAGGATGTACCCGAGCCCGGCTTTTCCCTCACCGGAAACCTGTGGGTCGCGCAGTCGGGCCACGCGGAGCTCAGGGACTCCGTCATCCGCTTCCTCAGCATCTACAACAGCCAGTACACTCTTGCCGTCACCGACGACGCAACGGTGCTCATCGACGGCTGCAACTACCGCATTCCAAACGACGTTCACCACGGACTCATGGTCCTTGGCAACGCCACCCTGACTCTACGGGACACGGATTTCGATCCGGTTCAGCTCGTGGCTTTTCAACATGGCCGGCTCCTGGCCCAGCGCCTCAACGGTCATTTCGAGGTGATTCTCCAGGACGCCGCAGGCATCACCCTCGAGGACATTCCCAGAGATCCTGGAGACGGCAACCTCTGGGTGTGGCCCACCTTCCCGGAGGGGTCCACCGCGGTCTACTCGCCGCCCCTTCCCGGCTTCATCGAGACCTGGGATTTCCCACCTGCCGGAGCCACCGGCATCGCTCAGGCCTGTCATCTTGAGCGCTGCCAGGTTCTCCTGTGGCCCCTGCTGGTTCGACCGGGATCCGACCTGACCCTCCGGGACATCGGCGAGGACAACTGGGTTGTCGTCGGTCTGCACCTGCCCAACCCAACCTCGATCAGCGGACTGGTCAACGGCGGCCCACCGCTGACGCGTGCTCTGGAGCTCGATGACAGAACCCTGCGTCTCGAGGACGCCGCCATCGACACCTGGAACCTCTACCCTGAAGACCATGCCGAGGTGACCGTCGAGGACTCCACCATCGGTGAGGCCCTCGCCTTCCAGGATTCCTCGCTCCGTCTCGACCGGAGCACCGTGGACGGCTCCGGCGGCTACTTCGGCGCGTCGGACACCGCCTACGTCGTCGTCACCGGCTCGACCTTCACCTGCGACCTGGAGGCAACCGGAAACGCAACCATCGAGCTCCACGGAAGTGTGGCCCTTCCCTATCCCTCGGACCCCACGGGAGCCTTGACCCGTTTCGGCGCCTACGATCGCGGTCGGATCCTGGCGGACACGACCTCCGTCGAGAGCACCCCCGCCGTCGGGGGCAGCGGCCTGATCGCCGTCACCTGGATCATCGACCCGCCCGCACGGCCTCCCGCCTGGGGCCAGTCCGTCGCCATCTCCGGGATCGCCGCCATCTTCAGCGCCGATCCCGCCGCCGCCCTCGCCAGCTGGGAGTTGCAGGCCGTGCCGAATGCCGGCTTCTCGGGCCCCACCCTCGGTCGGGGCACGGCCAACGTGGAAGGACCCGCCGCCCTCGGCGTATGGCCCGGAGGCAACCCCTACGTTCCCTGGGAGCTGCGCCTGATCCTCCGCGACGGATTCGGACGCATCCTCGCCGGAAGAGCCTTCGTCCCGGCAGCCAAGCCCGGATCGCCACGAGCCGCACGGCCGACCAGGCGAGCCTCACCCCGGTAACCGCCGGTCCGCCGGAGCTCCCTCGCCGTCAGTCCTTCTTGGTGGTGCCGGCTCCAACGGGCTTACCCGCCGGACCCGTCACCGGCGGCTTCGAGGCCTCGCGGACGGCCGGCGCCGTGGGAGGCGCCGCGATTCCCAGCCGCTTCAATTCCGAACGGATGGCATCGTCGAACACACCGAAGGGTTGCGCCCCTCGGATCATCCTGCCGTTGACGAAGAAGATGGGCGTTCCGTTGAGACCGAGCTCGCGGGCCTCCTTGAGGCCGGCTTCGACCTGCGCCATGGTCTGGTGCTTGGAGGTGCAGGTGGCAAAGGCGTCCATGTCGAGACCCAGCTCCTTGGCCTCCGCCTTCAGGGAGTCGTCGTCCAATGTCTTCTGGTGAGTGTAGAGCCAGTCGTGCATCTCCCAGAACTTGCCCTGACGGCCCGCGCACATGGCCGCCTCGGCGGCCGGCTTCGCGCGGTCGTGACGCTGACCCGGCATGTTCTTGAAGACGATCCGCACCTGCGCCGGGTAGGTCTCCATGATCCTGTGCAGCGTTGTCTGCACCCGCGAACAGAAGGGGCACTGGAAGTCGGAGAACTCGACGATGGTAACCGGCGCGTCAGCAGGACCCCGGACCGGATCGTCCGCGGCGACCCTCACCGGGAAACGCGGCTCCTCCACCGTGATCTGAAGATTGGCGCCCCTGAGCAAGCTCGCCTCCAGGGCCTTCTCCAACCGTTGCTTCTGGCGGTCCTTGAGCGCCTGGCGGACCAGCTTGCGCGCGTCGCCGTCGTCCTTGGGAAGCTGCGACCTGTACTGCTTCATCACCTGTTCCACCTGGGCGTCCGTGGGCTCCGTGATCCGGGCCGTGACGTACCTATCGTAGAACTGGTCGCGGGTCATCCCTTCCTTGAGCGCCTGGGCCCTGAGGAGGCGTTCGGAGACCATCTGGCGGATTGTCCGGGTCTCCAACTCGTAGCGCTGCATGGCGAGCCGGGCCAGCTGGACGCCGATCAGGCGATCGACCTCCGCCTGGGTGATCTCGCCCAGGGAGTACGTGGCAACCACCTTGGAGCTCCCGGCATCGGCCGGCGGCGCCGCGGAGGTTGCCGGCGCTGTCTTCTGAGCGGTCTCCTGCCCGAAGACGGCGGCCGCCGGGCTCAGCAGCACCAGGCCGCACAGAAGGGAGATCATCGTACGATGGAAACGGTTCAACGTCATGGAATGCCTCCTAGCAGCTTCATGGAATGGTCGAGATCAAGCATACCGCGAGAGTATACGCTTCCCCACGGTGCCGATGCACGACTTGGTAGGAATGCGTCCGGTTCTTTGTGGTATACTCCGCGCCAGTCGAGCTGGGAGGCCGAACGCTGGTGGCCATGATTGAGGTCCCGCAAACCCCCGCGTTTCAGAGAGTCCACGGCCACCAACTCCATCCCGCCAACATGTGCTCCATCGATCATCTGAGCAGTGAGTGTCCAGATCCGCAAGGGCTCTGGCCGCAGCATCGACCCTCGACCGGTGCAGACCACCGGCCGAGGTTTCCTATTCCTTGGGAGAAAAAGGAGGTAGCCGATGGATGCGTTGACCCTCGCACGGTTGCAGTTCGGCATCGTAACCGTGTACCACTTCTTCTTCGTGCCGCTGACCCTTGGTCTGTCGGTGCTCCTCGCCATCATGGAGACGAAGTACGTCACCAGTGGCGACGAGAGCTACAAGGCCATGGTCAAGTTCTGGGGAAAGCTCTTCCTCATCAACTTCGCCATGGGCGTCGCCACGGGCATCGTCCAGGAGTTCCAGTTCGGCATGAACTGGTCCCAGTACTCGCGCTTCATGGGTGACATCTTCGGTGCCCCGCTGGCCATCGAGGCGCTCCTGGCCTTCTACATGGAATCCACCTTCCTCGGCGTCTGGATCTTCGGCTGGGACAAGATCTCGCCCAGGCTCCATGCGACAGTCATGTGGCTGGTGGCCATCGGCTCCAACCTCTCGGCTCTCTGGATCCTCGCGGCCAACTCCTTCATGCAGCAGCCCGTTGGCTACGCACTGCGCAACGGGCGCGCGGAGATGACGGACTTCTTCGCCATCCTGACCAACGGTCATCTCTGGGTGCAATGGCCCCACGTGTTCGCCTCGGCCGTCACGACGGCGGGGTTCTTCGTCGCTGGGATCTCCGCCTGGCACCTGCTCAAGGGCTCGCCGCGGGCCGATATCTTTCGCCGCTCCTTCCGCTGGGGCACCGTCTACGGGCTGATCGGCACGGCGGCCGTCATTCTCGTCGGCCACGCCCAGGCCCAGTACATGTTCAAGATCCAGCCCATGAAAATGGCGGCCGCCGAGGCACTCTGGCAGACCGAGAACCCGGCGGGAATGTCGCTCTTCACCATCGGCAACGAGAAGGAGCGAAGAGACGTTTTCGCCATCCGGATTCCGGGCGCCCTGAGCTTCCTCGCCTACAACAGGTTCAGCGGCGAGGTCAAGGGAATCAACAACCTCCAGGAGGAGTACGTCCAGAAGTACGGACCGGGCGAGTATGTTCCCCCGGTGGCCATCTCCTACTGGACCTTCCGGATCATGGTTGGCGCCGGGTTCCTCATGCTGCTCCTGGGCCTCCTGTCCCTCCGAGCCAGCATGAAGGGAACGTTCGAGGAATCGCCCCGGCTGATGCGGTGGATGTTCTGGGCGCTCTTCCTCCCCTACATCGCCAACAGCACGGGCTGGATCTTCACCGAGATGGCGCGCCAGCCGTGGATCGTCTTCGGCCTCCAGAAGGTAGCGGATGGCGTGTCCAACACCGTCGGAGCGGGCTCGGTAGCCTTCTCGCTGATCACCTTCACGCTGCTGTACGCGATCCTGATCGTTTTCGACGTCAAGCTCCTGACCAAGTACGCCAAGGCCGGCATCACGGAAGCTGCGGAGCCGGCCGCGACCGGCGAGATGGCCTGAGGGGAGGTGGAAGATGGATCTCAACACCCTGTGGTTCATTCTGATCGGCGTTCTTTTCACCGGGTTCTTCTTCCTCGAGGGCTTCGATTACGGGGTGGGCATGCTCCTGCCCTTCCTCGGACACGACGACCGGGAGCGCCGGGTCATCATCAACACCATCGGGCCGGTGTGGGATGGCAACGAGGTGTGGATGCTGACCGCCGGTGGAGCGCTGTTCGCCGCCTTCCCGCACTTCTACGCGACCCTCTTCAGCGGTGCCTACCTGGCCCTGACGCTGATGCTCCTGGCCCTGATCGTTCGAGGTGTCAGCTTCGAGTTCCGGAGCAAGGACCTCAGCTCCAGATGGCGCAACGGTTGGGACTGGGCGATCTTCTTCGGTTCGCTGGTTCCGGCGTTGCTCTGGGGGGTCGCCATGAGCAATCTGCTCCACGGCCTCCCCGTCAACGCCGCCATGGATTACACGGGCGACTTCTTCGATCTGCTCAACCCCTTCTCCCTGGCGGGCGGCCTGGCGGCCGTGGCCGTCTTCTCGCTCCACGGCGCGACCTTCCTGGCGCTGAAGACGGCCGGTGAGATCCGTGAGCGGTCGCTGGCAGCTGCCAAGAAGATCTGGCCCGTTGCGGTTCTCATGCTCATCGTCTACGTCATCCTGGCGGCCACGACGACCGACTTCTTCACGCGGATGGGCTACGATCCCGGCGTCGTTCCCCTGGCGGCCGTCGTGGCCCTGATCCTCGTGCGGTATTTCCTCGGCAACGGCAAGGAGGGCTGGGCCTTCGTCATGACGGCCCTTTCCATCGTCTTCTCCGTGATCACCCTCTTCGTCGGCCTGTTCCCGCGGCTCCTGGTCTCGAGCCTCAACCCGGAGTGGAGCCTGACCATCTACAACGCCTCCTCCAGCCAGTACACGCTCAAGGTCATGACCATCGTGGCGCTGATCCTCGTTCCCTTCGTCCTGGTGTACCAGGCATGGGCCTACTGGATCTTCCGCAAGCGGCTGACCGTGGACTCCGAGCTGGAGTACTGACGCACACCAGGACCATGCCCACGAGCCGGGAGGACCACCTCCCGGCTCGTGTTTTCCTGCCGGGTTTGGGATCATCCTGCTGATGTACCTGGACCGGCGCCTTGTCGAAGTTGCCCGAACAGAGAGGGCTCCCCTTATCGTTTCCATGACGGCGTCGGTGGCGGCGGCAGCCGCCACCGTGGGGGGGGCCGCCTGCCTGGCGGCCATTGTCGCCCAGGTCTTCCTCGGCGGCCACGGCCTCGACGAGGTCCGGGCTCCCCTGATCCTCCTCGGCGTCGCGGCCCTGAGCCGCGCTGTCTTCACCTGGCTGGCCAACGTGGCGGCCGGCGGCGCCGCCATCTCGGTCAAGGCCGATCTCCGCCGGCGGCTGGCCCTCCGTCTGACCACCGCCGGGCCGCTGGTCCTGGGCCGCGAGCGAACGGGCGAGCTCAGTGCTGCCATGGCCGAGGGCATCGAGGCCGTCGATGCCTACATCCGCGACTACCTGCCGCAGATCGGCCGGACGGCGGCAATCCCGGCGCTGGTAGCCGTGTTCATCGCGCTCCGGGATCCGATCTCGGGGCTCGTGCTTCTCCTGACAGCGCCGGTCATTCCGGTATTCATGGTGCTGATCGGCAGGGCCGCGGAGTCCATGGGCCGGAGACGCTGGGGCGCCCTGTCCAGGATGAGCGCCCGGTTCCTCGATGCCGTCCAGGGCCTGACGACCCTCAAGATATTCGGCCGGAGCCGGGAACAGGCGGCGGCGATCGCCCGCCTGACGGAGCGTTTCCGGGCCACGACCATGGAGGTGTTGCGCGTCGCGTTCCTGTCTTCGCTCGTCCTCGAGATGGTGGCGACCATCAGCACGGCCGTCATCGCCGTCGAGGTTGGGCTCCGCCTCCTCTACGGCCGCATGGCCTTCGAACCCGCTTTTCTCATCCTCCTGCTGGCGCCCGAGTTCTACCTCCCGTTCCGCCGCCTCGGCGCCAACTTCCACGCGGGAATGGAGGGCGTGGCCGCCGCGGATCGTCTCTTCGGCCTCCTGCGGATGCCGGTGGCGGTGGCCACTTCCGGCGATCGCTCCCGGGAGCTCGAACCCGTGCCCCATGTGCGCTTCGAAGGGGTCTCGTACACCTACGCTCCGGCTGCCGGCGGGGAAGAGCAGGCCACGCCTGCACTTTCGGGGATCACGCTGGATCTCCCTCCGGGCCAGCAGCTGGCCCTCGTGGGCCCCAGCGGTGCGGGGAAGTCCACCATCGCCCGGCTGCTCCTCCGCTTCGCCGACCCTACCGGGGGGCGGATCACCGCCGGCGCCATCGACCTCCGGGAGGTTCCGCCCGACGCCTGGCGGGCCCGGCTTGCCTGGGTGCCCCAACGCCCCCACCTCTTCGCGGCGACCGTCGCCGACAACATCCGGCTGACCCGCCGGGACGCCCCCATGGAGGCCGTCCGGCGCGCCGCCCGGGCGGCCCATGCCGCGGAGTTCATCGAGGGGCTTCCCCTGGGCTATGGCACACCCATCGGCGAGGGGGGGCTCGGGCTCTCCGGGGGCCAGGCACAGCGCCTGGCCCTGGCCAGGGCCTTCCTCAAGGACGCTCCGATCCTCGTGCTGGACGAGGTGACCTCCCAGCTGGATCCCGAGCTCGAGGCCCGCCTGATGCGGGCGACCACCCGCCTGATGGAGGGACGCACGGTGCTGATCATCGCCCACCGCCTGGCCACGGTCCGGAGAGCCGACCGCATCGCCGTGCTCAGAGAGGGCCGCGTCGTCGAGCACGGCACCCACCGGGAGCTCCTCGATCTCGGTGGCGAGTACGCGAGGCTACTGGCCGCCGGCGAGGCCGCCCCATGAGCGCCCTCCGCCGCCTGGTCGCCCTGATCCGGATTCCCCGCGGCCGGCTCGCCCTGGCGGTCCTCATGGGCTCCGGCACCGTCGGCGCCGGCATCGGGCTGATGGGCGCCTCGGCCTTCCTGATCGCCTCGGCCGCCCTCCACCCCTCCATCGCCGAGCTCCAGGTGGCCATCGTCGGGGTCCGGTTCTTCGGGATCTCGCGCGGCCTCTTTCGCTACGTGGAGCGGCTGATCTCCCACGACCTGACATTCCGGATCCTCGCCCGGTTGCGGGTCTGGTTCTACGCCGGGCTGGAACCCCTGGCGCCGGCTCGGCTGACCCTGGCCCGGAGCGGCGACCTGCTGTCCCGGGCTATCTCGGACGTGGAGACGCTCCAGACACTCTTCGTGCGCGCGCTGGGCCCGCCCCTGGTGGCCCTCGCCGTGACGGTGGGGGCCGGTGCCTTCCTCCTGCGCTACGGCGCCTCTGTGGCCGCCGTCTTCGTCGCTTCCATGCTCGTGGGTGGCATCGTCGTACCTCTACTCCTTCGCCGGTTCTCACGGGGATTCGGCACAGAGGGCCGCCTCGCCGCTGCCCTCCTCCACGCGGCGTCGGTAGACCTGGTCCAGGGGATCGAGGATCTCCTGGCTTCCGGCCGCCAGGAGGAGGCCGTCGCGCGCCTCTCCGGCGCGGCACGCCGGATGGCGGCCATCGAGCGGCGAGCCAGCCGCGTCAGAGCCCTGGACGAGGCCCTGACCGGCCTCGTGGCGCAGCTGGCCGTTCTCGCCCTCCTGATCACCGCCATCCCACTCGTCCACGGCGGCCGGTTCGACGGGGTTTCCCTGACCGTTCTCAGCCTGGTGGCGCTGGCGGCATTCGAGGCGATTCAGCCGCTGCCCGCAGCGGCGGAGCAGCTCGAGGACCAGCAGGAAGCCGCGCACAGGCTCTTCGAGATCGTCGATCGCCCTCCCGCCGTGGCCGATCCTGCGGAGCCCATTCCCGTACCCGGCCCGCGCCCCGGCGTTCCAGTCCTGCTCGCCAGGAACCTGCGCTTCGCCTACCCGCCGGAGGATGGGGCTGCCGCCCGGGCTGTGCCGGCTCCGGTCCTCGACGGCATCAGCCTGGAGATCCCCCCCGGTGCCCGGCTGGCCCTTGTCGGCCCCAGCGGCGCCGGCAAGTCCACACTCATCGCCCTGCTCCTGAGGTTCTGGGAAGGCTGGGAGGGCGACCTCGAGCTCTTCGGTCATGACATCCGGCGGTACCGGGCCGAGGCCCTTCGCCGGTTCCTGGGTGTCGTCCCCCAGACCACGCACCTCTTCGCCGGCACCCTCCGCGAGAACCTCCTCCTGTCCCGCCCCGATGCCACCGAGGCCGAGATCTGGGACGCCCTCCGCGCCGCCCGCCTGGACCGGACCGTCCGCGAGCTCCCCTCGGGGCTGGACAGCTGGATCGGCGAACGCGGCGCCTCCCTTTCGGGCGGTCAACGCCAGCGCCTGGCCATCGCCCGCGCCATCCTCCGGGATCCGGCCCTCCTGGTCCTGGACGAACCCACCGCCAACCTCGATCCCGGCACCGAGGACGAGCTGCTGGCATCCCTGGAGACCCTCGTCACCGGGCGCACGACCCTGATGGTCACCCACCGGCTCGTCCGCATGGAGAGCTTCGACGAGATCGCCGTCATGGAGACGGGGCGTATCGTGGAGCGCGGCTGCCACCTGCAGCTCCTCGAGGCCGGCGGCCTCTACCGCCGGCTTTGGGAGCTCCAGCACGGCGCCGTTCTGCCGTGAGCCGAAGCCGGTGCGGTTGGCGACCCACCGGCGCTGCGATACCATGATTTCGACAACACGAGTCCATCAGGACGGAAACATGGTGCCTGCATGATGAGAATCAAGCGGAACACGCGAAGGCCCGGGCCCTCCCCCCGTCGTGGCAGCCCCTCCGTCCTCCTCGCACTCCTCCTCGTGGCACTGCCGGTCACCGGCCGCACGGCGGGAAAGGACACGCCTCCACGCCGACCTCGCATCGGCCTGGTGCTGTCGGGCGGCGGCGCCCGCGGGGCCGCCCACGCGGGCGTTCTCGAAATCCTGGAGGAGCTCCGCGTCCCCGTGGACGTCGTCACGGGCACGAGCATGGGCGCCCTGGTCGGAGGGCTCTACGCCAGCGGGAAGAGCCCCGACGAGATCCGCCAGATTCTCTACGATCTCGACTGGAACGCGGCCTTCAAGGACAGGCCGCCGCGCAACCGGCTGAGCTTCCGAAGGAAGAGCGACGAGAACGGCTACTACGTCAAGGCCACCGTCCATGTACGCAAGGGCAAGTTGCTCATCCCCAAGGGGGCCGTCCAGGGCCAGACCATAACCCACCTGTTGCGGACCTTCACCCTTCCCGTCGCCTGCGTCCGGAGCTTCGACGAGCTCCCCACGCCATTCCGCTGCGTGGCCGCCGACATCGTCACCGGCGATCCCGTTGTCCTCTCCAGCGGTGACCTGGCCCTGGCCATGCGCGCCAGCATGTCGATCCCCGGCGTCTTCCAACCCGTCCGGATCGGGAAGCACCTCCTGGTCGACGGCGGCATCGCCGACAACCTGCCCGTGGACGTGGCCCGGCAGATGGGCGTCGACGTGGTCATCGCCGTGGACATCAGCACGCCCATGGCCTCCGAGGACAAGCTGAAGTCCGCGCTGAGCATCCTGGATCAGGTGTCCACGCTCCTGACCCGGCGAACGACCGAGGCCCAGATCACGACCCTCCGACGGAGCGATGTGCTGATCGTTCCCGACCTCGGGGACATCAGCTCGGCGGACTTCGACAAGGCCCGCGAGGCGGTCCTCGACGGTGAGAAGGCCGCCCGAGACGCGGCCGCCGCATTGCGCCGGTACTCTCTCAGCCCCCAGGAGTACCAGCGGTGGAAGCAGCGGAGGGGGCGCCGGGTGGGCTGCGGGCCCGGGCCGGTCGTCGATGAGATCAAGCTGGTCAATGACAGCCGATTGCGCAACAGGGTGATCGCCGACCACCTCCATGTGAAGCCCGGCCAGTCCCTGGACTCCCGGCAGCTGGCCGTCGACCTCCAGGACATCTACGGGCTCGGCGTGTTCGATCTCGCCGACTACGACCTGAACCAGAAGAACGGGAAGACGATCTTGACTGTCAGGACCCGCGAGAGCAGCCTGGGGACCGGCATGGTGCGTTTCGCCCTGGGCCTGGAATCGGACATCGGCAGGCAGGCCAAGTTCAACCTCGGCGTGCGGTACACGCGGTTCCTGATCAACCGTCTCGGGGGTGAGTACCGGCTGGACCTCAACGTCGGGTCGCACCCCAAGATCCGGGCGGAGCTGTACCAGCCCCTGGACGGCGGGATGAATTGGTTCGTCTCGCCCTATGTCTTTGCCGAGCAGAACAACTACAACGTGGTTGCCGATGGCCGAGAGCTCTTCACCTACCGCATCAAGGATGCGGCGATCGGCGTTGACATGGGCCGGGTCCTGGGCAACTGGGCGGAGCTCCGCCTCGGCGCCTTTGCCGGCACCTCACGCGGCGATCTCCTGGTCGGTCTTCCGATTCTCCCGCACGCGAAGGCCGATGTCGGGGCCGCCCGTTTCCAGCTCAACGTGGACACCGCCGACCGGCTGGTTTTCCCCCGGAAAGGGTTCCAGGTCCGGGCGGAGCTCCTGCAATCGCTGACCGCTCTCGGTGGCGAGGAAAACTACATGGCGGAATCCCTCAGGGCGCGGGGCGCCTTCACCTTCGGGAGGCTGACCGTCGAGGCCACCACGATCCTGGGGGACACCGACATGGATCACCCCAACAGCAACCCGGTGTCGCTGTACTCGCTGGGCGGTTTCCTCCGGCTCTCCGGCTATTTCCCGGACGAGCTCATCGGCGGCCGCGTCGCCTTCGGGAGCCTCAACATCCGCCGGCGGATGAACGACGTCTCGGGGTTCCTGTCCATGCCCGTGTACCTGGGCGTCTCCCTGGAAACCGGCAATGCCGTCGTTCTGGACACACCTCTGGGCTGGGAGGCCCTCCACACGGCGGGCTCACTCTACCTGGGTGTCGACAGCGTCCTGGGGCCCCTCTACCTGGCCGTCGGTTGGGGGGAAGGCGGTCGCAACCAGTACTACTTCTTCCTCGGCCAGACGTTCTGAGCTCCCGGGTCGTCGTGGGCTTTCTGCAGCAACGGCGATGAACGGCCCTTCGGCCGGCCACCGGGCCGCTACTCCCTGGGGAGGAACCGGGAGAGCAGGATCGCTCCCCAGGTGCCAGCCAGGAGCGAGGCGACGAGGATACCGAGCTTGGCACCGGCCAGCAGCTCCGGCGCGTTGAAGGCCAGATCGCTGACGAACAGCGACATGGTGAACCCGATGCCCGCCAGGCAGGCTACGCCCCACACCTGTTTGAATGTGACGCCCTCCGGAAGGTGGGCCCACCCGCTCCTGACGGCGATCCACGAAAAGCCGAAAATGCCGAGCTGCTTGCCAACGAAGAGCCCGACGATGACGCCGAGGGATTCGGCGCTCAGCAGCACGTTTCCCACATCGCCGGAGATGACCACGCCGGCGTTGAAGAGGGCGAAGAGCGGGAGGACGAAGAAGGCCTGGGCCGGATGGAGGTAGTGCTCCAGGGCCAGGCCCGAGGGGTACATACGTGCCCCTGCCGTCCACACCCTGTCGATGGCGCCCAGCTGGGTCGACTTCTCGATCATGCTGTGCCGCGACAGGTCACCGCACTCCTTGAGCTCGTCCAGGCTCGTTGCCAGGGCCCCGATGAACTCGTCCGGATCCATGCTGGCCTTGACTGGAACGAGAAACGCCACCAGGATGCCGGCAACGGTGGCGTGGACGCCGGAGACCAGGACAGCGGCCCAGAACGCGACGATCACCACCGCGAGGATCCCCACCCGGTTGACCCGCGCCTTGATGAAGCCCGCCAGAGCTACCAGGAGGACGGCCGCCGTGATCAGGGCCGTCATGTTGATCTTCTCCGTGTAGTAGATGGCGATGACCGCCACGGCACCGAGGTCGTCGGCGATTGCCAGCGCCATCAGGAAGACCTTGAGGCCGATGGGCACCCGCTTGCCGAACACGGCCAGGAGGCCCAGGGCGAAGGCGATATCCGTGGCCATGGGGATGCCCCACCCCCGCGCCGCTGGACCCCCGTGGTTGATGGCGTAGTAGAGAAGCGCCGGAACGACCATGCCCCCGAGGGCGGCCGTCACCGGCAGGATGGCCCGGTCCAGCGAGGAGAGCCGCCCGACCACCAGCTCCCGCTTGATCTCCAGGCCGACGACGAAGAAGAAGACAACCATCAACCCGTCGTTGACCCAGTGGTGGAGCGAGAGCTCGAAGGTATGGCCGCCCCAGCTGATCCCCGCCTTGATGTGCAGCATGTGCTGGTAGCTCCCGGCCCAGGGCGAGTTGGCCCACACCAGGGCGATGACCGTACAGATCAGCAGCACGATGCTGCCGGAAACCTCGCTGTGGATGAAACGGAGGAGGAATCCGTTCATACCACGGTTGTCATGCCCCCCGGGAACTTCCATCTCACCATCTCCCCTTCAGATCCGCTCCACGGTGCTGGAGCCACGTTCATCATGCTGCTTCCCAGCCCATCCAACTCCCCGGAACGCCGACTCGAAGGTAGCACAGCCCGGAGCCTCACCACCCGCGCCGGCCCCGGGACACGTGTCTCGACGGCACGGCGCAAGCCGGGCCGCCTCAGTACGCCAGCGTCGTCTCAACCTCGATGAGAACCTCGCCCACCTGGGGAAAGCGCCCGCGAACCGCCTCCCGGATCGCCGCTTCCAGATCCGCGCGATCCCGGCCGTCAAGCACGGCATCGAATGCCACCGTGCACTGTTCGGGGGTCCCCGAGATACGCAGATCGTGGTACTGGCGAAACCCCTCCATTCCCGCGCGTATCTCGTCGAGGTGGGCGGCCATGGCGGGGTACAGCGGGTGCGCGCGATCGACCGGGTCCATGTGCACCACCACTATGGCCCCGAGGGCCTCCGAAACGCGCGCCTCCACCTCCTCCGTCACGCGATGGGCCCGGAGCACGTCCCATTCCGCCGGTATTTCCACGTGGAGGGAGATGACCGACAGCCTGCCATAGGCGTGCACCATGATGTGGTGTACCGCCTGGACGCCGTTCACGGCCAAGGCCAATGAACGAATGGTCTCCCGGAGCTCGCCCGGGGGCGCCTCCCCGATCAGGGGATCCATGGACGCACGAACCAGGGCGATGCCGGCCCATGCCACGAAGCCCGCCACGATCAGTGCCGCGGCGCCGTCCAGGAAACGCCAGCCCAGCCGCTCCCCGGCCAGCGCCGCCAGGACGACCGTCGTGGCCAGCACGTCGCTGCGATGGTGCCACGCGTCCCCCTTGAGAGCGCCGGAATCCAGCCGCCTTCCCAGCTGCCCGGCAAAGCGTGCCAGCCACTCCTTGAGCCCGATGGTCACGGCGAGCACGCCCAGCAGCGCCCAGCTGGCACGAACGGGTTTCGGATGCACCAGGCGCCCCACGCCCGAGCGTCCCAGCTCCACGGCTGCCACCAACAGGAGGACGGCGATGATCAGGGAGGCGATGTTCTCGATGCGGCCGTGGCCGAAGGGGTGTTCCTTGTCCGGCGGCCTCGCCGAGGCCCGGAAGCTCCAGATGACCACCGCCGAGGTCGCCACGTCGCCGAGGGAATGGACGGCATCGGCCACGAGACTGGCGCTGCCGATCAGGAGGCCCGGGATGATCTTGGCCAGAAAGACCACCACGTTGACCGCCACGCTGACCCAGCCCTCCAGGACGCCCAAACGCTCCCGGCCCTCGGCCGAACCGGCCGGCCGGCCGCCGAGCGCCATCTTTTCCAGTGTCCGTGTCAGCACGTCCGTCTCCCCGCCGAGAGCTCGTCAATACCCAAGTGTAGCGCTCCCGGCCGGCCCGCCTGTGATAGCCTCGCCCCATGGCAAGCCTTCGCAGCGTTCCCGTTGGCGCCGCCGCGGCCCTGGTGCTGGCCGTGGCCCTTCTTCCCGCCGCCGGTTGCCACCGGACCCCCAGGGCCAGGAACCTCGTGATCATCAGCCTGGACACGACGCGGGCCGATCACCTGGGTTGCTACGGCATGAAGGGTGGCGTGACGCCGGCCATCGATACGCTGGCCGCCGGCGGCGCCCTGCTCGCACACACGACGACACCTGTACCCATGACCCTGCCGGCGCACAGCAGCCTCCTGACCGGCATGATCCCGCCGGTCACCGGCGTCCACGACAACTTCAACTACCGCCTCCGGGACAGCGCCGAAACCCTGGCCGAGGTCCTTCAGGGCAAGGGCTGGCAAACCGCCGGCTTCGTGAGCGCCTTCGTGCTCGACCACCGCTTCGGCCTCTCCCAGGGCTTCGGCACCTGGGACGACCATTTTGACAACCCCGTCCGCACCGACTTCGGCACGGAGCGGCGGGGCAGCGAGACCGTCGACCACGCCATACGGTGGCTGGACTCCCACGGCGGCAAGCCCTTCTTCATCTTCCTGCACCTCTACGATCCCCACGAGCCCTACGACCCCCCTGCACCCTGGGCCTCGAAGTTCGCCGATGACCCGTACACCGGCGAGATCGCCTACGCCGACCAGCAGGTGGGCCGTTTCCTCGGCGCTCTCAAGGCCCACGGCCTGGACGCCACCACGCTCATCGTCCTGGTGGGGGATCATGGCGAGGAGCTGGGCCAGCACGGAGAGGACACCCACTCCTACTTCGTCTACCAGCCGGCCCTCCACGTACCCTGTATCTTCCACGGACCCGGCATCCCCCCCGGAACCCGGCTGGACGGGCCCACTGGACTGATCGACGTGGTTCCCACCGTCTGCGATCTCCTGGACGTCCCGGCCCCGGCCACCGTCCAGGGGCACGACCTGGCAAACGCCCTCCGCGGAAAGAACGCTCTGGAGGCGGACCGCACGCTCTACTTCGAGAGCCTGACGCCGACCCGCTACGGCGCCAACCCGCTCCTGGGCGAGATCGACGGCCGGTGGAAGTACATCCGCACCACGCGGTCCGAGCTGTACGACCTCCCGACGGACCCCGGCGAGACCGCCAACCTGCTGGCAGGGCGCCGCGACACCGTACGCCGCCTGCAGCGCGCACTCAACGCCGACACCAGGTTGGCCTCCCTGGCCGCCACCGCATCTCATACCGCCACGGACCGCGAAGCGGCGGCCAAGCTCCAGTCCCTCGGGTACCTTGCGAGCGACGTCGAGGACACCCTGGCCATCGAGCCCGGCCGGCCCGACCCCAAGGACCTGATCGAGGTCCACGAGGCCAATCAGCGCGCCATCCGCATGATCTCCGAGGGCAACTACCTCGAGGCCGAGAAAGCGACGCGCCTGGTCCTTGACAGGCTCCCGGATTTCTACGAGGCCTGGATGAACCTGGGCCGGATCGCCTTCGCCCAGCAGGACTGGAAGGCAGCCATCCCCTACCTCGAGAAGGCCCTCAAGCTCAAGCCGGACCTCTACGCCGCACTTTACGACCTTGGCGTCGCCTACACCGAAACCGGCAAGCTCAGCGAGGCGACCGAGGCCTTCCGGCGGGCCGTGGACTACGATCCCCAGCCGCCCTCGGCGCACCTCAACCTGGCCCGCGCCCTGGTCAACGAGAAGCAATGGGACGAGGCGGCCAAGGAGCTGGAAACCGTGCTGAAGCTGCGGCCGGGCGAGCCGGCCGCAGTCAACATGCTGGCCGAGGCCGCCGCCCACACGGGGCACCTGGCGCAGGCCATTCCCCACCTCCAGCGGGCCGTGAAGCAGCATCCCGGCGACGTTCCAACGCGCTTCAACCTGGTCCAGGCCCTCCTGGCCGTGGGGCGCACGGGAGACGCCATGGCCCAGCTCCGGCAACTGACCGGCGACGGCGCCGATCCGGCCATGCTCAGGCGGGCCCGCGCCCTTCTGGAGCAGGCCGGCCACCCCGAGCTGGCCGGCGAGCTTGCCGGAGGCGCCCC
>JAADFK010000027.1 GCA_013152925.1 Acidobacteriota bacterium | reverse complement strand
GGAGCCCGGGCCGGACGGTGAGGCACAGCGGCCTCGACGCATCGCCGCCGCCGGCGCCCGCCGGCCGCCTGGCGGCCACGACCACCGCCGTGCTCGTGGGTTTCCTCCTGCTCCTCCTGACGGCACTCGTGCGCCTCGCCGCCACGGGGCCCGGGGGCATGCCCATCGCCTTCGGGCAGCTCCTGGGCCTCAGCGTCTTCGCCGCCACCGCGGCGACCGTGCTGGCCCTGCTCCTGGGCGTGCCCGCCGCCCTGTGGCTCTCGCGGACCCGCAGCCCCCTCCGGCGCATCCTGACCACCATCCTCGACGTTCCGACCATGCTTTCCCCCGTGGCCGTCGGGACGGCCCTCCTCCTCTTCCTCCGGGATCCGCCCGGCGTCTGGCTGGACCACGGCCTGGGGGTCCTCTTCGGCCTGGCGGGCGTGGTCCTGGCACAGTTCACCGTCGTCGTCGCCCTCGTGGTCCGCTCCGCGGAGGCCGCGTTCACCGCCGTCGACCCCCGTCTCGAACGGCTCTCCGAGCTGTACGGCGCCTCGCGCTCCAGGATCTTCTCCCGCGTCACCCTGCCCCTCGCCCGCCCGGGATTGCTGGCGGCCGCGGTCCTGGCCTTCGCCCGGGCCCTCGGCGAATTCGGCGCCACGGTCACCGTGGCAGGAACCATCCCGGGGCGTACCGAGACCCTGGCCACCGGGCTCTTTCTGGCCCTGGAATCCGGGAACCTGGCCGGGGCGGCGCAGCTGGCCCTGGTTCTGGTGGCGGCCGCCGGCACCGTGCTCCTGGCTCTGCGCGTCCTCGGGGAGCGCCGGCCGTGAGCGCCGTGCTCACCGCCCGCGGCGCCAGCCTCCAGCTCGGCGCCTTCTCCCTGGGCCCCGTCGATCTCGACATCCGCGAAGGCGAATACCTCGTGCTCGTCGGACCCTCGGGGGCCGGCAAGACCGTGCTCCTGGAGACCCTCATCGGCTGGTTCCAGCCCGGATCGGGTACGGTCCGGCTGGGGGACCTCCCCGTGACCGCCATCCATCCCCGCGACCGGAGGATCGCCTACGTACCCCAGGACCTGGGTCTCCTTCCCCACCTCAACATCCGCTCCAATCTGACCTGGGGCCTCGACTGCCGGGGCGAGCGACCCGACCCGGAGCTCTTCGCCACCCTGACACGGGTTCTCGCTCTCGAGCCGATCCTCCACCGGCGCCGCCCGGAGACCCTTTCCCGCGGCGAGCAGCAGCGGGTCGCCCTCGCCCGGGCCCTCCTGACACGGCCCCGGATCCTCGCCCTGGACGAACCCTGCGCAGCCCTCGATCCCCACCTGCGGCGGGAGCTCCAGCTCCTGCTCCGCCACCTCCACCGGGAACGGCGAACCACCGTCGTGCACATCACCCACGACCGCGAAGAGGCGTTCCTGCTCGGCGAACGCATCGGCGTCCTCCTGGAGGGCCACCTTCACCAGTTGGCCAGTCCGCGGGAGCTCTATGACCGGCCCGCGGATATCGCCGTCGCACGTTTCCTCGCCTCGGAGAACCTGTGGCGCGGACGGGTCGTCGAGGCCGGAGAGGACGGCGTCACCGTCCGGTTGGAAGAATCCGGGCTCAGCTTCCGCTCGGGTGACGGCACCGGTTCCCCGGGAGACGCCGTCCTCGCCGGCATCCGGCCCGAGGAGGTCATGCTCCTTCACCCGGGCCGGCCGCTCCGGCCGCAGGTGGCCGCCAACATCGTGGAGGGGGCTATCGCCGATATTCTGCTCCTGGACGGGCGCGTCCAGGCGGCCCTCGAGGCCGATGAGGGACTGAAGGTCGTCGTCCGCCTGCCCATCTGCGCCGCCGACGACCTCGGCCTTCAGCCCGGAAGCCGCGTGCGGGCGAGCCTCAAGCCCCGCTCCCTTTACCTCTTGCCGGTGCGAGAGTAGCCCACTTCGTGGCGGGCGGCTGACTACCCCTTGCTCCCGATGCTGCGGATGAGGCTGCGCAGGCCCCCCAGCTCCTGGATCAGGGTGACGTAGCGGTTGGGCACTGGCGCCAGCAGCACGGTGCCCGTTCCGCGGAAGGTGTTGACCAGGCCCTCCCCGGAGATCCAGCTGCTGAACAGCCCGCTGGTGGCCCGTTCCACCTTGTACTCCAGGCCCGCCGTGCGGCCCACGGCGAAGGAGCCGTCCACCACGAGGAGATCGTTGACGAGCTCGAGGCGCTGAAGCGGGCCGGGCGCGTGGATGAGCACCTTGCCCGTTCCCGAGACCTGGGTCTGGAAGAAACCCTCCCCACCGAAGAAGCCCGAGAACGCCTTGTTGGTGTAGACCCCGAGCTCGACGGTGACCTCCGAGGCCAGGAAGGCGCCCTTGTCCAGGATCCAGGTCTCCCCGGCCAGCTCCATGATCTGGTACTCCCCGAAGGAGGGGACCAGGTAGAGCTCCCCGGTGCCGCGGTAGCGGGGACGGACGGCTTTCTCGCGTGTCAGCTTGGACTTGACGAAACCGCCCACCGACGGGGCTTTCGCGTCGAGGGTGATGGCACCGTGCATGTAGTGCATGGCGCCGGACTCCACGATCACCTCGCCGTTCTCCAGGACGATCTTCGGCATCTGGAAGAGCTCCGAGCGGACGATCTCCATGTGGACGCGGCCCGCGACGGTGGACGCCGGCGCCGCCGCGGCCACCGGGGGAGCCGAGAGCGGCGGGGGCGCCGGAGCCGCCGTCAGGGGGATCACCTTTTCCGCCGGTGTCCACTGGGCCAACCCCTCGTGCCAGCACAGGGTGCCGGGCGGCAGGCTTCCCTGGGCCGCCATCTGCGTCAGTTGTTCCACGGTGTAGGGGCCCTGCTGGCTCCCGTTGACGGCGATGAAGATCTGCTGGCTCATGGCTCCTCCAGGAAGGACGCTTGGACGGATCGTAGCACGGGGAGAGCCGGGGGCTGTCCCGCGGCCACGACCTGGCGGGTTGTGTCCGGGGTTCGGCCTGGGCGGGCTTGTCCGTGTCGCCATCCGTCTTCCGGCGTGGTTTTCACACGAAGCCGCTGTAGAATCCTGTGATGAGCAACCGGTCGGGCAACACGTTCAGCCTGTGGTGGCTGATGGTTTCGGTTGCGGTGGCGTCCTGGGGGTGCACGGCCCCGGGCCGCGTATCACCGGCGCTGGAAAAGGAGCTGGGACGGTACAACACCGTGGCAGGCACCCAGACGATCCTTCCTGCCTACGGGTTCACGGACCAGGACCGCCTGCTGGAAACGGCCCGGGTCATCCGGGCCATGGGCTCCACGACCCTGAAGATGGCCCTGACGGCCCGGTACTGCACCGTGGAGTACCACCTGCCGCGGGACCCTTCCATCCGCAGCCTGCGGGACCTCGTGGAGCGGCAGCCCTCCGTCCGGGCCGTGCTGGACATGGACTTTTCCAGCTACGTCTTCTGGGCCTACGCATTCTCCCAGTACCGCGGCGGCGACAGCCAGCAGGCGCTGGCCAGTTTCCAGGACGGCTTCACGGACGCAGAGGCCTCCGCCGTCTACCGGGAGATTCACGATCTGACCGCCTGGCTGCTCGCGACCTACAGCGGGAGCGGCAAGCGCTTCTACATCGGCCACTGGGAGGGCGACTGGCACCTGCGCTGGGATTACGACACGAAGCGTCCGCTGCGCCCGAAGACGGTGGAGGGGATGATCCGCTGGCTCGAAACGCGCCAGCGGGCCATCGACGATGCCAGGCGCGAGACCCCGCACCGCGACGTGGCGGTCTACGGCTACGCCGAGGTCAACCTGGTGCAACGCGGGATGCGGGGAGATCCCTGTGCCACCACCGAGGTGCTGCCGAGGATCGACGTGGACTACGTTTCCTACTCCGCCTGGGATACCACGAACTACCCCCGGTCCGCCGCAGCCATGCGTGCGAAGCTCCTCGCCGCCCTCGACTTCATCGAAGCACACCTCCGGCCCCGGCCCGGCCTGCCTCCTGGGAAACGGGTCTGGATCGGCGAGTTCGGCTACCCCGCCATCAAGTTCAGCGCGGCGGAGGCGGATCTGAGGACCCGGTGGGTCATCCGGGCGGGCCTCGAATGGGGCTGTCCCTTCGTGCTCTACTGGGAGCTCTACAACAACGAGGTTGAACCCGACGGCACCCAGCGGGGCTACTGGATGATCGATGCCGCGGGCCGGAAGACGCCCGTCTACCGGACCTACCGCTGCTACTACCGGGAGGCCGGCGGTTTCCTCCGGGGCTTCATGGTCCGGACCGGACGTCTCCCAACGCAGCAGGAGCTCGCGGAGGCGGCACTGAGCTTTCCGTCGCTGTCCACGGGGGCCGGCCGTCGATGAACACGGGTCTCTTGTTTCGCCTGCTCGGGATCGGCAGGGTGCCGCCCGTGGTTCGCGAGACCCTGGAGGACGAGGGTTTCCTCGTGCTCGACGAGGGCATCAGGATTGCCGTGCACTACCGGAATTACCGGGCGCCGGGGAAACGTTTCTGGCAGAAGAAGACCCACGGGCGTGGTGCCGTGGCCGTCACCGAACGGCGGTTCATCGCCTTCGCCTATCTCCACAGGATCCTCAACGTCCGGCTCGACGATCCCCGCCTGGCCAGGCTGGGCCTTGCCCTGGAGGGCCCCGAGGTCCTCGCCGTCACCATCGATCCCTCGATCTTCTGCGAGGACCGGTCCGGCGAGGTTGTCTACCGCTTCCACACGGCGAGGGCCCAGGAGATCCTCGCCATCCTCGAGGCCAGGTCCCGCAGCCTGGCCGGCTGGGATGTGCCATCGTCCTGAGGCCTGGGCGTCCCCGGCGGGTGCAGCCGGACCGGAGGTGCCGGCTCCACCTGGCGGGGATCCTGCCCGGCGCCGATCCGACGCAGGCCTGGCGGGGACCGTACGGGCGTCTGGAGCTCGCGATGGGACAGCGAGGACCCGTGGCCGGCTGGGTCCTCGTCCTGTTCGCCATCGGTTCCGCGTCCGCCCGGGGCGGTCCGCCGGAGGGCTTCCGGACGAGCGTTGGTTTCGTCAACCGGACGCAACGTGCCGTGAAGGCCGGCTGGCAGGGAAGCCCCAACGAAACGCTCAAGCTGTGACAGGCGCCGGCCCGCTCCCTCGGGCAGCTCGACCGCGCGCTGGCCCGCGAGGAAGGTGCGCCATCCGCGATCGTCCGCCTCTCCTTCGAAGCCCGGGTCCCAGGACCTGGCCCGTGCTGGCCTGCGCCTTCATCGTGGGCAACCGGACGGGAGGCCCGGTGTTCTACCCGGCGTAGCCGTGAGGGCCGCGTTCGCGGCCGGGGCGGGAGCGGCCGGCCGCAGCGGCAGTCACAGCCAGCTCCGGCCGTGCGGTCGGCGCCTCCCGCCGTGCCCGGGGCCGTGCCGTGCGGAGCTCGGCGGCGTACCACCCCTCGCGGGTCAGCGGAACCTCGTCCGAGGGTCCGTTGGAGAACAGGATCTGGAACACCCGGGTGTCGCCGTATCGGAAGCCCGCAGCCGAGGACAGCAGGAACAGGCGCCACATCCGGACGAAACGGGCGTCGTACATGGCCTCGATCCGTGACACGTTGGCCTCGAACCGCTCACGCCACCGGTCCAGGGTCAGCGCATAGTGCGGCCGGAGATTCTCCACGTCGATGGTGCGCAGGTCTCGTCGTCCCATCAGCGCGAGCAGCCGGTCGATGCTGGGCAGGTAGCCACCCGGGAAGATGTACGTCAGGGTCCACGGGTCGCCGAAGCCGGGCCGGTCCTTGCCGATGAGGTGGAGCAGCCCCAGGCCGCCGGGACGCAGGCGGGCGGTGACGTGGTCGAGGAACCGGGGCAGGTAGGCCTTGCCCACATGCTCGGCCATACCCACGGAGACCCAGCGGTCGAAGGTTCCGGTGATCTCACGGTAGTCAGCGAGACGGATCTCGACCCGGTCCTCCAGGCCCGCCTGCCGGACACGCTCCCGCGCGAGCTCGGCCTGGCTTCCGGAGAGCGTGCATCCGAGGGCGCGGACCCCGTGATGCCTGGCCGCGTGGAGGACCAGCGATCCCCAGCCGCAGCCCACGTCGAGGAGCGTCTGCCCGGGCTTCAGGCCCAGCTTGCGGGAGATCAGCTCCAGCTTGTCCCGCTGGGCTGTCTCGAGATCGGCGTCCGGGGCGCGGAAGTAGGCGCTGGAGTAGGTCATGCTCCCGTCCAGCCAGAGCTTGTAGAAGTCGTTGCCGAGGTCGTAGTGGTGGCTGATGTTCCGGCGGGCGCGCCGGCGGGAGTTGCGGCTTCCGATCCGTTGGAGGAAGTACCGCAGGAGCGCCCATCCCGGCAACCGCACGCGTCCGAGGTCGGCGCTCATGGCGAGGGCGAAGAGGCGGTCCCAGCTCCCGGACACCTCGATCTCCCCCGCCATGTACCCCTCGCCGAAGCCGAGAAAGCCGTTGGCCAGGGTGCGGCGGAGGGCGCGCCGGGTCACAAACCGGATCCCGAACGCCGGTTCACCCTCCCCGAACCTGTGGCTTGTCCCGTCCCACAGGTCGATGGTGAAGGCGGTCTCCGGGTTGGCCGAGGCCGCCCGCGCCAGCAGGTCGAGCACGGCTCGGTTCAAGGCGTTCACCCCCGTCGAAGAGTATGTGTCCCATCCCGGCCAGGCGCAAGGAACACGCCGCTCCGGGGCGTCGCGCGGAGGCTCCGGAAGATCCTTGATCCATCGGTGGAACAGACTCCCCGGGCCAGCCGGCATGTTGAGCGGTCCCGTGCTTGGCAGTGGAAATGAAACGGCGCTTCGCCATGTTTTCCCCAGAGGAATGCGCAACAAGGAGGTTTGCATGCCCGATCTGAAAGACACGGTTCTCGCCGAAATGAAGAAGGCCGGCAAGCCCGTCCGTCCGGGCGACGTGGCCAAGGCCCTGGACGTCGATTCCAAGCTCGTCTCCAAGGCTATCAAACAGCTCAAGGACGAGGGCAAGGTCCTCTCCCCCAAACGCTGCTTCTACGCCCCCGCGGACTGAGGCCGCGAGCGTCTTCGGCCCTTGGTGATCTCCGCGGGGCTGCCGGTGGGTTGGCCGTCTGCCGTGGCTTTGCCATGTGGCGGGCGCCGGCGGCGGGGGCCGGGCTCACTCCCGGCCGGCGCCCAGGACCTCCACCCGGCCGATGGCAACGGCGAGCTCCAGGGGATCCACGAGGATGCCCGCGGCGCGCTCCGGGTCGAGCTCGTAGGAACGATCGTCCGCGGTGCGCACGGGCTCACCGTGGGGGTCGAAGACGTGGTTGCCCGCCCCCGCGAAGCGCTCTCCCGGCCACTCGGAGGCCATGACCGAGCAGCCGGCCACCCAGACGGCGTTCTCGATGGCCCGGGCACGGAGCAGGGTGCGCCACACCCAGTCCCTGCGCCACGGCCACCAGCCCACCACCACCAGTGCCGAGCAGCGGGCGTCGAGGCGCAGCGCGCGCGCCTGCTCGGGGAAGCGCAGGTCGTTGCAGTTGACGAGACCCACGCGGATTCCGTCCAGCTCCACGGCCACGTAGCGGTCGCCGGGCTCCCAGATCTCGAGCTCCCCGTTGGGCGGGAAAAGGTGCACCTTGTCGTAGCGTGCCAGCTCACGCCCGCCGCGCCACACCGTCATCCGGTTGCGGCGCTCCTCGGTGAAGGAGCCCGCGAAGAGGACGATCCGCGGGTGTGCCGCCGAGATCCTCGCCAGACGCTCCCGCACCAGCCCGGGCTCCACCCTGCGCGTGTAGCCGTGCAGGAAGCTCTCGGGGAAGACGACCCACTCCGCGCCGGCCGCCTCCGCCTCCGCCGTCTCCGCCTCGCAGCGCCCGAGGTTGTCATCCACGGCGCCGCACACCCATCGCGAGAGCCAGATCTTCACCCGGAAACGGTACCACGGCCGGCCGCACGGGTTCCGGCCGGGCCCTCACCTCCGGGGCGTCCTTCCAACGGGGGGTGGCGTGGGAGGCAGGGCTGCGGATCCTCCACGAACGTCAACGATCGGCACGCGAGCTGCGTCGTAGGGGGGAGACCCTGGACGGGAGGATGCGATGGGATCGGAACGAACAGGGCGCCGGCGTCGTGCATGCGCGGATCGCGCGGGGGGTGGTGGGGCTGGACGTGGCGTCGCCGTGTGGATACTCGGTGTCGCGGTGCTCCTTGCCGGCGGGGTTTGCGGCCAGGAGCTGGAGATCCGGACGGCCGATGGACTGGCCGTCGGGCTGTCTGCGGACGGGCAGGTGAGCTCGGTGCAGATCGGTGAGACCGAGCTGGCGGGCTCGCCGGCGCCGCTGCTGGTGCTCCGGGATCTCAGCGCGGCGGGCTCGGCCTTCGAGCCGGACCTTCTCCCGAACCCGGGCTTCGAGAACGGTCTTGCCGGATGGCGGGAGGTTCAGAGCAGCGGCGTTCAGGGGATGCTGACGGAAGCATCGGCCCGCTCGGGGAGCTGGGCGCTGGAGCTTTCGGGCGGCTCGCAGGACGAGTCCGGCTGGGCCGCCTGGGCGGCCGACCCGGTGACGGTCTCTCCGGGGGAGCGTCTGAGGGTGGGGGCGTGGTGGAAGAGCCCCGAGGGTCTCCTGGTGGAGGATTCGGGCACGGCGCCCGCCCTCCAGATGCTCCAGTGGCGGCAGTTTCAGCGTCACACGGGGCTCTACGTCCAGTGGCTCGACGGGGCCGGCGGGCCTGTGGGCGACACGGAGCTCGCCGTGGCCCTGCACCTCAACTGCTCCACGT
>JAADFK010000026.1 GCA_013152925.1 Acidobacteriota bacterium | reverse complement strand
TCAAATCTCCGCGTCCCGACCATTTTGAAAAGAGCCGCCGCCTGAACGGGCGGCGTTTTTCGTGGGACGAGGTCGGGCGAGGCGGTGACGCCGCCAGGGGCCTCGCTTTGCTCGGTCCTCACGGGCGTTCGGCCGGCCCGGTGTTGGACGCGCACGTCCACGCCGGGTCTGCCTCCACGCCCTGGGGGGGAGCCTCCCCGGTAGCTGTCCGACGGTTCCGAGCGTGCTGTGCCGGGGCCTTGCTTCGCTCGTTCCCTGCCGACATCCCGATGAACCGAGCGGCCCATCCACCGCCTCTCATCCCGGCCGACCGAGCGGCCCATCCACCGCCTGTCATCCCGACCGACCGAGCGACCCATCCACCGCCTGTCATCCCGACCGACCGAGCAACCCATCCACCGCCTGTCATCCCGACCGACCGAGCGAAGCGAGGGAGTGGAGGGATCTCCCCGCCATAGCGGCGCCGCTCGAAGTCTCCCAGGGCCGAGACGTGGATGTTGGCGCCAGGTTTCCTGTTGATACCAGTTCCTGGTATACTCCCGGGACGGCACGTTCATCTTGGGGCGACGCCGCCGGGAATACGTGCATGTCGCACGGCCTGGGGAGCGTACGGTGGGCCTGGCAGGGTCGCTGTGTTGGGCCGGCGGCACGACGTGGAGGATGGAGACCATGGCGAACAATGCGACCGTGCTCGTGGTCGACGACGACCCGTCGATGCTGACACTGATCGGCGCCATCCTGGAGCGCGAGGACGTCGATGTCATCGCCTGTTCCGACCCGTCGCGCGTCGTATCGCTGGCGGCGGAGCGGCAACCCGACGCCATCGTCCTCGATCTGATGATGCCGCGGCTTCCGGGTCTTCAGGTGCTCGAGCTCCTTCGCAGCCAGGCGGCCACGCGGCGGATTCCCGTCATGATTCTGTCGGCGAAAAACGCCGGAACCGATCGAATCCGCGGCCTCAAGGCAGGTGCCGACGATTACATGACCAAACCCTTCGAGCCGGAGGAGCTCTCGATCCGGCTCCGCAGGTTGATCGATGGAAGCCGGGAGGACCCCGGCACCGTCCTCTCCGGGAAGCTGGGGGATCTGGCGGCCGGCGACATCCTCCAGCAAGCACTGATCTCGGGGCTCACGGGAGTGTTGGAGCTGACGGGAACGCCCCCGGGCAACATCGCCGTCAGCGCGGGCGCTATTGCCTGGGCCCGGTGCGGAAACCTCGATGGTCAGGCGGCCCTGCTCATTCTCCTGCAGCGCCGCGAGGGCCGCTTCCGGCTCGTGAAACGGCCGGCGGAAGCTCCCGCGGGTGACGGGAAGCCGTTGAGCCTTGATGGCACGTTGATGCTGATGGCCTGGCTGGAAGATGAGCTGGAACGGCGCCGTCATTTCCTGCCCCCTCACGACGCGCCTCTTGGAGTTGGGGAACCGGCGGAGCCTCCGGAGAGCGAATGCGGCGAGATCGGGGCGGTCCTCGAGTGGTACCGCAGGAATCAGGGCGCCAGTCTGGCCGGGCTCGAACGGTCCATGTCAGTCGCACCACAACAGGCGCGCCTGGCCACGGCCCTGTTGATGGAAGCGGGCCTGCTCCACACGGAACCCGGGGTGCCCGCTCGGGTGGCCCCCGAGCCCGAGATCTCGAGCGATCCGTCCCACAGGCGCCTGGAGGCTGTCTGTTCAAAGCTCGTTCGCCGCGCCACGGCCATGGGACGCCCGCCCGATATCCTCCACGTCCTGGTGGGCGTGGATCCGGAACGCTGGCAGGGTTTCCTCGACGAGCTCATCGGCGGCATGAGTGGTGATCTGCTGGACCGGCCCCGGGAGCAGCTCGTATCGGAGCTGCACCGTGTCGGCTCGGCCTCCCTGCGGATCGTCTGTTTGGAGGCGACCCTGTTGCTCCACATTCACCAGCTCAGCGGGCTCGCTGGGCTCCGGGCCAGGGCGTTTCTCCCCATGGCCACGGCGGTTGTTCTCGGCCCCTCCGCCGTGCCCCGTGGCCCGGCGGCCGAGATCGTCGAGGCAACGGCTGCCTTGCAGCCACCTCCCCTTGTACTGGCCGTTCCGCCGCCGGGAGGGTCCGGCGGATGGCAGGGATTCCCGCGGGGCTGGGCGATTACCGAGACGATGCCGTCCTCCGTTCAGGAGCTTCTCGAGCTGGTTGTCCAGAGCGGTTGATCAGCGACCGGAAAGCGATCCGGACGGCGGTGTGGGCGCCCCGTGACGCTCCTCAGTGCGTGGCCGGCTCCGAGGCGAACCCTCCCAGCTCTTCATGGATCGTCTGTCGCAAGTATTCGAGCTCCTGCTCGGACGGTGATCGTCCTCCATACAACCCGACGAAGATGCCCTCTTTCTCCCACGGCACCGTGAAGACCGTTACCGGGGGCTCCTGCTCGGCCACGATCAGGAGCTCGGAGAGGGGGCGGTCACTGGAGAGGTAGGCCTCGAGCAGCTGGGCCACCGAGGTGAAGGAGGCCATCAGGACCTCGGCCGGTACGGAGCTCGTGTCACCGACGCCGGCGATGAAGAAACCACGCATGTCCAGGGCGAAAACGCCCCGGGCGCCGAGCCCCTCCCGGATCCAGCCGAGGAGAGCCAGCCAGAGCTCCTCGGCATACCGGACCTCGGGCTTGTGGAAGGGACCGAGGGCGGGTGGCTCCGCCAGCGTCCGTGGTGCTGGAGCGGCGGGTGGCTCCACCGTGGCCGCGGGCCGGAGGGGTCGTTCGGAAGGCGCGGCAGCCCGGCGGAGCGCCCGGCTCAGCTGCGAAACGGCGCTCAGGTCAAAGAAGGGTCTGGACGGGACCGGCATGGCCCTCCTCCTCTCTGGCCAGGCGACCGAGGAGCTCGGTGGCCAGCATCTGGAAGCGCCGGCCCTCGGGGTGCATCCCAGGCGCCATGAACCCGACGGGAACCCCGTGGAGGCTGGCCTCCAGGTACACGGGGTTCCTTGGAACGATGGCCTCGAACAAGACCTCGGGATCGAGGTCGCGCCAGGCTGTCCGGACGACCTCAAGGGAGGCGTCCACGTCGCGGTCGAACATCATCAGGACGATGCCGGCGAGGGCCAGAGCGGGATTCTGGTTTTCCCGGATCCGGGCCATGACGTTCAGGACCCGTTCCACAGAGCGCATGGACAGCGGCTCCGCCTGGATGGGGATCATGGCATGTGTCGCCGCGCCCAGGGCGCCGAGGGTCGCTCCGGCAAGACCCGACGGACAGTCCATCAGGATCAGCGCGTCGTCTCCGATCTCGTTCAGGGTGCGTGGGAGCACCCCCGGTTGGCTGACGATGGCGTGGAAATCCCAGGATGTCATGGGATCGACCTCTCCAACGCCGAGGAGCTCGAGACCGGGGATCTTCGTCTTGAGGAGAGCTTCTCCGACGGTCGCCGTCCCCCGGAGGACCTGATGGAGCCCCACCACGGAACCGCCGGGCTGGAGCAGCGATGCGGCCAGGGATTCCTGGGGATCGAGCTCCACGACCACCGTCCGGTGGCCCAGCTGGGCCAGGGCGAGACCCAGGTTGAGGGCGAGCGTCGTCTTGCCGACGCCGCCCTTCTGGCTGCAGATCGCGATTCGTGCGGTGCTCATGTTCACCTCACAGGATTTCCGAGAGCACCGATTCGATGTTGCTCGCCGGATAGAGCAGGTCGAGCCCACAGGGGAGGTTGCTCAGGGAATCCACGGCACGGGGGACGTGCGCCTCGGGGATGATGGAGCCGTGCTGAGGACAGATCGCCGTGATGGGGAAGGGCTCGATCTTCTTCAGAAAGCCCTTGAGCGCCCTGTTGGAAGCCATGTAAAAGATGTGGAACGGGATCATGGTCTGCCAGTGGCGCTCCCAGTCGGTGGCCACCAGCCGCCAGTCCTTCTCGATGGCGGCGCCGATGTCGCTGGAGAACAGGAAACCGCTGACCTCGTCGTAGGTGACGTAGCCCTCGGGGAAGTGGAGGAAGGGCGCCGTGATGAACACCAGCGAGCCGTGGTCCAGGTCCAGGGTCGTGGAGTCCTCCGGCGAGACGTCGAGCCAGTCCACGTCGGCGGAAAACCCGTAGTAGGGGAGCAGAACCCTGGCCCGGGGCGTCGCGACGATCCGGGCCTGGGGCGCCAGCTCGAGCCAGCTGGGCAGGGAATCGCAGAGGTCCGGGTCCTGGTGATGAACGATGATCTCCGTGATGCTGGAGGGTGGAACCAGCTGCTCCACCCGCTTCCTGACCTGTGGAAAGTGGTGCACGGTGGATCCCGGGTCCATCAGGATGCGCCGGTCTCCATCGACGATCAGGTAGGCGTTGCACCGGAAGGGCGAGGGTTCTTCCGAGCCGACCCAGTAGACGGCGTGGTCTCCCTCGAAAAGACAGACGGGCCTGGACAGGTCCACGTCGCCGGCGGCGAGATCCGGTATCCGGTTCATGATGCCTCCTCAGCCGCGGACGATCTCGTCCAGGTACCGCTTCATCTTCAGCCGGAGGTACCCGATGTTGCCGGAAGATGCGATGGCCACCGCCAGGAACACCCCCTTCCCGTGGTGAGGACGGAGGAGGATGTAGTGCTTGGTGGTGGTCACCAGGATCTCGTCGTTGCCGCCCATGGCGATGATCCCCCCGAAGGCCTCCCAGGCCTCGTGGTAGCTCCGTGCCATGGCCACGAAATCACCCAGCCGTCCGGCCAGGTCCAGCGAACCCAAGGTGTGGCTCCCCAGCATCGTGCCGTCGAAGCGGGCGGCCAGAGCCGCCTCGTATCCCGGGATCTCCTCGGGTAACCGAGCGAACAGTGATTGAAGATCCATCATCGCCTCCTCACAGGACCTCGCCGATGCCACTGACCAGCCGCCCCACGTCCAGGAAGACCAGCCCCAGCTTGGCCTTCTTCGTTGTCAGCACGAGCACGAGCGCCTCGCTCGTCGCCCGCCGGAGCAACACGTAACCCTCGCCCCCCTGGACGTAGACCTGCTCCAGCTCGCCGCGTTGCAGCTCGCCGGCGGTCCGGTCTCCCAGCGACAGCATGGCCGCCGCCATGGCCGCCACCCGCTCCTCCTCCATGGAGGCCGGGAGGTGGGACGTGATGATCAGTCCATCGTTGGTGATCACGGCGCTCCCCTCGATGTCAGGGGTGCTCGTGTGGAACGTGCTCAACAGCTGATTCAGCCTTTCCATCCTGTCCATGTCTACCTCCCTTGGGCTCCGGTATCGAGGAACCGACGCCGCAGCATCATACCGTTTCCGCTACGAAATGAAAACGGGTCTCATGGCTGTTGGTTTCCGGACTGACATGTCTTCGCGGCGGGTTTCGGGTGGCCACGGGTTGCCCCGTCTGGGTGGCATGAGGCGACCGAGTGCCCGCCGCTGACCACCGCATCCCAGCGGACCGTCACGGAGTGCCCACCGGTGTCGGGGTCCACGACCTCGAGCAGGCACCCGCCCAGGCGCCTCCCGGCGTTCGCCGCCTTTCGGATCACCAGGCCGGGATCTTCGTGGTCGTGTTCAGAGTAGTCTGGCTGGAGCACCAGTGTGATGGTGCCGGCCTCGGCGAGGGGTAGCAGGTTCAGGGCAACCTCCAGCAGCAGCTCCCCGGGAGGTATGGCCACCACGATGCGCCGGGGCGAAGAGCCGGTTGACGGAGCAGGAAAGGGACGTGGTCTCATCATACGGTCCACGCTTGTTGCACGATCCATGCCGCATGGCGCTCTTGGTCAGTGGGAGGTTCATGACGGGACATGTGTCACCCTGGGACACGCCGTCCTCCAATGGTGCAGGCATCCCATCATGGGAACCATGGATTGCCGCCGCCAGAGGTGTTGCAGGTGCGGCCGGACCGTTCCCCACGGGGACCATCACCCCTCTCCGGTGCGGCCGCCGCTGTCGAGGATCGCCTCGATCCTCCTGATGTTGTGGAGGACCTTCCCCTCGCCGGGACGCAGCCCGAGGGCCTGGCGAAAGAGTGCAAGGGCGGTCTCGTAGTCGCGGACCAGGCTGGCCTCCACCGCCCGCGCGTAGATCGTCTCGAAGTCCCCAAGGGCCTCTCCTCGAGTGTCCGCAGTGGCCGCTGCATGCTCGGCCGTGCCGGTGTCCCGGGCCACGGCAAGCTCGAGAATGGCCCTGTCGACGGGAATGTCGAGCTCCGTCTCTTCCAGGAGCTGGGGCAGCGCGTTCACCGTGATGCTCGAGAGCACAGCCTCCAGGAGAAGGGCCAGCGCCGCCAGACCGCGGTGGCTCTCGAGCTCCGCGTGACGAAGCAGACCCCGTTCCAGATCGACGGTTCCGATGGCGCCCGACTGCAGGACGATGCGAAGCCGTACCGAGTGCTGGCCGAGGGCCGCCACCTGGAGGTAGTCGGTCAGCGAAAAGGGGCTGACCGGCTCCGCCGGCGGCTGGCCGAGGAGCTCCTTGACCAGACCGTGAAGCGTTTCCATGGGGAAGGGCTTCTCGAGCACCGTGATCCGCTCGTGCCTGGGGATCTGCTCCTTGTAGATGCTCCGGAATGCCGTGACCACAACCACGGGGATGGACAACCCGGCGGCCTCGAGATCACCGATCAGCGACAGGCCGAACCTTCCGGGCAGGTTGATGTCGGTGATCAGGAGGTCCGGGGCGTCGTGCCCGATCGTCCGGGCCGCTTCCTCGGCCGTTTGACAACCGGTCACCCGGACGCCGTCAAGCAACTCGAGGGCCCTGGTCAGGCCACGCAGAATGACCGGCTCGTCCTCCACCACCAGAACGTGCGAGATCCTCTTCACCCCCGGGCCTCCCCCCGGGGGATCTCCACACGGATCATGGACCCGATCTCGACGCACACCGCCGCACCTGGCGGCTCCGGGGCCGTGTCGGTCAGGCTCCTTCCGTTCGTTGGGCAGGAAGGGGTAGCGTTCATTCTGTTTCCCATTGTACCAAGTGGTGTTCGCCGTTCGGCTGGCAGCAAGCCGGCAGGTTCATCCTCCAGCCCCGCCAGGGACCGGTTCAACCGGAAGGCGACAGCTCGGCGCGGATCTTCTCGAAGACGATGGCCTGGAGGTTCTCCACGAGCTTCGGGCTGAAACCGGTGGCCTCCAGGAGACACCGCCGCTGGCCCTCGTCCACCAGCGTCGTCGTCAGGGCGACGACGGAGTCGAGCATCCGCTGGAAGGCGAGGTAGAGACGAAGACCCTCCTCATGCCCGGCTTCCTGGAGCATCAGGGGAAGAAGGACCTCCCGGATCTTCGTCGCCAGGCCGACCATCTGCCGGTTCGGGATCCTGCGGACGATGTGCTCGATGCCGATGACGAACTGCCGGTGCCAGAACTCCGGCGTGTCGTGGGCGCCCAGGAGCTCGCCAACCCAGGCGGCCAGCTTTCCCTTGAGGGATTCGAGATCACCCCGTCCCTCCTCGAAGGTCGCGCGGCTCGGAGCGTGTGTCATGAGGACGGAGGCTATGGCCTCGATCAGCGCAGCGCTGTTCCTCGCGAAAAACTCGCGGTGTGTCCTGAACAGCTCGAAATCACCCTCGCACAATCCGATCATGCCGTGGATGTCATCGACGAAGGGCTGATAGCTCGCCGGTATACTCATCTTGAACCTCCATGTTGACGAACCGCGTGCATCCTGCCGACATTCCAATCTCTAGAATACCTCACCCCTGGGATGGCGCAGGTTTGCAGACGGGGCTCTCCCCGGGCCGGCTGATCTTCCCGTGCCGGCGGTCTGCGAGATGATCACGCGGGACGAGCTCAGGTCGGTCCCCGATCTCCGGGGGATGATGCCGCTCCAGAAGGGGAGCCGGCTGTCGGTGCAGCCGTTTTCTCCGGGGAGTGGAGGGCCATTCTTGCCCTGAGAGCGTGAGCCGCCGGGCTGGCCGGAGTTGACCCGGGAAGAGGGGTCCCCTAGTCTGGAACAAACGGGTCCAGGGGGTGCCATGTCCAATACTGTCTTCCACGTTGCAAAGAACAACAGTCAGCTTGCAGGAACCTACTCGGCCCAGGATATTGCCGGGCTGGTGGCCCAGGATCCCGGCGCATCCTTCCAGGTGTGGAGAGAGGGTATGGCGAGCTGGGCCGATCCGGCCGCCGTGCCCGAGGTCGCCGCGCTGCTGGCATCGACGGCGACACCGGCGATTCCTGTGGCGGCCAGTGGGCCGGCCGCCGCCGGGAAGGAGCGTGCCGCGGTCAAGCAACTGGGGTTCGTCCGTTCCCTCTTCGATCTGAGCTTTTCCTCGTTCGTCACGCCGAAGATGATCAAGGCCTTCTACATCATCGGGCTCGTCCTGGCCGCCCTCGGAGCGGTGGGTGCACTGGTCTCCGGTATCGGATCCCTTGGTACCGGTCTGAGGTACTCGCGGTGGGGCTTCGCCTTCCTGGGGCTCATCTGGATCGTCCTTTCCCCGGTGGTTTTCTTCGTGGAGCTGGCCCTGGTGCGCATGTTCCTGGAAGTGGTCATGGTGCTGTTCAAGATCAAGGAGAACCTCGACGTCCTGGCCGGGAAGTAGCGTGTCCGCGCGGTTCGACGACGCGCCGCCGTCGTGGTGTCCGGTCCGGCCGTGGCCTGGGCCCCTCGGAGACCCTGGTGTCGCCTCCGTTTGTTCCAAAGGTGCCGGTGGCACGACGGTGAGGAGAGCGTAGACACGATGCCCCGCTGTCCCGCGTGCCACGCCGAGCTGCCCGAAGGCGCCCGCTTCTGTGGGGGGTGTGGCCGGCCGCTTCCCGCCGGACAGGTGCCGCCGCCGCTTCCTCCCGTGGATCGGGCGCTTCCACCGCCGCTGCCACCGGAGCCTCCCTCCGCCCCGCCGCCGCGCCCGGCAGCGGCAGCTGTGGCGCCCG